>CP001627.1 GCA_000023185.1 Rhizobium leguminosarum bv. trifolii WSM1325 | reverse complement strand
CTTTAGTGTTCTTGGCCCTTGCCAGTTGCGCCACGTCCGCAGCTGCGCAACAGCTTTGCCCGATGGGATCGGGAGAGGGCGTCGATCCGCGTGTGCGTTCAACCGCTGATGGTTCGAATTTTTTTGGGCTTCCGGACCTGGATTATGGTCAACCCGACACCGCTGCACTCGCCGTCTGGGAGGCTGGAGCGGCGTCGTGGTCTCACAAGGCAGCGGTGCGACGATCCGGTGCGGTCCGTATTGAGCAGCGGGGCCAGGCAGGAACGATCTGCCTGCGCTCTCCGCACCCCGTGGCCTATGGCCGTTTCGGAGCGGAGGTTCGTTCGGCTGGGCGGCGGCTTGTCGTACTTGAGGGCCGCTCTGGCAGGGTCTACCTTTTTGATCTGCAGAGCCCGGAAAATGATCCTTTGCAGCTGGTCGAAACCGGCGCGCAAAGTGTCGCCATGACGGATACCCAAGTCTTTGTGGGCGGGGACGGCGCCATTCGCGTCTTCGATGTGGCAAAGCCTTTATCACCAGTTGAGGTGATTTTCACTCCGCCCGCAATGCGCACCTTCTCTGGACAGATTGCCGTCGAAGACGATCTGCTTGTGTGGACGAATGGTGGTCTAAGCCTTGGCGACGCTGGCCCGACAGGTCCTGGACGGATCGAGGTTTTTCGAAGGGCCGGGGGTGCCTGGCGCTGGCAGGCGCGGCTCGCCTCCGATCAGACAGACGGTGAAGATGCTTCTGGCCAGTCCTGTTGCGTCGAGATCGATCAGGGGCAGATCGTCGTGAGCACGGCCGATGGCGCACGCCGCTTTGCCTTTCAAGGTGGACGATGGATAGAGGAGCGCCTGCCTTGAAACAGCAAACCGGATTATGCGTATTTCTTCTCATTGTTTTACTCCTCGGTCTCTTCTTGCGACCGGGGCTCGCCGCCGACGACAGGCCTTTGGCTTACCTCCCCATTTCTCATTTGAAGCAGATTGTCGGAGCAGGCAGGATTGCTGGCACCGGGCTGATCGTCACGGCTGGGACGGACGGGCGTGTGAAGACCTGGGAAGCCGCGACCGGCTTGTTGATCAGCGAATATGTGACGCCTGGCGCAATGGCCGTTGCAGGGCTGGCAGTCGATCCTTCAAACTCGGAAAACGTCGCGATTGCCGTCATAAACGACAACTCGGCATACGCCACACTCGTAGGCGGAGATGCTGACATCCAGATTCTGGATCTTTCCAACAATCGGATTGTTCGATCCTTCCGGGGACAGGCGGGGAGACTTGTTTTTTCCCCGCACGGAAGATGGCTGACCTCTGCTGCCTATTCGCTGCTGTCGATATGGGACGCCGAGACCGGCACGTTAGAAGCAACGATCGAAATCCAGGATGGCAGCATGCAGGCGGCGTTCGCAGACGACGATACGCTGGTGTTTCGGCGCAATGGCGCGGTGGTTTTGCTCAATCTATTAACTGGCCAAACACGATCTTTCGCGTCATCGGCCAAGGGCGTCTTGGCGGTTTCGCAAGACAGGAAACTCTTGGCGGAGGTTGGCGACAGAGAAGTTGTCGTTCGTCAGCTGCCTGATGGGACCGTTGTCGGGTCGCAACCTTTGATGAATTCGCCGGAATTTATCTATTTTGCCGAAGACGGCGCCGTCGTCGCCGGAGGCCATTTTAGCTCAACGTTCGTCGGCCAAAACATGATCTACCGGCTGAACCCAGGGGATTGGACCCTCAAGACCTATACGGCAGGTCACAGTCCGCTTACACTGATGGCCGATGGGGGGGATAGCGCTCTTCTTGGCCAAGCCAACGGTCGCATTCAGC
Organism: Rhizobium leguminosarum bv. trifolii WSM1325; assembly: GCA_000023185.1. Taxonomy (NCBI): domain Bacteria; kingdom Pseudomonadati; phylum Pseudomonadota; class Alphaproteobacteria; order Hyphomicrobiales; family Rhizobiaceae; genus Rhizobium; species Rhizobium leguminosarum. Next base: position 292,974 of record CP001627.1, on the reverse strand, counting down.
GTGTTGATTTTAAGGCACCGGTTCGCTTGGACGATTTGGGACAGGAGGCCGACGCGATCACCGCTCTCGGCTTCAGTGCCACGGGTCGCTACCTTGCGGCAGGCCTTGAAGGTGGCGGCGCGCTCATCTGGGAACCGACCTCGAATTTTTACCGGGTCCTAGACCCGTTGAATGTCGTAACGACACCGCCCGAGCTTGGTTTCAGCGATGTCGAACAGCAAAAACATGTCAGCGCCACCTACCGCACCGGAGAGGGGCAGACGAAGTCTCCCGAGATCAACAAGGACGGTATTGTCGGGCTGGCCTTTGTCGGCACTGAGGCGCTGATGCTGGTGCACAAGAGCGGAAAGGCAGAAATCGTCAACGTGACGACGGGGACGGTTCTTCGTTCATTTTCCGTTGATAGCCCAAACGCGGTCGTCAGTAGTGGCTCGGTTGCGGTGATTCATTCCTATCACAATATCACCGTGGTCATGGCGGAGACATTCGAGACCCGCCAGATTGCTTTGGGAAATGTTTCCGCAATTTCAGTCGCGATCAAGCCACAGGGCGACCATGTGGTGGTGCGAGGATTTGAAGGCACCGCCGATGTCGACCTTATGACGGGCATCATCACTCCCCTGTCCACCAAAACGGAGGGCGTACCAGTCTTCCGGGCCGGGGGTGACATGGCTACACTGAGTTGGTCGTCTCCGATATCTGTAACACCTCCGGAGGGCGCCGGTGGCAACAATGACCTTGTAGCGTGGCGGCGCGATTTATCTCTCGGCGTCCTTGCCCAGCGCACCGGCGCTGTGCGCATTTGGAGCGGCGAACAGAGTACGCCTCTCGAGTTTTATGCTGGCGGGGCAATTTCCTCGATAGCTGTTTCGCCAGACGGCGTGACGGTGGCGATCGGATCCAACAATGGCCGCATCGCCTTTCACAGGATCAGCGATGGCCATGCCAAGGGGGAATTGCTGGGCGCTGATCGTCGTGGCTGGCTCGTGAAATCCAGTGATGGATATTTCGATGGAAGCTATGCCGCTTGGGCAAATATCCGTGGCACGCGTGCTTCGACGCGGTTGAGCGCCGAAGAGCCTTCTGTTCTGTTTGACACGTGGTTTCGACCGCAGCTTTTGTCACTGATCATAGCAGATGGCGCCGTTGATGCGGCAGCGCCGCGATCGCCGGCTCTGTCCGCCCGTCCTCCGTCTGTCCAGATCATCTCGCCGGTATCGAACTACCTCCGGGATGCCGCGCCACCGATGTCGACGACCTCAAGCCTGGTTTCGGACGAGCGGGTAGATGCGAGCGGCAAGCAGATAACCTGGGAGGTGATCGCGCCGAACCGACAAAATAGTCAAGTCATTGGGCAGAAGATCGGGGAAGACGCCAATGTCGACCTCGTGTCTGAGGTCGCCGATCTCGGAGACGGTGTCCAAGAATGTCGAGTTTTTCGAAATCGTCGCCTCGTGGCCTCGAGCCGCCCGATACTGAACGCTGGCAAAGCGCAATTTTCATCAAAAATTCCGCTGAGCGACGGAGACAATGTCCTGAGCGTCTATTGCTTTTCGAATTCGGGCCTGCGCAGTCAAGAGGCGGAACTCCACATCTATGGTAGTGACAGCCTCCGCCGTGATAGGACCGCCTTCGTCGTCGTGGTGGGGATCGATAGCTACCAAGAAGGCTACAAGCTCCGTTATGCTAAGGCCGATGCCCGTCTTGCGGCAGCCAAGCTTGAAGCCACCCTTAAATCGACTGGCAACTACACCCGTATCGTGCCCGTTTCGCTGCTTGACGAGCAGGCGACCGCGTCGACAATTCTCAGTGGTTTGCAAATTTTGGCTGGGAGCCGCGAGCCGGTCGCAAGCGGTCCGCTTTCGGGCTTGCTTGCAAGCACGCCGTCCGACGCCGTTTTCTTTTTCTTTGCCGGCCATGGTGGCGGTTTTGCGGGAGACTATCGGTTGATCGCGTCTGACGGTCTGGTCGGAAGCGACAAGACCGAGGGCACTGTTTCGGCCAGCGCGTTGCGCGATGTTTTGACCCCTTTAAAGGCGGACCGTACGGTTTTGATTATCGACGCGTGTGAGTCCGGCCAGACCCTTGACAAGCTCGATAAGCGTGCTGGTCCGCTTGCCGGGCGCTCGTTGGCGCAGCTCGCCTATGACAAGGCGATGTTCTTGATCAGCGCATCACAAAGCCGGCAATCCGCGCGCGAACTGCAACGACTGGGTCATGGACTGTTCTCCTACGTTCTGTTCGAACCAGGCCTTGGACCGCAGGCAGATGATAACAAAGATGGATATGTCACCATTGGCGAATGGCTGAGTTTCGCGCAAATCCAATCACCCAAGGAGCAGGACCAGGAGAGGGAGATGGCCAGTATGCCCGTGCCGGCAATCACATATGAGGAAGATGCAAAGCGGTCCACCTTCTTCGATGAGGTCGAAAATGTTGCCCAAACGCCGCGTCTGTTCATTCCCGATCCTGTTCTGGCTCGGGAATTCGTCATCGTCAAAACGCAGGGAACTCAGCCATGAGACCGGTAGCCGCATTCGTCTTATGTTTTGTGCTGTTTTCGCTGCCGGCGAGCGCCGAGCAACGCCCGGGCCTCCATGCGCTCCTGGTGGGCGTTGGGACCTATCAAAATTCAAATGGTGGCTCTTTTCGCAATCTGAGGGGTCCAGCCAACGACGTCCCGGCACTCGAGAGCGTTCTGCGTGATCGCTACGGTCTGATGCCGGCGAACACAGAGACACTCATCGATCAGGCAGCAAAGCGTCAAGCGGTGGTCGATGGGCTGCAGAAGCTGTTGTCCGATGCAGCAATAGGCGATGTCGTCCTTTTTTACTTCTCAGGTCACGGCTCGCGCCAGTTCGACAAATCGATGGACGAAACCTCCCAGCTTGACGACACGATCTTGCCCTACGACGCAAGGGACAAGGATGGGAAGATCCCCGACATAATAGATGACGAGTTGAGTTCCTTCGTTGCAAAAGCCCTAGACCGCGGGCTGAAACCTGTGGTCATCCTGGATAGTTGCCATTCCGGCACCGGGACAAGGCTCTGGGCGCAGGCACGGACCGTCCCAGCGCTGAACGAACCAGCAGCGGGTTGGTCGTCAAACAAGAGTCAAGCATCACAGCACAACATCTTTACCGGCGACAGCATCCTGCTCGCCGCGGCTCAGGACGATGAGGAAGCTCTGGAATCCGACCGTGATGGCGTGGTGCGCGGCGAATTCAGCAGAGCCCTCGTTCGGGTGCTGGAAACAGCGGAGGAAGATGTTACCTATCTCGATGTGCTTACCAGGGTAAGGGTTACACTGAACAGCCAGGGGGTGCCCCACAATCCGCAGGGCGAAGGCGGCCTGTCGCAGAAATTTCTCGGTGCGGGACCTCTCGGAAAGCTACCGGTTCGTGCCGAGCCTGAGGGCGCACAGCGCGTGAAACTTTTTGCAGGCGCAGTGTCCGGCGTAACGCAAGGCTCGCAGTTTGCCTTGTTTACCACTGCGGCTGAGGCCGGCCGCGGCTTTCCTGTTCTCACCGACGGCGTCGTGACGGCCGTCCATCCAGCGTCGGCTGAAATCGATTTGAAAAAGGATGTTATCTTGCCGGCAAGGCTTTTTGCAATGGAGCAGGCGCATTCATTTGGCGATTTGCGGCTAAGGGTGGCATTGTCTGGAGGAGACGAGGTGAAACGCGGGCAGGTCAAGGACGTCATCGAAAAGCTCAGCTTCGTTGAGATCGTTCCTGACCGTGATGCAACACAGTGGTTGGATGTTTCAGATAAAGGCGTTCGACTCAAACGTCTGGACGGTTCTGCAGTCGGCCCTGTCCGCCCCTTGTCGGCGTTCACCGAGGGTCAAGGCGCACTGCTTTTAGGTCGATTGGCCCGCTACCAGGCGCTTCTTTCTCTCTCTAACCCAGAAAACCCCAACGCACCGGTCAGGGCAAGAGTACTCTTGGCCACAAAGGGATCCGACAAAGTCAGCAATCCGAAGATGCAGGACGGCGAAGCGGTCATCAAGCCGCGCCAGAGCTTTGTGCTGGGTTTGTACAATGGGAGTGTTTCGCCCAAACACGCCTACGTTCTTAATCTCGACGCGGACTACTGCGTCAGGCTGCTAATGCCGCCGCCATCGGGATCGGACGAACCGCTTCTGGGTTCGGTCAGAACGAAGCTTCTGAGAGCACCAGACAGAGCCGGCCGCGAATATTTCCTGATAATTTCCACCGATCGACCCATCGCTCCCGAGGCGTTGGAACAGGATTGTCTGACGGACGAGACCCTTCGCCAAGGGTTGGCGACGAAACTCGGCGATCCGCTCGCACAGCTGCTTGCCAATGCCGCTTCCACGCAGCGCGGCCCGACGCCGGAACTTTCCGTCAAGGGATGGTCGACCAGCTTTGTTTCGCTTGTCGTTCGGGAAGACTGATTACTGCAAAGGATTGTCAGCTCCGATCCAATCCTACGGTATCCGACAAAAAGGCCTTGGGATCGATAGCAATTTGGCTCAGACCGCGGCGGCCCCTTCGCGAGCTGGAGGCCCTCGGTGTTTCCACCTTCAGGGGCGTCGCAGCCCGACCCCGTCGCAGCGGACCTTTCCCCAAAAAGGCCTCCAAGCCATCGTCGTCCGCTCTCTCCGGCTCTGGGCTGGCGGTTGCACTTGAGGGTCTTCGGTGACCGCGACCGCATTCGGTCCACGCCTCTCGGAGAAAGCTCCACACCCACGGCCCCTTCGAAATCGGGTGCAAACGCCCTTCCAACTAATTAGCGTTTCTTGTTGGGAACTCGACGTCGCTATAACGCGAGTCCGCCCAACCCGAGCGTAGCTCTTTTTTACTATACAAGTGAGCTAGTATGAAGTGCACCAAGTGATATAATTCAAGGCGTGGTGGCAGGGAGTTCTGAATCAGCATTCGAGCAGTTTGCAAGAAAAGTGGAAGAGTTTGAGATAGCTCCTCGCAGTACCTGTTAGATGTGTCGCCCATCGTACAGGAGAATTGCTCGAGACGCTGTCGGCAACGAAGTCCAACTGCTGATAGTCTTGAAGGGCAGCAAGCGGCCGCCGCCGTTTCATTCCTTTCGACGTGGTCGGAGGACCCTTACTTGATCCGAAAATCCTTCAACCAGTCTCCGCTAGGGTCTGACAAGACTTGAACACCGGCTTCTGGTCCTTCGAACGGATGGCCGGCACCCACCGCCTGGAGCTTAGACAATGAACGCGGCAGACCTTGTAAATGACGACCCGTCCCAGGTTCTTGACGAGAATTCCGATCTCTTTCTCATGCAGAAGATTTTCAACGCGACGAGCTCGTCAAGGCGGGTTTTCTCCGAAGTGCATTTCCACGACCCGGAGGATCCCAACCTGACCATCGGCATGGGCCACTGGATTGGCGGCAATATCGCGGACCTGTTTCACAGACTGAATGAAGATGCGCAGGTCTGGAAAACCTTAACTGAAATCTGGTCGGCAGCACTATCTGAAGATGCGTGGAGGCAATTTCACAACGAAACGGGCATCAGTGAGCGAGGCGCATCTGGGCTGTCTGCGGGACTCGAAAGCACGCTTTGCGTATCTCATCCGATCAAGACGTGCGTGGAAAATAACCTGCTTCGCTGGGCATCAAGAGTTAGGGAGGGATTTAACGATGAGAAACATTGGTTTACCGCCGGTTGGAAGCAGATCAGCCGATCGGAGTCGGTTGCAGCAACTCAGTTGGCCTTTTGGGCTGACGGAGTGCTTGTACAGGGGGTAGATGGTGCACACGCCAGAGGAATCCACACTCGTGGCGGTGTCGCATCCGTCATCTCAGCCTGCAGCAGCGGGCTAGGTTCAACAATGTTTGGCATCGGAGTTACGGAGACGAAGGCGTCAAATGGAGGAATCTCTCGTCGATGGTCGCTCACCGAAGTTCCAGATAGCGCGCGCCCAATCGGACGATCCAATCTTTCCGACCAGCGACTACTGGAAGATTGGCGGGCATTGGTCGCGTGGCAATACTACGCGATAAGCAAAGGGAAAATACGTGACCGCATGAAGGCTATCTGGAAAGCGTACTATGAGGGAAGCTGGGGCGGTCTGAACGAAGGTTCCCTGGCCGCGGCGACTGACATCCCCCGACATCTCGGTCGTGCAATGAACGATGCGCCATTCGATTTCTCGGTCATCTTCCGATCGTGAATAGCAAGGGCCGACACCACGCCGCACAGCGACCCGCTCATGCATGAAGAAAAGACGCCGACGCATGATGCGTATTTGCGCCTGCCTCTGCTCCAACCAGGACTTGCGCCGACGATAGGAGCGATCGAAAGAGGAGCGTCGGTCGCCGTTAAGAGCAAAGGCTTTGGGGGCTCCTGTCGAGGCGTCCACGATGCCAGGCTTTGCGGGAGCGCTCAACAATGAGAGCCGCATTCTGCCGATGAAAAAACAGATATACTGAATCAAAACGCTGACGTTCGTTATTTATGTTTATCCCTTGCGGCCGCGAATTAAGTGTTCAGCCTAGCTCTGAATAAAAAGAAGAATATTTCTTCTCAGGCACGCCATATTTGTCTTGAAATACACTTTAAAGGTGTTAAATTTGCCTCGAGGCTAGGCCTCAGAGGGGCGTTTACATGAGTGACATCGACGCAAACGCGAATGAAACCGCGAACGCTGAACTGCGATCTACAGCCAATAGCCAACCTGAGCCACGGCCAATACCTCATGGCATGGAATATGTCGCTTTGATCGCGGGCTTGCTTATTGCAGGCTTCGGATTCTACTATATTACGCTCTCGCCCTCATACTGGCAGCTCGCAGCGCTCGCTGTATGTATTGGTTTTGGCATCATCCTGGTTGCATTCGGCACGCATGTCCATGGCAGCTATCGCGGCTGGACCGTTGTCGGCGCGGGCGCAATGGCAGTCGTTCTTTATCTGGTTCTCGCTTTCGTCCCACTGAAGACGGTCAGGCCCTATGTTTTGATAACGTTGGATTCAAGCAGCGAGATGCAATCCGTTGCGGCAAGCGCAAGCAGATCCATTCTCGTCGGTCGGCCTACTGGTTCGGAATCGTTCAGGATGGTTGCGTTTCCCGGGGACTTGAACACGAAGTTCATCAACATTCTTTTCGTCAACAAGCCGGGCAAATCCCCGCAGGAATTCTACATTCGTTGCGTCGACACCGAACCGATGCGAAAAGCGCTTGAGCACGGGGAAGAGATGACATTCCAACTGCAGCAGTTGGACGATACACAGGAATACGTTCTCATCGACGGAAGGACGGGACAGCAGGTCGGCACACACACGCCCCTATGCCACGACGATAAGGCACCCCAAGGCGTAGCGTCCGTTTCCGATCGACTGCTAAGAGCTGTGCTTTCGCCTGCATCGGCAGCCGGGCTCAACAGTGACATCGATAGCTATCTGAGTGGCCTTCCCTCGGAAACGTCTGAAACCAGGGATTGGGCGAGGAAGTCTCTCTCCCAATTGTCATCCCAGGACGATTGGGACCATGTCGCCTCTACTTGGAGCATCAGCGAAGCCGACTACAGGCAAGACCTTGGACGCCTCGTTGCCTGGGTGACTGCTGTGAGCAACGATCGGGCCAACGCCGTACGGATCGTCGAAAGCCTAAGCCCGGAGCAAATGAAATATATCGTTGAGCTGACCGGATCCAACGATTCGACTATGCGAAACTGGTCGACCGAGTTCCTAAGTTGGGCACTACAGGCGACTGGATGGCCATCCGGATCACCGGATCGAGCCGGCGACTGGGCAGTAGCTTTCGTCGATGCGCTCTCGAAAAACTCGTTGCCGCCTCAACCGCTAGCCAACGGTTTTCGGATAGACCGCAGGGTCAACAACGCGATCGTCGCCATCGGTTTCGCGGGGTGCAACCCGGAAAATTCGCTTCGCAATCTGCTGCGCGAGCAAGTGACTGCAATTTCGAAGTCGGCCGACTACGTCTTTCCCGACGGGATCAACGTGCAAAAAAAGGCCCAGGATACCCTGAACGACCTCATGCTGTGTAAGTGACCGGCAGTTCCCGCTCCTCGTTTTACTGCCTCGATAGTCTCTTTGACCTCTATGTTGCATCGGATGATCGCAATGCAGGATTTCATGCGCATGCAGTGGTACTTGCGCCCCCACTTCGTACGGGTTCGGCTTTTCTGCGCCCTGCTTTCGTTGATCGCTCTCGCGGCTTGCGCGACCAGGATTCAACCCGAAGATCTCAAGAGTCTAAATACCTCTTTCGCTGAGGCGCAGAAGGCAGGAGATCTGCTCTATGACGAAACCGCGAAAGTGATAGCTTCCAGGGCTAAGCAGGGGAAAGACTCCTGTGGTACTGACGCCGCAGGTGTCCCGACCTGTTTCAATCCTCAAGCGATCGGGGGCGGCAGAAATGAAGATCCGAGTGTCGCGGTGCGGCGGCTGGCGCTCCAATTGCTCACCGAATACTCGCTCGCGCTTGTCGAATTAAGCGAGGGAAAAAGTGCAGATGAACTCAAATCCTCCATCAACGACATCGCCGCGGCAGCTTCCGGGATCGTTGCAATTGCCGGAGTGACGACTGGAGTGCTTCCGGCGGTCTTCGGCGGTCCGATCGTGTCCTCCCTTTCCGACCTCGCCGGAGATCTGGAGCGCGCTCGTTCGGCTGAAGCCATCAGACGGTCGTTGCTCCAGCAACGCGAAACGATCGCCCAACTGATCGACGCGTTAATCGCCGATACCCCGCAGATGTACAAGATCTATTATCTTTCCCAGCAACTCGCAGTACTCAAGGCCTCCGGAGCGGAAATCACGGCAATGCGGCAAAACACCACCGCGTATCACGACTCTCTCGCAGCGTATGTAGCCCTCCTGCGCCAGGCAAAAGTCACGCACACGAGATTGGCAACAGTTGCCAGAACGCCTTCGAACACGCCTGCGGATTTCCGCATGATGGTCGAGGAAGCCGCAAACATTCAGGCAAAAGCCGACACTTTCTGGGACGCGGTCCGGAAGCTGCGAAACTAATAAACCTGCTTGGAGGAAATAATGGCCACCGATGCAAGCATTGTAGCAACCCAGCTCTGGAACGAGTTTCTCACAGCTGAATCCGAAGCCGACCGGGAAGCCATTCGGCCCGCGGCTATTGAGGCCGTTGAGGGCGCTTTAGACGAGGAAATTACGGAATTCCGACAGGGGACATTCAAGATACTCGCGCTTTCGACAAAGCTATCCCAGGCGATAGAAAACATCGGATCGGCTTCCGCAAAGGAGCGGCTTGTCGCGATACAGGAGCGCTTGAGCGAGATTGCCAGCGCCGTGCACGATAAAGAAGGTATGCGGACCACCTGGCAGACGAATGAAGAGTTCGAGGAGGTTTTCGACGACGAGAAAGACGTCCCGCCTGCAACGGACTTCGACGTGATTCCGGTGGGCGCGCCTGTTAACGGAGATCTGTCAACCGTAGTGTTATCAACATCCCGTCAGTTTGGGGATCTGGCGGATGAATATATAACGCTTTTCAGGAAGGCAAGGTACAGGGATGCGGCGGCGGAGAAAGCAGCGAAGGATTTCGCCAAGACCGCGTTCGGCAACAAATCACGGTACCAGGAAGTAGGACAACAGCTTAGAATCCCCTGGTGGTTCATAGCGGGCGTTCACTTGCTGGAGGCATCCTTCAACTTCAGCACGCATCTGCATAACGGCGATAGGCTCACAGCAAGGACATTCAGAGTGCCTGCGGGCCGCCCGAAAAATGGTACGCCTCCTTTTACGTGGGAACAAAGCGCCATTGACGCTCTGAAATTCGAAGATCTGGACAATCTCCAGGACTGGTCGCTTGCAAGAGCTCTTTACAGATGGGAAGCTTTCAACGGATTCGGCTATCGAAGCCGACGGATTGCCACCCCATATCTCTGGTCATTCTCCAACAACTACAGCAAAGGCAAATACATTGGTGACGGGGTGTTTTCTCCGACCGCTGTCTCCAAGCAGTGCGGCGCGGCCGCGTTTCTCAAAGCGCTAGTCGGCTTGGGACACGTTTCCCTGGAAATAGGCATCACAACCGAAGGCGATGGCGAGGCAACAGAATCCGATCCTGCGTCCGCCGAGGAGGTGGTTGATCAAGACAAGCCGAATATAGACGGAGTGATCTCCGGAAATGTGGACTTCAAGACCTTCTTTGACACGAACCTGCCAGACGTGAAGCATTTCCAGTGGCACGAATTTCTTGTGAAGGGCAGTCGGAACGCGACGAGTGGCCTTAATACCGATCCGCCGATGGCTCTCTGGAGCAACATACTTCAGGTTGCCAGAATCCTGGATCGTTTCAGGGAGGAAATAGGTCACAGTGTCGTTTTGACCAGCGTTTATAGGAGTCCCGCATATAACGCGACGCTCCCGGGCGCGGCTAAGAGCAGCCAGCATATGCAGTTCAAGGCTGTCGACTTCAAAGTCGTCGGCGCAGGCACGCCCCGCGATTGGGCGAAAATAATCCGCTCGTATCGAAGCCAGAAAATGTTCGAAGGAGGCGTTGGGGTCTATGATACGTTCGTTCATGTCGACACCCGCGGGCACAATGTTGATTGGTGAAAACGCGCGCGCGGGTGGAAGTTCAGGCGATGCCGAGGTTGCCCGAGACGGCGTCGAATATGCGCGCGTTGGCCTGGTGCGGCACGAACTGAGGTGCCGGTATTCTCACGGCCGGTTCACTTATTATTGGCGGGCCGGAAGGTAAGGTCGCTGGAAAGGCGGTGCTTGAGGCCGCGAGGGAGGCGAAGCCGTTTGGGACGCTGCTCCGAGGAGGCGACGGCTTGGAGGCGCGATTGGGGGTGGACGTTAAACCGGCAGCCGACGGTCTGATTCATCCGTTGGCAAAGAACGGCAAGGCGCAAGGGCTGTCTCTCAACCTCGATCCAAAGGATCTATTCATTCAGAAGTATGGAGGCGCATTTCCAGTCAACAGTCTGCCCGAGGGTTTGCAAGCTCTTCAGTCTGGCAAGACAGGGCATTTTGTTGTCGCACCTGCAACACCGATGACCTTCGAAACGTATCAAGGACTACTGAACCGAATTGAACTAGGGAACTTCAACGTACTCCCATGAACGATCAGTCAAAGATTGAGCATTTCATTGAGCGAATCGTGGCCAGCGCGTCACAAGCTCAGCTAGAAATCGAGTCCAAAGAACTCGACTTGAACAAAGTCGGCATACATGGTCGCACACCGCTCATGGTCTCGGCGGCTGAAGGTTTGCTTGCAGCGGTTGAGACGCTAGTGCGGAACGGTGCATCAGTACACGCGATTGGTCATGGTGAACTGACGGCACTGCACGAGGCATCTGCGAATGGCGAAGCAGCCGTTGCAAACTTCCTACTATCCCTTGGCGCGGACGTAAACGCCGAGACTGCCGATGGCGTGACGCCGCTGATGTGCGCGGCCGCCTGGGGAAACACCGAAGTTGCAAAGCTATTGTTGGAGAACCATGCGGACCTGACAAAGACCGATCGCACTGGTGCAACCGCCGCCGATATTGCACGCGAGAAGGGAGAGGACGATGCCGCGGACCTGATCAACTCATACTTGCCGCGGGGGAGTGCATAGTCTTCTGAAAGCACACCTGCCGCAATGGGACTTGAGATTGCCCCGGGCAAGTTCGACTACTTGTTTGGTCGAGTCTCCCGTCACACGTAATGCGGCTCGCTTAGATGAACTCGCGATTGAGATGAAGCGGCTGGGCGTGCCGGACACTGCTGCAGGGAGACAAATGCACTCGAAGCACTTGGCATTGTCGGCGAAAGCCGAAGGGAACATCGCGCGTACGTTCCCAAATCAGGACGGGAATTTCGTGGTGCGCGAGTACACTCTAAGTTTTCGATGACGGGGCGGGCAAGGCCCGGCCGACACGCCATCACGCAAAGATCAACAACAACTCACCTCCACCTTCGCAACAAGCCTGAACCGCGACGACTCGCGCCGAGCCCCACTACAGCATCTGGTTCAACCAACCAAGTTCCATAAATCTGCTTACGCCGCGAAAGCCAACTTTCGCAGCAGGCTAGGGCGGCGATCGCGTTGAGAATACCAAGGTCGCCGCGCGGTTGCTCGCTATTCCTTACCTAGCTTTCTAAGTAAGTCAGCAGGCTCAACACCCAGCACGGCAGCTAGTCGGTCTAGCACCTCAATACTTGGGCTGTAGACGCATCGTTCCAGAGAGCTGATGTAGGTCCGATCAACGCTGGAACGATGGGCGAGCTCCTCCTGCGACATTTTCCTCGCCTGCCGAAGAGTTCTCAAATTTCGAGCGAAGGTCTCGCGTATCTCCATGACAGCGAGAGAACCTCTTGTAGAGTATTCCGCTACGGAGTATACTCTACAAAAGCGAGAAAGCGTCATGCCGGCGCTATCCGCCTCGCTTCGTCGAAGGACCCTATGGAACTACGCCAGCTCTCCTACTTCGTCGCGGTGGCCGAGGAACTGCATTTCGGCCGGGCGGCCGCCAAGGTGCGCATCGCCCAGCCGGCGCTCTCCAACCATGTGCAGGCGCTGGAACGCGAGCTCGGCTGCGCGCTGTTCATCCGTTCGACCAGGCGGGTGGAACTGACGCGGGCAGGGGAGATCTTCCACGAGCGCTGCGTCGGGATCCTCAGCGAGGTCGATCTGAGTGCCGAGATCACCAGGGCGGTGGCCGGCAAGACGATAAGGCAGATCAGGATCGGTACCGTCTATCCGGCGACCACCGGCGTGCTGCCGGCGTTTCTGGCGAAGATCGCCCGCAAGTACCCGGATATCCGCATCCATATATCAAGCGGCAATACCGGCGACATCATCCGCGGCCTGGAAAACGGCCAGATCAATCTCGGCTTCATTAGACCGGTGGAAAATATCGGCTCGTTGCGCTTCGCCTCGATCGCCCATGAGCGCTATCTGCTGGCGGTCGCCAGGACCAACCGGCTGGCGGAGCAGGCGGAGATCGCCATCGACGATCTACGCTCGGAAAAGATCATCGCCTTCAATCGCAAGAACCTCTCCTATACCGAGCGGTACTTCAACGAGAAGTTCGAGGAGTACGATCTGACCCGCAACATCGCTTATAGCTGCGACGACACCTATTCGCTGGTGTCGCTGGTCTCGGCCGGGCTTGGCATCGGCTTTGCGCCGGAATGGACCGAGGGCCTGCCGAACAGGGCCTTCGAACTGAAGGCGGTGAGAGGCATCGACTTCCGGATCGGGCTCGGTGTCGCCTGGAATAAAGAGGATCCAACCGCCTCGCGCGACGACATTGTCGATATCGCGAGGTCATTGGCACGGCCCGCCAGGTAAACGATCTGCGCTGCGGTCAGCTGTGACGCGAGCGATGTGATCCCCTCGCGGATTTGCCATGTCTGCCTCCATCAGAACCTCCCCTGCGATTGCGGCCATCGCGTCCTGCCCCGGCTTTTGGTCCTGCCAGGCTCGCGCCGCCGGCAACGGCTGTGCCGTCCTCCACTTCGTTGCGGCCCCGCGGGGTGCAGGCAGCGCTTGCAGCCCGGCTTTCGGACCGCCGTAGCAGGTCGCGATGGCCGCGACCTCGAAACGGAGGTTCCAACATGAGCAGGCAACAATCCAATCAACGATCCGATATCTACAGCCGCATCACCAACACGATCATCGCCGATCTCGAACGGGGCGTGCGGCCATGGACCAAACCCTGGACGACGGGGCATGCGACAAGCGAGGTCAGCCGGCCACTGCGCCACAATGGCCAACCCTACACCGGGATCAACGTTCTGTTGCTGTGGTCCGAAGCCATCGCCCGCGGCTTTGCCTCATCTCGCTGGATGACGTTCCGCCAGGCCATCGAACTCGGTGGCGCCGTTCGCAAGGGCGAAACCGGCACGACCGTCGTCTTTGCCAGTTCGTTCATCCGCACCGAGACGACCGAGACGGGCACCGAGATCGAACAGGATGTTCCATTCCTCAAGACCTACACGGTGTTCAACACCGATCAGATCGCCGGTCTTAACGGCCGCTTGGACGAGATGGCCCCTCACCAGGATCCGATGAGCCGCATCGGCAATGCCGGCCGCTTCTTTGCCAATACCGGGGCGCTGATCCGCCACGGAGGATCGGCTGCCTATTATGCCCCTCAGCGTGATTACATCCAGATGCCATGCCTGGATGCCTTTAGGGACGATGCTTCCTATGTCGCCATCCTCAGCCACGAGATGACGCACTGGACCGCCGCACCGCGACGGCTTGATCGCGATCTCAGCCGCTACGCGAAAGACCGGAGCGAACGTGCCCGCGAGGAGTTGATTGCCGAACTCGGCAGCGCGTTTCTCTGCGCCGATCTCGGCATCGTCCCAGAGCTCGAACCACGCCCCGACCACGCACGCTATCTCGATGGCTGGCTGAAGGTTCTGGCCAACGACAAGCGCGCCATCTTCTCGGCGGCAGCACATGCGCAGCGCGCCGTCGACTATCTGCATTCCCTGCAGCCCGAACTCGACGAGGAGGCGGCGGCGTGAGCCGTCTCTTCCTCCTCTCAACTGTCTCCTCTTTCGCTCAGACATGAGAGACGCGGATGCCGATCACTGCAGGACCCGATAGCCTCTCGACCGCTTCCTGCGCAAAAGGCTGAGCAGGAGATCGACGGCTTTTGCCTCGCTGTCGAAGACATGGATCTTCTGCTGCCCGCGGCTGCCGATCCGTCCCCAGCTGCGCACCAGCGAGGTCTCGCCGAAGAGGTTCGGCTCGATCGACAGCGCATAAAAGCGAGCCATGTTCTTCGATGGATCGATGCGTTCGATGTAGAGACGATAGGGCTGAGCTGTCATGCGGGCAGAATCGCAAAGACCAGTTGCTCACGTCCAACGACATTTGTGAATCGATGAGGCCCGATCGATTCACGTTGGTGATATCGCCTCGTCAGATCTGTGACGCGGTGAACAATCCGGCAAATTCCGGGTCGGCATAATATCGCAGCTTGACGGCCGCGATCGGCCGCTGCCCGGCGATGAAGAGCAGCTCGGTCTCGGCATGCATATTGCGGACTTCGTCGGGCGTCAGCAGCGGCCGGCCGACATGCTGCTCGGCAAAGGAGAGGCCGGTCCTTTCCGAATCGAGCGCGCGTGCCGCCGTGTTGAAGACGACCGTCTCCTGGCCAAGCAGATCGGATACCAGACGGGCGCTGTCGTGATCGTTGACGCCGAACACCTGCAGCACGCCGGCGTTGGACAAAAACGTGCCGGCGCGCTGGCCATAGGTGGCGCGCAGCTGATGAATGTCCTGGACGATCGGCCAGAGTTGCACTCCGTAACCTGCCATCAGTCCCATGGCCCGTTCGATCGGCGCCAGATGACCAAGGGCGGCAAACTCGTCGAGCAGATAGAGAACAGGTGGCGCAGATGGTTGCGGCGAGGGTGCCGTGCGCGCCATCTCGGTCAGGCTCTGGGCCACCAGCAAACGCAGCCAACGCGAGTAGGCCGCAAGTCTGTCTGGCGGCAAGACCAGAAAGACGGTCGCCTTGTTTGCCTTAAGATCGGAAAACCGGAAATCCGATCGTGACAACACCGCAGTCATGCGCGGACTGTCGAGGAAATGCGTGTGTCGCTGGGCCGCCGACAGCACACCGCTGGCTTCGCGATCCGACTTGCCGAGATGGCGATTGGCAGCACGGGCAATCAGTCCGTTCACCGCGTCGCTTGCCTGCATCTCGTCCAGCACGGCACGGAAGGCTTCCGGTGCCAGCGTCAGGAAGTGCCTCAGCATCGTCAGCGTGCGCCTGTCGTCTGGCTGGCTGGCAAGCACATGCAGCAGCAATCCAGCGATCAGCGCCTTTGCTTCCTCGTTCCAATGGGCGTCCCCCGAAAGACCGGGTTCGTCGAACACCAGTGCGTCGGCAAGTGTCGAGACGTCTTCGGCAACATCGATGCCGGCAGGATTAAAACCATTCATCGGATTGAAGGCAGCCGAAGGTTTGCCGGTGATGCCGAACGGATCGAGGATATGAACCGGCCCGAACTTCTGCCGTGCATCACCTGCGATCTGCGCATTCTCGCCTTTCGGATCGATGCAGATGATCGAGCGGTCGGCGGTCAGAAGGTTCGGGATGATGGTGCCGACACCCTTGCCGCTGCGCGTCGGCGCCATGGTCAGAAGATGAGCCGGCCCGCCATAGCGAAGAAGCCGGCCAGAGTTGTTCGCACGGCCGATCAGCAATCCGCCTTCTGCCTTTGTCAGCGGTGCGATCTCTCGTGTACCTCCGAACCGAGCCGTCCCGTGCGTGTCGGCGTCGCTCGCTGTGCTAAAATGTGTGATCAGCGGCTCGGACAAAAACCGGATAAGCAGCACGACGGCAAAAAGCATGAATACCCAGTCGCCGATATGCCAGATGACGTCACCCCTATGGCCGCCGAGCATCACGCGTCTGAGGTAGTCGATCCCGAAGTAGACGGTAACGATGACGATGACATAGCCGACCGCACCCTTCAGGAACGACCTGGCATATCGAAGCGGAAAGGTGATGAACGCGACGATCGCCCAGAGCGGATCGCGGACCGCCATGCGCATCATGTTTGCGAAGGCAGATTTGATCTGGCTGGCATGGATCATGATGTTGCACTCCCGTTGCCGATATCGCCGATAGTCGGCTCATTTGCCTGCGGCTTCAGCAGATCGTCGAACAGATCCCGGTCGCCATCGCGGGTGAGGAATTTTGGCAGTTCCCGTCTCAGCCACTCGGCGATCCCGCCTGCAAAATGCACATCGCGGTCATGCTCGAGCCGATGCAGCACCAGTGCGCCGATCAGCACCTTGCGGCGCGTATCGATGGCGCGCTCCTGCTTGCCGAGACGGATCTGCAATGTCTTTCGCTGGGCCTCCAGCTGGGCGAGCCGCTCGCCGATGGTTTTGCGCGCCATGATGACTTCTCCCTTGTTCCCATTGAGCCATTGGCCGCGGCAATGAATGGATGATCAGAGCCGCCGGCGTGCCTCGATTGAGGTTGTCTCGAAGAGCAGCACTTCGAAACCCGCAAATCTGCGCGTGGAAGCGACGGGATGAACGGCTTACGAGGTCATCGGGAGATTGCCGCGTGCTCCCACCAGTGCCCGAAGGCGCGAAGCGACGAAGGCACAAGGGCGCACTTACGAGTTGCCGGGCAACTCAAAGCGCGGGCCGGCAGCCCGCTAACAAAGGGGACAAGCGATGGCGATCTATCATCTCAGCATGAAGCCGATCGCTCGCAGCGGTGGCCGCAGCGCTGTCGCGTCCGCCGCCTATCGTGCGGCCGAGCGGCTGACGAACGAGCGTGATGGGCTAACCCATGATTTTAGCAACAGGACAGGTGTCGAGCATGCCGAGATCGTCTTGCCGGCTGGGTCTTCCGCCTATTGGGCGATGAAGCGATCGGCCTTGTGGAATGCCGCCGAGCGTGCCGAGAAACGCAGTGACGCCCGGATTGCCCGGGAATTCGAAATCGCCCTGCCGCACGAACTGACGCCGGATCAACGCCTGGTGCTGACGCGGGCCTTTGCCGAAGATCTCGCCAATCGTTATGGCGCTGCCGTCGACTTCGCGATCCATCGGCCAGGTGAGGGAAGTGACATCAGAAACAGCCATGCGCATCTGATGATGACGACGCGTGAGGTGAGGGAAACCGGCCTTGGCGACAAGACGCTGCTCGAGCGGGAAAACAGATGGCTTCTCGCCAATCACCTGCCGCCATCGCAACTGCAGCTGAAGGATCTCAGACAGGCGTGGGAGCATCTTGCCAACGAGCACCTTGAGAGGGCCGGCCACGATATCCGCATCGATCATCGCTCGCATCTGGAAGCCGGGATCACGATCGAGCCGAGCGAACATGTCGGTGTGCATGCCACTCAGATCGATCGCCAGGGTGGGGCAGTCTCGCGCGTGCGCATCTCACCGCAATCGGCCGATCGCAATGCCGAGATCGTTCGCCGGCGGCCCGAAGAGATCTTGAAGCTGATTACCAACGAGAAGAGCGTCTTCAGCCGCTATGACATTGCCAGGGCTCTGCATCGCACCATCAATGACGATCCGCAGACCTTCCAGAACGCCTTTGCATCGGTCATGGCGTCGAAGGCCCTCGTCGAGCTGAGGCCCGACAGTTCGAGTGTTCGCGGCCGCGATGGAGAGGCACGCTATTCGACGGTCGAGATGGTGGCGATCGAGGGTGCGATGGCAACAGCCACTGTTGCGATGAAGGCGCGCCAAAACCACGGTGTGGCGAAGCGCTATGTCGATGCGGCCATCGCCGATCAGGACAGATCGATCCAGGCGGGAAATCCTTCACCCGGGCAGGGACTATCGGCGGAACAGCGTCAGGCGATCGAGCATGTCACCGGCGCCTCGCAGATCGCCGTGGTGATCGGCTTTGCCGGTGCCGGCAAGAGCACGATGCTGGCAGCTGCCCGGCACGCCTGGGAAGCGCAAGGTTATCGCGTTCATGGCGCGGCATTGGCCGGCAAGGCCGCGGAAGGCCTGGAGCAATCGTCCGGGATCTCAAGTCGCACCTTGGCGTCCTGGGAATACAGCTGGCAGGCTGATCGTGGTCGGCTCAATGCTCGTGACGTGTTCGTCATCGACGAGGGCGGCATGGTCGGAAGTCGTCAGCTTGCCCGCTTCGTCGACGAGGTCAAACGGGCCGGCGCCAAGCTCGTCCTGGTCGGAGATCATGAACAGCTTCAGGCGATCGGAGCGGGCGCGCCGTTTCGGGCGATCGCGGAAGCCGTCGGCCATGCGCAGCTTTCGGAAGTGCGCCGGCAAAAAGCCGATTGGCAAAAGCAGGCTTCGATCGACTTTGCCTCGCATCGGACCGCAGCCGGGTTGTCGGCCTACGAGGCACGGGGAAGCGTTCATCTGAAGACGGATCGCGCGGAAACGCTGAAGGTGATCATTGCCGATTACGTCGCTGACCGATCGGCCAATCCCAACGACACGCGCATTGCCATGGCCCATCGACGCGACGACGTCCGTGCCATCAATGCCGGCATTCGCGCTCGGTTGCAGGAGCGCGGTGAGCTCTCAAGAAGCACCGGCACCTCGGATGATCGTGGTGAGGAACTCACCTACCAGACCAACAATGGGAAGCGATCCTTCGCACGCGGCGATCGCATCGTCTTCCTGGAGAACGATCGTGATCTCGCCGTCAAGAATGGCATGTTGGGCGAGGTGATCGCCGTCGCGCCGGACGCAATACAAGTTCGGCTTGACGGCAAGGCGCAGACGCAAGATGGGCAACGCCAGGTGACCGTACCGGTCAATCGTTACCAATCCTTTGATCACGGCTACGCAACGACGATCCACAAGACGCAAGGCGCTACCGTCGACCGGAGTTTTGTCCTGGCGTCGACGACGATGGACCGGCATCTGACCTACGTGGCGATGACCCGTCATCGCGAGGAGGTGCAGCTCTATGCCAGCCTCGATGCGTTCAAGACTGTGCGATCCCTGACAGAGACACTGAGCCGCTCAGGCGTCAAGGAGACGACGCTCGACTATACCCATGACTTTGCCAATCGGCGCGGCATGAACGACCGCCGGGGGCAGGGCGAGAGTGAGGTCGCATCTCAGGGAATCAGCAAAGGGATACAGCCCATCCCGGACACGGCGGTTCCCAAGCCAATGCAAGAACCGCGGCCGCTCGCAGCGCGCACCATCGCCGATGGCGGCTCTTCGCACCAGGATCCCAATGTCGATGAACGTGACGATGAACGCCGCGTGCTCGTTGCGGCCGTGAAGACTTATGCGATGAGTGTCGAAGCGGTTGGACGGGCAAAGGCGATGCCGGCATTCGAACGAGATTGGGCCGCGGCAAAGCAGCTTGCGCCGCAGGTGTTCAAGGACGCGCCAGCGGCCATGGACGTGTTGCGTGGCCGGATCCTGGATGAGAATGCAGATCCGGTCGCGCTTGCCAACCAAATCAGCACTTCGCCCGAGACGATCGGTGCGCTCGCCGGCAAGACCGGCCTGTTCGGAGACAACGCTGAACGCAAACACGCGCTTTCCCGGATCGATGCGCTGGCTTCGCATGTTCGCCAATCCGCCAACACCTGGCAGCGTCGCCTTGCGGCTGAATGCGGCTCGGAGCGCTGGAAGCGGGAAAAGCAGGACGTCGTCGAGGTTCTGGGGCCGAGCCGCCGGAGCGAAGCGTTGCTGCGCAATCTCGATGATCTCCCCTATAGCGACAAGGCAAAGTTCGTCGAACGACTGGCGGCGACATCGGAGGGCCGTCAGGCGCTTGCCGAGGCAAAGGATATCGTCAGCGCAATCGAAACGCGCTTCGGTCGCGCCGATCCCTCAGATCTCGCGGATCAGCTGAAGCGAGTGGGACCGGATCGGGCTGGTGACGTCGAGCGTATCCGCGAGGTTGCTCGCCTTGCCGATCGTAGTCATCGTGCCGAGCTCACCCAGCAGATGGAGTTGAAACGGTCCCTTTCGCGCACGAAGAGTTTGGGATTGGGGATGTAGAGTTCCATCACCGACCTGTGGTCTTTTTTGATTTCGGCCGGATCGTTCTGCGTGTCGATGATGCAGCGGATCGGCTCGGTCTTCTTGATCTGCTTGCGTTTCACGCGCACAGCTGGGCCAGCCTCCGGCTTTCGCCGACGGTGACGGTGACGGTGACGAAATAGAGGCCGATTTCCGCGCCTCCGCGTCAAGCTCTGGCCCCAGCACCAGACCTTGCAGAATAAGCCTTTGCGTGAATGCTCGCCGCCTTCGCCTCCACAGCGCGCTGTAGGGGGTGTCGAAATGGGGGATTTCCGAGCAAGCGGCTTTGTGATAAAACCTCTGCTATATATTCGATGAATGGAGGAATCGTCACAGGCGATGACATTCACTACCGCCCAGAGACTTCGAGCGCTCGACCTCCTGAAAGCGCGGGGGATGCTCCGGCTGAAGGATTTCGTTGCCGAAGGCATTGGACCGGAGACGCTCGCCCGTCTCGTTCGGGAGGAGGCAGTCGTCCGCCCGGCACGAGGCCTGTATCAACTCCCGGACACTCAGGCTGAGGCGGCCCATGCACTCGCTGAAGCGGCTGTTCTGGTTCCAAAGGGCGTGGTCTGCTTGACCTCCGCCCTCCAATACCACGAACTGACGCTGCAGATGCCCTCGGCTGTGTGGATGGCGATCGACCGCACTGCCTGGCGCCCCAAGATCGATTATCCGCCTATCAAGTTCGTACGCTTCAAGGGGTCCGCTCTCACCGAGGGCGTCGAACGGCATCGCATCGAGGGCGTCGAGGTGCCGATCACAAATCCGGCGCGTTCGATCGTCGATTGCTTCCGCTATCGGGCGAAAGTCGGCCTCGACGTTGCGATGGAGGGGCTGCGCGAGGGGCTCCGTCGGCGCAAGACCACAAGCGACGACCTCTGGACATATGCGAAAGAGGCGAGGATCTGGTCGATCATGCGACCCTATGTCGAAGCGACGGTGGCCGATGGCGCGTGAACTCAAGAAAAACGTAGGGGCATCGGTGCGCGCCCGGCTGCTGGATCGGTCTCGCGCAGAGCGTACGGACTTTCAGATCCTACTGACGCGCTACGCGCTCGAAAGACTCCTGTACCGGCTGAGCCTATCGGAGCATCGCGACCGCTTTATCCTGAAGGGCGCGATGCTGTTCGTAACCTGGATCGCCGACCCGTTTCGGCCGACGCGGGACCTCGATCTGCTGGGCTACGGCGAAAACAGCCCGAAGGCCATCGCCGAAACTTTCCATGCCATTTGCACGCAGCCGGTGGACGCTGATGGCGTAGTCTTCGACGTGGATGCACTCGCAGCCGCGCCGATCCGTGAGGAAGTCGAATATGGCGGCGTTCGTGTCCGTACCACTGCCACCATCGGAGGCGCGCGCATTCCCATTCAGGTGGACATAGGTTTCGGTGACGCCGTCACGCCTGGACCGGTCGACATAGAATATCCGTCGCTGCTCGATGCGCCGGTGCCGCGCCTGCGGGCCTATCCGGTCGGGACCGTGGTCGCCGAGAAATTCGAGGCGCTGGTATCGCTCGGCATGGCAAATAGCCGCCTGAAGGATTTCTATGATCTCTGGCTGATTGCCGAGACGTTCGAGTTGGAGCGGTCCACCCTCGCTGAGGCGGTGCGCCAGACCTTTGCGAGACGAGGGACGGGTATTCCGACGGAGGGGCCAACGGGTCTCAGCGAAGCCTATGCTGAGGTCTGGATCGGCAATGGCGGGCGTTCCTTGGTCGCGAACGGATGGCGGCCGCACCACCCGCCTTGGGCACGGTGGTCACTGATCTCGGACGCTTCCTATTGCCGCTGACGCAGCCTGTGGAAGGGGAATGGCGCTGGAAGCCTCATGAGGGCTGGATTCAGCTCAAGTAAAGCAGCTTGGATATCCAAAGCGCTGAAGTACGATATGCCGGACGTCAGCGGATGAGCCTTCGCTCGAGAATGCTTCGCATCTCGCGCCGTCCGTCTACGACGCAGTAGCCGACGACATCGGTGCCCATAATGCGATAGATCATGCGCTACGGCTTATGGTGTAGTTCCCGATATTCGGAAATTCCGATCCCCGCCAACTCCTTCGGAATATTTCCGCCGGCGCATGCGCTCTCGATTTCCGTCAGTGCCCTGGCGTCTCGGCGACGTCGCGCTAGCGATGAAGCGATAGCGATCGTCGCGTTCGGCGTCCTCGGCGACATGAACACGAGATGGCATCAGGGTTGGCTGTCAGCCAGACGATTTCGGATGCGCGCGAAGGATTCCGCAGCGGGGCGCAGTTTGCCCTCCTCGACCTGCCGGTTGGTCAGCGCCAGCACCTTCAGAAGCGCCAGCGTCTCCTGTGTTTCTTCGTATTGGCCGATATCCTGAAGGATGGCTTTCGCCTCTCCGTGAAGCGTAATGACGACCGGCTGCGGATTATCCTTCAGCTTTCGGATGACCTCCGGCGCATGCGCCTTGAGATAGCTGATCGGCTTGACCTGTTCTGACAGCTTCATTCACTTGCTCCCTTTCGACCAGAATCTAGATCATCAAGTGGTCGATTGAAACAAGCCTTGCGCTGCCGGTGAGACACGGTCCCGGCAGGGGATTTTCCATCTTAGGTGCGGCCGCTTTTTTTACGCAGAAATAACAAACTATATTTATAGACAATAGAGATAATTGTTTCGTGATTCTGCCGCTTGTGCGATCAACAGGGACCGGCGAGCGACATTGGGCTTGAATGACGAAATATCTCGATGACGCTCTGAGCTTCAGGGAGAATGTATTTGGCATATGATGTTATCGTGGTCGGTTCCGGTTTTTCAGCGATAGCGGTTACCTGCAATCTCATCGAGCAGCTTCCCGCTTCGGCGAAGGTCGCCGTCGTCGGCGACGATCCTGGTTTCGGCCGCGGGACGGCTTACCGGACGGAGCTCTATCTCCATCGCCTCAATGTTCCGGCCGGCCGCATGAGCCTTTTGCCGCATCAACCCGACGACTTTGTCGACTGGCTTAAAAGCCATGGCCGTCCGTTGCAGGCCGGCGATTTCGCCTCGCGCAGCGATTATGGTCTTTATGTCCGCGATACGCTTGCACGGTTGCTTCGAAAGCGGGACGGCCGTTGCCGGGTCGATTTCATCAAGGCTAAGGCAGCGGGATGCATTGAACGTTACAGCAGCACGCTGGCCTTCCATCTCGGCAACGGTGACGAGATTGCCGGGAAGACCGTGGTGCTCTGCCTCGGCGTCGGGAACGCGACCCTTCCGGTCGCTCCGGACGGAATTCCGCCATCGCTGCGATCGCGGATCATCGAGAACCCGTGGCGGCTTTCGTGGCTGAGGCGCGTTGCACCATCCGATGCGGTGTGTATCCTCGGATCCGGCCTGACGATGATCGATCAGGTGCTGGCGCTTCGTGCCCATGGCCACCGTGGCAGGATCGATGTGCTTTCGCGGCGCGGGCTCGCACCCCTCGGACATGCGCGAAAGCCGCCGGCGCCTCTGCCGATCGACGTTGAGAAGCTTCCGGACACCATTAGCGGCATATTGAAGACCCTGCGGGGAAAGAGCAGGACGGTTGCCGACTGGCGAGCCGTGATGGACGGTCTGAGGCCTGCAACGCAAGCTCTCTGGCAACGGCTTTCGAGCAAAGAGCGGGCACGCTTCCTCAGGCATGCGCTTCCCTGGTGGAACATCCATCGTCACCGGGTCGCGCCTGACGTGTTCGACAGGTTTGAGACACTGGTCTTAGACGGAACTGTTCGTTTCCACGCAGGCTTCCTGAAATCGCTCGGGGCCGAGGAGGGCCGGCTCGTTGCCGGCTACAGGGTCAGAGCGGCGCGCGAGATCGCCGAGATCAGGGCGGACTGGCTCGTCAATTGCACGGGAATGGAGCGGGCCGGGATCAGTCATTCACCGCTTTTGAAGGAAATGAGCCGCTTCGAGTTGATTGCCCCCGATCCTCTTGGCCTCGGGCTCCAGGTGGATTCCGCTTCCGAGGTGATAGCCCCGTCCCGGATATCGCCGGCCCGACTATTTGCGGTCGGTGCCCTGACGGCGGGGCAATTCTGGGAGATTACCGCCGTTCCGGATATCCGGGTGCAGGCCAAGGCCGTGGTCGAAGAGATCGTTTCAAGAGGCTAGCTCCCGACGCGTCGGCAGCAGATCAAAGGTGCTGCAACGTCCTTTGCGCGTCTGAAAAGGCGAGCGGCGCTATAGGTCGGCACAGCGCTTGTTGAATTGCCGGCCGCCGACAGCTACAGTATCTGGTACGCCATAATACGATTCTTGCATTCGGCTGCCGCGGCGGAAGTTGAGCGTGCAAAGTCCAACACTGAGGTACAGAATGAGCGGCGCTCTAAAGGACGCAATTCGAGTCGAGCGTCCTGCAAAGACCTTGCGGGAATTGGCGCTCGACAAGGTCCGCGAAGCCATCGTCAACGGATATTTCCGTCCCGGAGATCGCCTTGTCGAGCGTGACCTCTGCGCCCAGCTCGGCGTCAGCCGAACAGTCGTGCGCGAGGTTCTGAGGCATTTGGAATCGGAAGGGCTTGTCGCCAATCTGCCGAACAAGGGGCCGATCGTCGCGCAGCTCGACATCGGGGAGGCCAAGCAGATCTATGAGATCCGTGGCGCGCTGGAAGGCATGGCGGCGCGGCTGTGCGCGGAGCGCCGCAGCCCCGAGATCGTCGCTGCGCTTGAGGAATCTCTGGCCGGGATCCGCAACAGTTACCGCGATAACGATATGGCGGCTGTGCTGACGAACACCTCTTCCTTCTATCATACGCTGTTCACGATGGTTGACAGGAACGTTGCCTGGGGTGTCGTCAATCTTCTCACCGTGCGCATCAACCACCTGCGCTCGATGACGATCAAGACGGAGAGACGCGGCATCGAAGGCCCGCTGCAGATGTCGAAGATCGTCGACGCCATCCGCCGCGGCGACGGCGAGGGGGCTTACCGGGCGGCGATGGATCACGTCGCCGCCGCGAGCGCGATTGCCGAAGCGGTGCTGTCGGGGAAGAAGCCTGCCGACTAGGCACGAGCGGCCCGTGCCGCTTCCCCGCAGGCCTGGCAAAGCGCTCATCTCAGCTGTCGATATTACTCCATTCGCGATGATGTTCCGCGCAATTTAGCGGAACCCATACTCCGCGCTTGACACCCAACTTTGTCCAATGTGATGGTATGCCATATTAAGTAATATGTAAGGCGGTAGCATGGACTGGGATGACCGTGACTTCTGCACTCGGCCTGCCTCCACGGGCGCCGCCATGTCGTTTGTCAGCTGACAACGCGCTGACGGGAAGAAAGCGCTGCCCGGTGGGTCGAAGGGCGCACGCGCGGCAAATCGAAAAACTCGCCTTGGCCTAAACTGCTCCTCGAGGGAACCAACTTGACAATCATATATTATGGTATACCATAATACGAAATTGAGAAATGAGGTGCTCGATGGCCATTCAAATTCGCAAGACGGGACTGCAGATCGAAACGACGCTGATCGAAGGCGGCAAGGCCGCGGCGGTTCCGCTGAAGCTGTTTACCGCCTTCGCGGTCGTGAAGAATCCCTGGGCCGGTCGCGGCTTCGTCGACGACCTCAAGCCCGAAATTCACGCAGGCGCTCCGGTGCTCGGCGAGTTGCTGACCAAGATGATCATCGATGCGGTCGGGTCCGGCGAAGCTGTCGAAGGATATGGAAAGTCCGCTGTCGTCGGCCTGGACGGCGAAATCGAACACGGGTCCGCGCTTATCCACACGCTGCGTTTCGGCAATTTCTATCGCCAGGCCGTCGGCGCCAAGTCCTATCTCGCCTTCTGCAACACACGCGGTCCGGCCAATGCGCCGATCATGATCCCGCTGATGGACAAGAACGATGAAGGCCGCCGTTCGCACTACCTGACCATCCAGACGTCGATCCCCGACGCGCCTGCTGCCGACGAGATCGTCGTGGCTCTCGGTGCTTCGATAGGCGGGCGCCCGCATCACCGCATCGGCGACCGCTACCAGGATCTGAAAGACCTGGGGCAGGACGTTGCCAATCCTGCGGGCGTTTGAAGGAGCGCTCTGAGATGCTGACGGCCGGATCGACCACACGCACCGCTGCAGCAACAAACGCCGCCGGTGCCTTGCCCCGAAAAAGGACGGCAAGCGGAACGGCCTATCACGAGGCCGGCAGCGGTGAGCCGCTGGTTCTCATTCATGGCGTCGGCATGCGGCTGGAGGCCTGGGCTCCGCAGATCGCATTCCTGTCTGCGGGCCATCGCGTCATCGCCGTCGATATGCCGGGACATGGCGAGAGCGCAAAGTTGCCGGCGGGCAGTCGGCTCGAGGAGTTCGTCGACTGGTTCGGACGCTTTCTCGACGAGATGGCAATCGACACGGCAAATGTTGCCGGACACTCGATGGGCGCACTGGTTTCAGGAGGGGCGGCCGTGACCTTTGGCGAGCGGATCAGCCGCGTCGCCTACCTCAACGGCGTCTACAGGCGTGATCCTGAAGCAAAGGCCGCCGTGCTTGCGCGCGCCGCGGCCATTCCGGTATCGGGCGTCGACAAGGAAGGCCCTCTGGCCCGCTGGTTCGGCGATGATGCAGACAGCGTCACTGCGCGTGAATTGACGCGAAAATGGCTGAACCTCGTTGATCCCCAGGGCTATGCCGTCGCTTACGCCGCCTTTGCGGGAGGAGACGAGACCTATGCCAACGGCTGGAAAGACGTGGCTGGTCCGGCCCTGTTTCTGACGGGGTCCGATGATCCGAACTCGACGCCCTTGATGGCGACGCAAATGGCAGAGCTTGCGCCGCAGGGCTACGCTCGCATCGTCGAAGGCCATCGTCATATGGTGAACCTGACCGCGCCTGATATCGTCAATTCGCTGCTCGCTGAGTGGCTGTCGTTCGGGGAGGATGAACGATGACAATCCAGACTGTCGACCCAAGAGCACTGCGAGATGCATTCGGGGCCTTTCCGACCGGGGTGACTGTCGTCACCGCCTGTGACGGGGATGGAAATCCGATCGGCTTCACAGCGAACTCCTTCACCTCAGTCTCGCTTAATCCGCCTTTGCTGCTCGTCTGCCTTGCCAAGTCGTCGCGCAATTTCGCCACCATGACCGGAGCACAGCACTTTGCGATCAACGTGCTTTCGGAAACGCAGAAAGACGTGTCGAACACCTTTGCACGCCCGGTCGAGGACAGGTTTGCGGCGGTCGAGTGGGCGAAGGGATCGGCAGGCTGCCCGATATTCTCAAGCGTTGCGGCCTGGTTCGAATGCGCCATGGAAGAGGTCATCGAGGCTGGCGACCACGTCATCTTGATGGGGCGCATCGAAGCTTTCGACAATAGCGGCCGCAACGGTCTCGGCTATGCGCGTGGCGGTTATTTCACGCCGACGCTCGCAAGCAAGGCGGTGTCCGCGGCAAGCGAAGGCAATATGGAACTTGCAGCCGTTGTCGAACGCCGCGGCAAGGTTCTGCTGCTCGGCGAAGATTTGCTCTCCCTGCCAGGTGTCGATGCCCATGACGGCAGTCCGACCGAGACGCTGCAAAAATACCTGGAAACGCTCACCGGGTTGAAGGTCAGCATCGGCTTTCTCTATTCGGTTTATGAGGGCAAGAGCGACGGCAAGCAGCACATCGTCTATCACGCCGTTGCCGGAGAGGGCGAGCCTGCCGGCGGCAGGTTCCTGAAGCCTGACGCATTGGTTGCGGCAAAGTTCAAGACCAGTTCGACTGCTGATATCGTCAACCGTTTTGCGATGGAAAGCTCGATCGGCAATTTCGGCGTCTATTTCGGCGACGAGACCGGCGGCACTGTTCACCCAATTCCAGCCAAGGACGCAAAAGCATGAAGTTCTCCCTCTTCGTCCATATGGAGCGGCTCGACGCCAACCAAAGCCATAAGAGCCTCTACGAGGAATTCGTCGCGCTTTGCGAGATCGCCGACAAAGGCGGCATGCACGCGATCTGGACCGGTGAGCACCATGGCATGGATTTCACCATTGCGCCCAACCCGTTCGTGACCATTGCCGATCTGGCACGCCGCACATCGCGGGCACGGCTTGGAACGGGGACGGTGATTGCCCCCTTCTGGCATCCGATCAAGCTTGCCGGTGAGGCGGCCATGGCCGATATCATCTGCGACGGAAGGCTGGATATCGGTATCGCGCGCGGGGCCTATTCCTTCGAATACGAGCGTCTGTTGCCCGGTCTCGATGCCTGGGGTGCCGGTCAGCGCATGCGTGAGCTCATCCCGGCGGTCAAGGGCATATGGGCCGGCGACTACGCCCATGACGGGGAATTCTTCAAGTTTCCGTCGACCACCTCGGCGCCGAAACCGCTGCAGCAGCCGAACCCGCCCATATGGGTGGCAGCGCGCGATCCGAATTCGCACGAATTTGCCGTCGCCAACGGCTGCAACGTTCAGGTCACGCCCCTCTGGCAAGGCGACGACGAGGTTCAGTCGTTGATGGAGCGCTTCAACGACGCATGCGCCAAGCATCCCGAGATCGAGCGGCCCAAGATCATGTTGCTGCGCCATACCTATGTCGGCTCGTCGGCGGACGATGTCGCTCAGGCCGCCCATGAGCTCAGCGTCTACTACAATTATTTCTTCGCCTGGTTCAAGAATGAGAAGCCGGTTACCCAGGGTCTGATCGAACGGATCCCGGACGACCAGATCAGAGCAAACGCGATGCTGTCGGACCAGGTCATGCGCACCAACAACGTCGTTGGCGATGCTGAGACCGTCATCGACCGGCTCAAGGCGTATGAAGCACTCGGTTATGACGAATATTCCTTCTGGATCGACACCGGCATGAGCTTCGAGCGCAAGAAGGCGTCGCTCGAACGCTTCATCACCGAGGTCATGCCGGCATTTCAGGAGTAACACCATGCGGCGTTTCCAGCACTATATCGACGGCGAATTTTCAGATGGCGAGGCCAGCTATCCGAGCATCGACCCCGCCTCCGGCGCGGTCTGGGCTGATATGCCCGAAGCGCGCGAGGCCGATGTCGACCGGGCTGTCAACGCGGCCGACAGGGCGCTTTACGATGGCCCATGGCCGAAACTGACGGCCACCCAACGCGGCAAGCTGCTTTACAAGCTGGCCGATCTGGTTGCCGCTAACGCGCAGATCCTCGCAGAACTGGAGACGCGCGACACCGGAAAGATCATCCGCGAAACATCGGCTCAGATCGCTTATGTCGCCGAATACTATCGCTACTATGCCGGCATCGCCGACAAGATCGAAGGCGCCTACCTGCCGATCGACAAGCCCGACATGGATGTCTGGCTTCGCCGCGAGCCGATCGGCGTCGTTGCGATGGTCGTGCCGTGGAACAGCCAGCTCTTCCTGTCTGCGGTGAAGATCGGACCGGCGCTGGCGGCCGGCTGCACGATGGTGGTCAAGGCCTCGGAAGACGGGCCGGCGCCGCTTCTCGAATTTGCACGGCTCGTGCACGAGGCAGGCTTTCCCGCCGGCGTCGTCAACATCATCACCGGTTTCGGCGCGTCGTGCGGCGCCGCCCTCGGACGGCACCCGAAGGTTGCGCATGTCGCCTTTACCGGCGGCCCTGAAACCGCCCGGCACGTCGTTCGCAACTCGGCCGAAAACCTCGCCTCCACCTCGCTTGAACTTGGCGGCAAGTCGCCATTCATCGTCTTTGCCGATGCAGATCTCGAGAGCGCTGCCAATGCCCAGGTCGCGGGGATCTTCGCCGCCACAGGGCAGAGCTGCGTTGCCGGATCGCGCCTCATCGTCGAACGCAGCGTCAAGGACAAATTCGTCGCCCTGCTGCGCGAGAAGGCGGAGGCAATCCGGATCGGTGCTCCGCTCGATATGGCGACCGAAGTCGGCCCGCTTGCCACCAAGCGCCAGCAGGACAATATCGGCGCCCTCGTCGCCAAGTCGATTGAAAGCGGCGCCCGCCTCGTCACGGGAGGGCGCAAGATCGACGGCGACGGCTACTATTTCCCACCGACGATTCTCGACTGCGACGATGTCGCCTCGCCCTCGCTCATCGAGGAATTCTTCGGGCCGGTCTTGTCCGTCGTGTCATTCGAGACGGAGACCGAGGCGCTGCGGCTCGCCAACGATACCCGTTATGGCCTGGCTTCCGGCGTCTTCACCCAGAACCTGACCCGGGCGCACCGGCTGATGAAGGGGCTGCGAGCCGGGATCGTCTGGGTCAACACCTACCGCGTGGTATCACCGATCGCGCCGTTCGGCGGTTTCGGCCTGTCGGGCCATGGCAGGGAAGGCGGCATGGCCGCAGCACTCGACTATACCCGCACCAAGACGATCTGGCTCAGGACATCGGACGATCCGATCCCCGATCCCTTCGTGATGAGGTAGCGCCGATGTTTTACGAAATCCGCACCTATCGGCTGAAGAACGGCACCATCCCGCAATATCTCAAGGTCGTCGAGGAAGAGGGGATCGAAATCCAGAAGAGCCATCTCGGCACGCTCGTCGGTTACTTCTTTTCGGAGATCGGAACGATCAACGAGATCGTTCACATCTGGGCCTTTGCGAGCCTGGACGACCGGGAGGCGAGGCGCCAGAGGCTTCTGGCCGATCCCCGGTGGCAGGCCTTCCTGCCCAAGATCCGCGATCTGATCGAAGTGGCGGAAAACAAGATTATGAAGCCAGCCAACTTTTCTCCCAGGAGCGAGGCGCACTGACGGCATAAGGCATACCCGTAGGACAAACCAGAACAAGGATAAGGGAACATGAAAACAACATTTGCTGTCGCGGCGGTTGCCGCATTCGTGGCTGTGTCCGTACCGGCGCACGCCGACAACATGGTCTTCTCGAGCTGGGGAGGAACGACCCAGGACGCGCAGAAGGCCGCATGGGCCAGCCCGTTCACGGAGAAGACCGGTATCACCGTCGTGCAGGACGGGCCGACGGATTACGGCAAGCTCAAGGCGATGGTCGAGGCTGGCCAGGTCACCTGGGACGTCGTCGACGTCGAAGGCGACTATGCCGCCCAGGCCGGCAAGAATGGCCAGCTCGAGAAACTCGATTTCTCGGTCATCGACAAATCCAAGCTCGATCCGCGCTTCGTGACTGATTACTCGGTCGGCAGCTTCTATTATTCCTTCGTCATCGGCTGCAATGCCGATGCCGTCACCGCCTGCCCGAAGACATGGGCGGATCTGTTCGACACGGCAAAGTTTCCGGGAAAGCGCACATTCTACAAGTGGTCGGCTCCCGGCGTGATCGAAGCGGCGCTGCTTGCCGACGGTGTGGCCGCCGACAAGCTCTATCCACTTGATCTCGACCGCGCCTTCAAGAAGCTCGATACGATCAAATCGGATATCGTCTGGTGGTCGGGCGGCGCACAGTCGCAGCAGCTTCTGGCATCCGCCGAGGCTCCCTTCGGCAGTGTCTGGAACGGCCGCATGACCGCGCTTGCGGCGAGCGGTATCAAGACCGAGACCTCATGGGAACAGAACATCACCGCTGCGGATTCGCTCGTCGTGCCGAAGGGTTCGCCGAACGTGGAAGCCGCGATGAAGTTCATTGCAATGGCGACTTCTGCCGAACCGCAGGCCGCCCTTGCAAAAGCCACCGGATATGCACCAATCAACGTTGACTCGGCCAAGCTGATGGATCCGGAGACGGCCAAGACCCTGCCGGATCAGCAGACGGCCAGCCAGGTGAATGCCGATATGAACTACTGGGCTGATAATCGCGATGCCATCGGCGAGAAGTGGTACGCCTGGCAGGCGAAATAGCCTGAAACTTGAGATGAACGGGTACGGCGAATGTTCGCCGTGCCCCCGCAGTGTCGGTGCCCGCTTGTCGGACCTCGGCGCCTGCGGAAATTGACGGGTGGGAAGGACTGTCATGTCGACATATAGCGATGCCTCCGCTGCAATTGCGCCCCTGCCAAAGGTGCGCAGGGCAACAGGTTTCGGCGGGGTCCTCCCGGCTCTCGCCTTCGTGACGATCTTTTTCATCGCGCCGGTGGCAGTGCTCCTGTTGCGCAGCGTGCTGGAACCCGTGCCGGGTTTTGGAAACTATGCGCAGCTGATCGGGTCCGCGACCTATCTGAAGATCTTCGCCAACACCTTCATCGTCTCAGGTCTCGTCACGGTGATTTCGCTGCTGATCGGATTTCCCGTTGCCTGGGCGCTGGCAATCATGCCCGGGCGCCTAACCTCGGTGATCTTTGCGATCCTGCTCCTATCGATGTGGACCAACCTGCTTGCCCGCACCTATGCCTGGATGGTTCTTTTGCAGCGCACGGGGCTCATCAACAAGATGCTGATCGGAATTGGGCTGATCGACAAGCCCTTGGCACTGGTCAACAACCTGACCGGGGTGACCATCGGCATGACCTATATCATGCTGCCCTTCATCATCCTGCCGCTCTACGGCGTGATCAGGAAGATCGACCCGTCTACCCTGCAGGCGGCGGCACTTTGCGGCGCCAACCGGTGGCAGTGCCTGACCCGTGTTCTGCTGCCCTTGGCAATGCCCGGCATGGCGGCTGGTGCACTCATGGTCTTCGTCATGTCGCTTGGTTATTTCGTCACGCCGTCGCTTCTCGGCGGCACCTCGAACATGATGCTCGCAGAGCTGATCGCGCAATTCGTGCAGTCGCTGGTCAACTGGGGCATGGGCGGTGCTGCGGCGCTGGTTCTCCTCGTGGTGACCCTGTTGCTTTATGCCGTGCAGCTGCGCTTCGTCGGCAACCAGAATCCGGGAGGGCGTTGACATGTTGCTCAATTTCGACCGTCTCGGCTGGTGGAAATACATCTTGCTGGCGATAACGCTTCTGACTGCGGCCTTCCTGCTGATGCCGATCGTCTTTATCGCGGCGCTCTCCTTCGGCTCCTCGCAGTGGCTGATCTTTCCGCCGCCCGGCTGGACGCTTCAATGGTACAGCGAGCTCTTTGCCGATCCGCGCTGGCTGGAATCGGCCTGGACGAGCTTCAAGATCGCGGTCATCGTGACTGTTCTGTCGGTGCTGCTCGGGCTCGTGACCTCCTTCGGGCTGGTGCGCGGTTCGTTCCTGTTCCGCGATGCGCTGAAAGCACTGTTCCTGACGCCGATGATCCTGCCCGTCGTGGTTCTTGCGGTCGCCCTTTATGCCTTCTTTCTGAGGATCGGCCTTGGCGGCACGTTGGTAGGCTTCGTCATTTCGCACCTCGTTCTCGCGCTGCCCTTCTCGATCCTCTCCATCTCAAGTGCGCTGGAGGGCTTCGACAAGTCGATCGAGGACGCGGCGGTTCTTTGCGGCGCCTCGCCTCTGGAAGCAAAGATCAGGGTCACCCTGCCGGCGATCAGCCATGGGCTGTTTTCGGCGGCCGTCTTCTCGTTCCTGACTTCCTGGGACGAGGTGGTGGTGGCAATCTTCATGTCCAGCCCGACCCTGCAGACGCTGCCCGTCAAGGTATGGGCAACGCTGCGGCAGGACCTGACGCCCGTTGTCGCTGCGGCGTCGACCCTTCTCATCCTTTTGACGATCCTCTTGATGGCGCTGGTTGCCGTCGTGCGTAAGGTACTGAAACAATGAAAGAACCGTTCCTTCAGATCCGCGGAATACGCAAGGAATACGGCCCGGTCGTCGCCGTCCACGACGTCAATCTCGACGTCCGGCGCGGGGAGTTCCTGACCTTTCTCGGACCGTCCGGATCCGGCAAAAGCACCACCCTCTACATCCTGGCCGGTTTTGAAACTCCAACGAAAGGCGACATCACGCTGGAGGGCAAGACCTTGCTCGACACGCCTTCGCACAAGCGCAACATCGGCATGGTGTTCCAGCGCTACACCCTGTTTCCGCATCTGACGGTGGGCGAAAACATCGCATTCCCCCTGAAGGTCAGGCGCAAGTCCAAAGCCGAGGTCGATAGCAAAGTGAAGGAGATGCTGCGTCTCGTCAGGCTCGAAGGCTTCGAGGATCGCAAGCCCGCACAAATGTCCGGCGGCCAGCAGCAGCGCGTCGCCCTTGCCAGAGCCCTTGCCTATGATCCGCCGGTGCTTCTGATGGACGAGCCGCTGTCGGCGCTCGACAAGAAGCTGCGCGAGGAAATCCAGCATGAGATACGCCGGATCCATCAGCAGACCGAAGTGACGATCCTCTATGTCACGCACGACCAGGAGGAGGCGCTGCGGCTCTCCGACCGGATCGCCGTCTTTTCCAAGGGGGTCATCGACCAGATCGGCACGGGGCCGGAACTCTATGCCAATCCGCGGACCCGCTTCGTGGCCGAATTCATCGGCGACAGCGACTTCATTTCCTGCGACCTGCTGTCATCCTCCGATGGGCAGGCCACCATTTCGCTTGGCGGCGGAAGCGTCTTCAATGACATTCCGGTGCATGGAAAAGGAAGCTCCGGGACAAGGGCAGCCCTGATGCTGAGGCCTGAGCGCATTCGGTTGTCGCGAAACCAGGTGGCGGGAGCGGGTCTTGCCGCAACCGTCAGCGACATTACCTTCCTCGGCAACAATATTCACGTCTCGACCGAGACGGCGACGGGTGAGGCGCTGGCGGTTCGTCTGCCGTTTGGTCATGAGGCTATCGTCGGGCTCAGCCGTGGCGATATAGTCCATCTGAATTTCGATCCCGGTGCCGCTCACGTATTCTGTTGAAAGTTGTCATATGAAGCTCAATGATCCCTCGCTGTTCCGCCAGGCATGCCCCATCGCCGATCGCTGGATCGAAGCGGAAGGCCGCAAGGCGGCGACGGTCCGCAATCCAGCCACAGGCGAGCCGCTAGGGGTGGTCCCCGATCTCGGTGCGGCGGAAACGGAAGATGCCATCCGCGCCGCGGTCATCGCCCAGAAGCTTTGGGCGAAGAAGACTGCCGGGGAGCGCGCCGCCGTTCTCAAGGCATGGCATCGGCTGATGATCGAAAACCGCGACGATCTGGCGATGATCCTGACGCTGGAGCAGGGAAAACCGCTGGCCGAGGCCAAAGGGGAGATCACCTATGGTGCGAGCTTCATCGAATGGTTCGCCGAAGAGGCGAGGCGCATCAACGGCGAGGTCGTACCGGGACATCAGCCGGACAAGCGGATCCTCGTCCTGCGCCAGCCCGCAGGCGTAGTGGCGGCAATCACGCCCTGGAACTTTCCGAATGCGATGATCACCCGCAAGATTGGCCCTGCGCTTGCCGCCGGCTGTGCCGTCGTGCTCAAGCCGGCGCTGCAGACGCCATTCTCTGCCATTGCCATCGCCGTTCTCGGTGAGCGTGCCGGCCTGCCGCCGGGGCTTCTCAACATCGTCACGGGTGACGCAGCGGCAATTGGCGGAGTGCTGACGGCAAGCCGTGACGTTCGGGTTTTGACATTCACGGGCTCCACCCGGACGGGCGAACTGCTTTACCGGCAATGCGCGCCGACGATCAAAAAGCTCGGCCTCGAACTTGGCGGCAATGCGCCCTTCATTGTGTTCGACGATGCTGATCTCGACGCTGCCGTCGAAGGCGCGCTCATCGCCAAGTTCCGCAACAACGGTCAGACCTGCGTCTGCGCCAATCGGCTTTATGTTCAGGACGGCGTCTATGAGGCGTTTGCCGCCAAACTCGCCGCGGCGGTTTCGGGCCTGAAGGTCGGCAACGGTCTCGAGCGTGACGTCGTGCTTGGCCCGCTGATCGACGACAACGCCGTCGCCAAGGTTGAAAGCCATATCAGCGATGCCGTTACAAAGGGTGCCGGGATCGTCTTAGGCGGCAAACGCCACGCGCTTGGCGGCCATTTCTTCGAGCCGACAATCCTGCGCGATGTCGCTGCCGGCATGCAGGTCGCTCGCGAGGAAACCTTCGGGCCGCTTGCACCGCTTTTTCGTTTCCGCGACGAAGAGGACGTCATCGAACAGGCGAACGACACCGAGTTCGGGCTTGCTTCGTATTTTTACGCCCGCGATCTGTCGCGGGTATTTCGTGTGGCCGAAGCGCTCGAATATGGGATGGTCGGCGTCAATACCGGTCTTGTCTCCACAGCCGAGGCTCCATTCGGCGGTGTGAAAATGTCAGGTCTCGGCCGCGAAGGGTCAAGGCACGGGTTGGACGAATATACCGAGCTCAAATATGTATGCCTCGGCGGCATTGCTTGATCTAGTCGATGCTTGCGCCTCGCAGGGAAAGACCAGAATGCCTCTCGTCAGCATCGCCATGTATGCTACATCCCAGCCGGTCGCGGAGGCGACCGCTGAGTTATGGTCGTTCCTCCGGCACTATCTTTTGGAAGCCGGCCTCAAGGACCTGCCCGAAAAGCTCGATCAGGCGGTTCGCTATGATGAAGCTTGGCTGAGGCCGGATCTTCTTCTCTCGCAGGCATGCGGCTATCCCTTTGCAACGAGCCTGCGGGGCAGGGTCCGCCTGGTGGCGACGCCGATATATCACCATCCCGGCTGCGACGGCCCGCTGATGCGCAGCTTCATCATCGTCGCCAAGGATTCTGCCCTTCATTCGCTGGAGGACTTGCGCGGCACCACGGCGGCGATCAACGGCCCTGACAGCAATTCCGGCAGCAATTTCTTTCGCGCAGCGGTCGCTCCGCTTGCCCGCGACGGCCACTTTTTCGGCCGGATTATCGAAACCGGCAGCCACGGCGGCAGCATCGCCGCCGTTGTCGAAGGCAGGGCCGACAGTGCGGCCATCGATTGCGTGACCTATGCAAATATTCGGCGCTTCGATCCCGGCCATATCCAAGCGGTCCGCATCATCGCCGAAACGACCAAAGGTCCGGGTCTGCCTTTTATCACCTCAGGCGATGCGTCGGACGACAGAGTCCTTCTCCTGCGAAATGCGCTTGGCGCCGCGATCAAGGAGCCGTCGCTCTCCGCCATGCGCGCCACGCTCGGCCTTGTTGATTTTTCAGTGCTTTCAGAAGGAGATTATCAGCCGCTTTTATCATTGGCCGGCGATGCATTGCCCCAATTAAGGGCTTGAAAGCGGCAGCGGACATCAGAGCGCCGAGTTTGCTTCCGTCTCGGCGAGACGGTGAGCGATGCGGTCGGCATTGGCCATGATCGTCATCGTGACGTATTTCGAGGAAAGATCGGGAAGAATTGAACCATCGACGACGTAAAGACCGGGATGAAGATTCATGTCGCCATCCGAAGAAGTACCGAACGGGCCGGCTGCGCCCATAGGCAGAGTGCCGGCGAAATGTGCATCGATGCCAGGCTCCGCCAGCGATGTGCCCGGGAGCTGTATCAGTCCCAACCGTTTCCATTCACGGCGCAGCATTTTTTTCAAAGCCTCGGCGCGAAGGCCAAATCCCTCTGCGAAGCCGCCGCGGACGGTCAGACCCTTTCTTGCCGTTTCATCGCGACGGATGTAGCTGTGGCTTTGATCGCCGGGATAATAGATCGTTGCGACGAGGAGACTGCCGCCGATAAACTCGAACGTCGCGCGCCCGGCTTTTAGACCGAGCGGCATCCTGTTGACGAAGCTCTGCGCCGGCACAGTACCAACCTCATAGATCCCTCCGTCACGTAATCGGATGCGCCGCTGCCGTAGCGCAGAGATAAGCCAAGCTGCGCAAGGCTGTGCCTCGGCGTCGGGGAACGCAACAAACGTGGGAGGCAGAGCAGAGGGACGGCCAGCGTGGGGCTGTTGAACAGACGCAGCCCGTGCTCGTCAAACGGCAGGAAATCGGCCAGCAGGGCGGCCGTTCCAAAGTCCTGCGGCCAGAATGATCCTCGGTGCGGAAAATGACGATCCGCGTTTCTGACTGTCCAGCTGAGCCTCGTGTCGACGAGACGGCCGGCATGTTATCGAGTAAACAAAAATGCGGAGACTTTCGCAATAGAAGCAGATCCTGTAGGATGCGCTGGCGTTCCGCGCCTTTATCTGTCTTTCCACGGATTGACGATCTTGAGGTCCATTCCCGCAAAATCCGAGACATTGCGTGTCGCGAGTGAAGCGCCGCGTGAAATTGCGATGGCAGCAATCTGAGCATCGAATTGACTGAACGGTCGACCCGCCTTGCGGCGGTCGGTGACGATAGTGGCATAGAAATTTGAAGCGTCGCGATCAAATGGCAGAACACGACCGCCAATATCCTCGCTAAATACCAACAAGATCGCCGCCTCAAGATCGCGTCGACGACGTCCCTCGGGAAGGAGACGCAGTCCGTAGAGGATCTCAGCCGGTGACTGCTGTCGTGAAGATCGATGTAGGATGTTGTGCGGCGAACCAACCGATCACCGCCACATTCGGGGCGGGCGTCAGCAGCTCTGCGATGACGTTGGTATCGAGAATGATCACGCGGAGATGTCCGGGGGATCACGGATCGGCTCGCGGGGCGGGATGTCGAGTTCGACGCCGCCAACCGAGAGCAGACGTGCCCGGATCGCATCCGCGAGATTGCGCGCCGGCGGTTCGCTCGTCGCAAGCGCCATGCGCAGGATATCCCGTGCTTCGTCCTCCATGGAGCGGCCATGCGTTGCTGCCCTCATGCGCAACCTCTGCTTCAGACCGTCATCGAGATTGCGGATCGTCATGCTTGCCATCGCTATCTCCATACATCAATGACTGCATATTAATCATTGATTGCAGGATTCCAAGGTTGGCGTGAAGATAGCGGTGTCGTAAACGCCGTGCGTCGGCAGAATCGAGCGCCGAGACGGTGGCGCGCTTGCCATCCTCAGAACCGATGTTCCGCTCCTTCGACCGGATTTGCCCAGACTGTCATTCCAGATGCAAACGGCGTCTCGCCTTCGGCGCGCACCACCATCTCGCCGAGTTCGGGAACGTCCAGGTAGAGGATAGCGTCGGCGCCAAGCCGCTCGAGATGCCGGATCCTGCCCTGCCATTGCCCGGCACGTTCCGAAAGCCTGATATGCTCAGGGCGAATGCCGTAGGTCGCGCAGTTCATTCGCCGTGCTATCTCGCCGCCATAGAGGTTCATTTTCGGGCTGCCGATGAACCCGGCGACGAAGGGTGTTGCGGGATTGCGGTAGAGCTCCATCGGACTGCCGATCTGCTCGACCGCGCCGCCGTTCAGGACGACGATCTTGTCGGCCATTGTCATGGCTTCGACCTGGTCGTGAGTGACATAGATCATCGTCGATTTCAGGCGCGCGTGGAGATCGGCGATCTCAAGGCGCATCTGGGCGCGGAGCGAAGCGTCGAGATTGGAGAGCGGCTCGTCGAACAGGAAAACCTTGGGATCGCGGATGATCGCGCGGCCGATGGCGACGCGCTGCCTCTGACCGCCGGAGAGTGCTTTCGGCTTTCTCTCCAGCAACTGGGCGAGCTGCAGCGTTTCAGCCGTCGCCGCGACCTTGGCGGCGATTTCCGCCTTTGGGCGACGGGCGAGCGAAAGCCCGAAGCCGATATTTTCGGCAACGGTCATGTGCGGGTAGAGCGCGTAGCTCTGGAATACCATGGCGATGCCACGCTCCGAGGGTTCGGCATAGGTCACGTCCTTGCCGCCGATGGTCAGCGCGCCTGATGTCGTCTCCTCCAGGCCGGCGATGATGCGCAGCAGCGTCGACTTTCCGCATCCAGACGGGCCGACGAAAACGACAAATTCGCCGGAGGCAACCTCCAGATCGATCCCCTTGATGACTTCGAGGGCGCCAAAGCTCTTGCGAACCTGTTTGAGAGTGAGCTCAGCCATTCTGCTACCCTTTGACTGCGCCGGCCGTCATGCCCGCGACGATCTGCCTGTTGAAGAAGATGAAGACGATCAGCGGCGGGATCGTCACGAGGAGGATGTTCATGAAGAGGAGATTGTACTGGCTCGTGTACATGCTCTGGAAGTTATAGAGCGTCAGCTGCACCGTCACGTTCTCCTTGCCGGGAAGGTAGTAGAGCGGGTTGGTGAAATCGTTGAAGATCGCAATGGATTGGACGACGATGTTGGTGACGGTCACCGGCTTCAACAGCGGCAAGATCACTCTGAAGAAGATCTGTCGGGGCTTGGCGCCGTCGATCAGCGCCGCTTCGTCGAGGTCGCGCGGTATGGTCGAGATGAACGACCGGTAGAGCAAGGTTGAGAAAGAAAGATTATAGGCGACCTGGATCAGGATCATCCCCGTCATGGTCTTGAAGAGACCGATCTCCTGCAAGAGGCCGATGGTGGGCACGACGGCCGGCGGCATCATCAGGCCCATGAATAGGGCAACGGAGGCCACTCTGTTCCAGACGGTCCTGCGGCGCTGCATCACATATCCGACCATTGCCGACAGCAGGATCAGGATCGTGACGGAGGCGACGGTGATCAGGGTGGAGTTGAAATAGGCGAGCATGAGCTGGTAGTCGCGCGCCTTGAAAACGGCGACCAGATTATCCCAGAACAGCCACTGCGCAGGCAATTCGAAATTAAGGCGAGACGCTTCGGATTTCGATTTGACCGCCTGCAGAGCGACGAAAACGAAGGGCATGACGAAGATGACGGCCGCCGCCGCAAGGGCTATCGCGCCGGTCACGTAAGGGCGGACGCTTCTCATTCCTCGACCTCGCGCCGGTTGAACCACAGGGTGAATGGCAGGATGATTACGGCGATTAGCGCAAACAGGATGACGTTTCCGGCCGTCGACAGGCCGTAGAAACCCGCCTGGTACTGCTTATAGATCACCGAGGCGACCACATCGGAGGAGAAACCTGGCCCGCCGCGGGTCATGGCCCATATCAGATCGAAGGATCGAAGCCCGCCGATCAGCGACAATGTCACCACGATGACAGTGGCGGGACGCACGAGTGGCAGAGTGATTCGGAAAAATTGCTGGAGACGCGTGGCGCCGTCAATCCGCGCGGCCTCATAATAATCGGGGCTGATCGCAGCAAGGCCGGCGATGAAGATCAGCGTTGCGAGGCCGACACCCTTCCAGACATCGACCAAAGCCACCGAAAAAAGCGCCAGCGCCGGATTGGTGAGCCATCCCGGGCCGGGAATGCCGAGCGTTTCGAGCGTGACGTTGATGATGCCCCTGGTTGGATGCATCATCACTGTGAAGGTGATGCCGATGCCGATCGTCGAGACCAGGACGGGAAAGAAGACCAGCGTGCGCAGGAAGCCGCGGGCAAAGATATTGCTGGTCAGGAGCACGGCGAGCAGCAGCCCGCAGACCGTCTTCAGGCCGGATGTCGTCACGGCATAGATCAGCGTGTTGACCAGTCCCTTGACCAGGAATGGTTCGGAAAAGAACTGCTGAAAGTTTTCGAGCCCGATGAATTCGGCGGTCGAAAGATCCCAGCGCGTGAGGCTGAACCAAAGAGAGGATACAGTGGGAACCAGAAACAGCACGCCGTAGATGATTGCGGCCGGAATGAAAAACCACAGCGGGTAGGGCGATTTGCGCGAGCGGGGGCGTGTCTCGGTCATGACTACCTCTTCGATCGGGTGGATCCTCGCTCCATCGGGAGCGAGGTTAATTGACCCGAAAGACCGCTACCAGTTGGGCAGGCCGAGTTGCTTGGCCTGTTTGCGCACATCGTCGTCATAGAGTTTTGCCGCGTCGGCCGGCTGGCGAATACCGGAGCCGACTTCGACGGTGATCTGCTCAAGAGCCGGCCCCTTGACCGGCGAAACAAATTCCAGCGCCGGGGTCGTCTTGTCCTTGGCCTCGAAATAGGGAAGCATGTCCTTCACCGCAGGCGGCACGTCGGCAGGCAGACCGCAGCCGTCGATCAAGGGAGGCCCTTGCACGGTGTTGGTTTCCACCATGATCTTGCAGCCTTCGACGCTTCCTGCGAAATCCACGAATTTCTGCGCTTCCTCTGCGTGCTGACTGGTAAGGGGAATGTAGAGGGCGGGCGGCATCCAGACCGTCAGGCCATTCGTCGCCGCGTCGTCGCTCGGCTGCGCGAAGAAACCGACATCTGCGAGGTTGTCGGGATAATTCTGCTTGAGCGCGCCGATTGCGAAGCTCAGCATTGGATAGTGCGCTGCCTCGCCCGTTGCCACCATTCTCAGGCCATCGTCATAGCTTGCTGCGCCGAAATCCTCGTTCATCAGGCCAGCGTCGTGAACGTCCTTCAGCCGTTCGAAGCCTTTCATGGCCGCCGGCGTCTCTGCGTATTTCGCCTTGTTGGCAGTGTAGTCGGCGGCGAAGTTCGGCACGGCGGCATGCAGGTTGTAATAGTCCGCCAGAACGAATAACTGCGAGGTCCAGGTATCGCGATAGGTCTGCGCCACGGCGACCTTGCCTGATGCCTTGACCTTTGCGTTGTTCGCCATGAAGTCCGCCCATGTCTTCGGGACTGACAGGCCGAGGTCCTGGTAGATTTTCCTGTTGTAGAGGATGCCGCCCGCCATCGCCGTGCCGAAGGGAACACCGTAGAGCTTGCCGTCGGCGCGGACGACCGACTTGAAACCTTCGTCCACCTTCGCCTGCGACGCAAGACCGCTCAGATCGACAAGCGTCTGCGCGGGTTTCAGCGCCTGGAGCAGCGAGCCGGAATTATAGAGAAACACATCGGACATCTCGCCGGTCGCTAGGCGCGTCTTGATGATGTTGTCACCCTCGCCGCCACCGGCCCGTGGCTCGATTTCGATCGTCACGTCGGGCACCTTTGTCTGATAGGCGGCAACCAGCGCCTCGGCGGCAGCGACCGTGTCCGGATTGTTGTCGATCAGGAATGACAGCGTGGTTTCTGCATGCGACGGGCCGGCCGCGACCAATGCCAAAAGCGCGGACGCGCCCGCAAGAATGACTTTAATCCGATGTGTCATGACGTTCCTCCTCTGAACGGTGTGACGTTTATGCTCCTCAGGAAGTGGGTAGAGAAAAGGCCAGTCGGTGCGTCCCGGGGTGAATAACGGCTTCCTCGACGACGGGCTCTCCATTGAGCGACGGGTTTTGATGCCGTTTTCCGGGCCGGAACCGGCCGATGCAACCTTCCGGAAGTGTCAGCACATAGGTGACCTTGTTGCCGTCGCACTGCCAGCCGGCCTCGATGCGTCCCTGGCTGATATCATGATGGGCCGATACCGGCGAAAGCGAAGGAATCGGCGCTGGATCGACGATCACCTCGGCAAATCCGGGTGCGCTCGGGCTCGGCGAAATTCCGGCGACGCTTTCGAATAGCCATTGGCAGACCGCGCCATAGGCATAGTGGTTATAGCTGTTCATGTCGGGTTCGTAGATCGTGCCGTCAGGCGCCATGGAATCCCAGCGCTCCCAGATCGTCGTCGCCCCTTTCGACACCTGGTAGAGCCAGCCCGGCACATCCTCCTGCAGGAAGACCTTTTCGGCAAGATCGTCCATGCCGAGCTTTGTCAGCGCCGGCAACAGGGCCGGCGTTCCGAT
The DNA here is from genome assembly GCA_000023185.1 of Rhizobium leguminosarum bv. trifolii WSM1325. NCBI lineage: Bacteria > Pseudomonadati > Pseudomonadota > Alphaproteobacteria > Hyphomicrobiales > Rhizobiaceae > Rhizobium > Rhizobium leguminosarum. The sequence continues at coordinate 249,346 of CP001627.1, read as the reverse complement.
GAAGCCGGTGCCGATCTTGTAGTCGGCATCAATGATCACCTGCCGGAAGTGCTGCTGTGCGGCTTGCCTGTGCTCTGCCGGTATCAGGTCGTGAAGGAAGGCCAAGGCGTAGGATGTCTGGTCGTTGTGCGCGAGCCGTCCCGCCGGCGTGATGAACTCGTTGGAAAATGTCAGCCGGATCTCGTTTGCGCGCTGTTTCATCTTCTCTTCAAGGGCATGCTCGCCGAGAGTGGCTGCGATCCTTGCCAGAAGGTCGGTCGAGATGAAGTGATAGAGCGTCGCCGCGCAGTCGTCGGCGATCGTCGGGCGAGGCTTTCGATTGTCGCCGACCGGCTGCAGCCAGTCGCCGAAGGTGAAGCCTCGGGCGCCCCAATGCGACGGCGGGCGAACCAGGGGACCATCCGAGATCGACCAGACAAAATCGACCCAGCGCACCATGGAATCCAGGCACTCCGCCAGAACGGCCCGGTCGCCGTAATGGGTGTAGAGCACCCAGGGGATGACGACGATCGCGTCGCCCCAGCCGGTCGAGCCGGCATAGCCCGGGAAATTGGTCGGATGCAGACGCGTCGGATCCGGCGAAAAATGTGAGACGGCGCCATCCTCGCGCTGATCGGCCATCACATCCCGCAGATACTTTCTCAGGAAGGATTGGCTGTCGCTCAGCCAGCATGCGGTTGCGGCAAAGACCTGGGCGTCGCCCGTCCAGCCGAGGCGTTCGTCGCGCTGCGGGCAATCGGTCGGCACTTCGACGAAATTGGCGCGCTGCGACCAGATGGTATTTTCGACCAGACGATTGACCAGCGGATTGCCCGAGGTGAAACCGCCGGCGGGCTCGGCCACAGACGAGATCGGGATGGACGCGATTGCGAGGATCTTCGCATCGCCCGTAATCGTCACCCTGGCATAACGGAAGCCGTGGAAGGTGAAATGCGGCGCGTAGGTCTCGTCGCCGTCTCCCCGTAGCGTATAGACGGTGTGCGCGGCAGCCGTGCGATAGTTGCGATTGTCGAAATGACGGTCGGGACCGAGAACTTCCGAATGCTCCACCCGGACTTCGGCGCCGGCAGTGCCCCGGACGGTATATCTAATGTAGCCGCCGGCATTCTGGCCGAAATCATAGATCGTCCTGCCCTCATCGTCGATCCAGTTTTCGACCGCGGCGAGTGGCCGCAGCTCGCGCACCGCAGCAGTTTCATGCGCGACGAGCAATGCCCTGTCGAACGGCAGTCTCTCGGTGCCGTGGCTCTCCAAGTAGCTTTCCTGCCGGGCATCATAGATTTCGCCGAAATAGATCCCCGACTTCAGAATCGGCAAAACACCGCTTCGCCATGTGGTGTCGGTGGAAAGAAGGGCGCCATCAGCTCCGATCAGATCCGCAATGGCGCCGATCCTCTCACCCCAGCAATTCGGGATCGCCTGGGCGCCCCACATCAAGGGCGATCGGTACCATCCGTCGGCAAGCCAGATCTCGATGCGGTTGAGGCCCGGCTTGAGCAGGTTCGAGACATCATACCGCTGGTAAGCAAGGCGATCGTCGTAGTTCGTCCAGCCGGGTGTCAGCAAGTCACCGCTGACGCGAACGCCGTTGATGAAGCAGCGATAGAGGCCAAGTGCGGAGATGAAGAGATCGACGGGGAGCCCCGGGCCATCATGCTCGAAAGTTTGAGAAACGAAGCTTGCCGCCGTTCCCTGACCGCCATCCGATAGCGGCGCGATCATATCCCCGGACCAGGTACGCGAAACGAGGTTGCCGCTGATGGCTGCCGGCTGAAAGTTCATCAAGTCCTCCCGACGAGTTGTAGAACGTTCTCCATATAACGTTCTACATTTTCTTCGGAAGCGCAATAGAATTTTCGTTACCAGTCTGCCATGGTGGTTGTGCGGGCGATGTTGACGACCCGCAGCAAGCCAGAGATTTCATGTCAATCGAAGAAAAACAAAAGCCGCAACGGAATGATCGCGTAACGATCCGGACCGTGGCAACTCACGCCGGCGTATCGGTCGCAGCAGTTTCCAAGGTGATGCGAAACGCCTATGGCGTCAGTGATGCACTGCGCGCAAGGGTGACTGATTCCATCGAAACACTCGCATATCGCCCCTCGCGGGCAGCACGAGGGCTGCGTGGCCGGAGTTTCACCATCGGCGTGCTCCTGATCGATATCCGCAATCCTTTCCTTCCGGAGGTGATTGCCGGCGTGAACGGGGTGCTGGCGCCTTCGCACTATCAGGCGATGATCGGGGTCAGCGATGCGCGCGTGCAGCTGGAGACGTCGTTGATCGAGTCGATGATCGACTACAAGATGGATGGCCTGATCCTCGTTGCGCCGCGTTTGCCCTCGGACATCCTCGCAAAATTCGCAGTCCAGATACCGATCGTCGCCGTCGGTTACCACGATGCCAGCGCTACGGCCTTCGATACCGTCAATGCCGACGATCAGCGCGGCGCGGAGATCGCGGTGGAAGCGCTTCTTGCCTGCGGCTATCGCGACATCGAAATGCTGAGCCTTGGCGAGCGCCAGGGGCACGCGGTCTCCGTCGTCCGCCAGCGTGAGATCGGGTTTCGCCGGGCGATGCAGCGTGGCGGGCTCGGCTCCTCGCCAGCGATCGGCAAAATTCCGATTGCCTCGCCGAAGCGGGAAGAGGCGATGCGAAAATTCCTATCGAGGAAGGACAGGCCGCGCGCCGTATTCTGCTGGAGCGATCTCGACGCGATCACCCTTCTCAGCCTGGCTATGGAGATGGGCGTGCGCGTCCCCGAAGATCTCGCCGTCATCGGATACGACAATTCGCCGACCGCAGCACTCGGCCTCGTCAATCTCGCAAGCATCGATCAGTCGGGCAGGGAACTCGGTCAGGTCGCAACCCGGGCCCTCATTTCCAGAATAGAAGGCCGCACCGCTTCCGAGCATATTTTCCAGATACCGTCGCTGGTCAGCCGAAACAGCCTGGCCCGTTCCGGCAATTCCACGGACAGATAATAGCGACGACGGCCGGCTTGCCGGTGTTGCTTGCCGTCGTTTTCAGTCGGATTGAGGGGGACTGCCGCAAGACTGCCGCACGACCAGGCGACACGGCAATCTGGTGATGCCGGCAGGGACCGGTTCACCCTTGGAGAGGCTGAGGATTGCCAGGCCGGCGCGATGGCCCAGTTCCTTCAACTCCATGTCGATGGTGCTGAGCGGCGGGCGCGTTTGCCGTGCGACGACCTCCCAATTGTCGAACCCGACCACGGCGACATCCGTGGGAATCTCCACATTGAGGTCGCGCAGCGCATCGATGACGCCGCGGGCGATCTCGTCACTGCCGCAGAAGATGGCGTCGGGCTTTGGGCCGGGCCGGGCAAACACCGTCTGGACGGCTTCGTGACCCCATTCCTCCGACCACTCGCCGAACATCGCTTCGGCACCGTCGCCGCAGGCATCAAGATAGGATTGGGCGCGGATGCGAGCGGCGAGATAATCCCGCGGCCCGGTGATGTGCAGGATCCGCGATCGACCGAGTTCTTTCAGGTGGTCGACGGCGAGGCGGGCGCCCTGTTCGTCATCAGGGAAGAAAGTGACGCTGTCGGCCGGCCCCTCGGCAAAGACGTAGACGACGGGTATCGGCAAGCGGGACAGCTGGACCGGCGGCTTGAGGTCGAGGCGGGTCGCGGTGAATATGATGCCGTCGACCTGCCGGTCAAGAAGCGCCTCCAGGTGCAGCTGGGCGAGCCTTGGATCATTGTTCGTGGCGCAAAGGAAGACGGAAACGCCGTGATCGACGAGCACCTCCGATACCCCGGCCGCCATCGGCAGCGTTAGTCTGCCATAGGTGTCGTTGGTCAGCATGCCGATCGCATGGCTTCGCTTGCTCAGCAACCCACGGGCGAGTGCGTTGGGCCGAAATCCGATTTCTTCCGCCACACGCCGCACCCGCTCGCGTGTCTCGCGCTTCGTCCGACCAGTGTCGTTCAGCGCGTTCGACGCCGTCGAAATGCTGACGCCTGCAGCCTTCGCCACGTCGTAAATCGTCCGTCTCCGATCGCCGCTATTCTTCAAATTCCGCCTCGTCATCGGTTCGTGATAAAAGCTTTTAGCAGAAAAAAATGTGCTGTTAAAAGGTTTTATCAAACGGACATCAGATTTATGCACACAGACTGTCGACAGCCAAAAATTTCTGATCTAACGTCCATTTCGTCCGACGGCCTTGGGCCTGAACGAGAAAAAGGGGAACAAGCATGCTTCGACTAAAAACAACGATCACTGCTCTTGCGCTGCTGGCAAGCTCTTCTCTCGCCGGCGCCGAAGAAATCACCCTATGGGTGCGCACGTCGTCCGGCGCCGTCCTTCAGGGACTGGCAGACAAATACAATGCCGCACATTCCGACAAGGTCAATGTCACCCAGATCACGGCGGAGCAGATGGTGCCGAAGCTCGGTGCGGCGATTGCCGGCAGCGCGGCTCCTGATGGCGCCGTGCTCGACCTGATCTATCTCCCGACCTTTGCCGCGGCGGATGGTCTCGAGGATATCTCCGACTTCGTGAAGGGCTTGCCCTATTCCTCCGCGATGAGCCCGTCGCACATCCGTCTTGCCACCTATGACGGCAAGATCTATGGCGTGCCGGCCCTGCCGGATGCCTCGATCATCGCCTATAACACCGATCTCTTCACCAAGGCCGGCCTCGACCCCAACAAGGCGCCGGCATCGATGGAGGAGGTCGCCGCCGATGCCAAGAAGATCGCCGCGCTCGGCAACGAGACCTACGGCTTCTATTTCGTGGCAAATTCGGGAAGCTGGCTGATCTACGACTTCCTGCCGCATCTGTGGGCCGCCAATGCCGATGTGCTGAGCGATGACGGCCGCAGCGCCACGGTCGATACGCCGGCGCTGCGTGAGACCATCGCTGCCTATCGCGATATGTGGAAGGCCGGTGCGATCCACCCGACCTCGCGTTCCGGCAACGGCAACAATGCCGTCGAAGCCTTCGCCTCGGGCAAGGTCGGCATCCTGATGACCGGCTCCTACATCGTCAATCTGCTGACCAGCAAATATCCCGACGTGAAATTCGCCGTTGCGCCGATCCCGGGGCCGAAGGGCGGTGAATCGAGCTTTGCCGGCGGCGATACGCTTTCCCTGATAAAGGGCATCAGCGACGAGAAGAAGAAAGTCGCGCTCGATTTCGTCAATTTCTACATGCAGCCCGAGCAGCAGGTCTATATCACCCAGGAATCGGGGATGCCGTCGCGCACCGACCTCGCAGCGGAAGCCTATGCGAAATTCGATCCGCGCAATCTCGTCGCCTACAATATCCTTGCCAAGGCGCGCACGCCCTACACATTTTCGTCCGACGAACTCTTCGTCAGCCGCACCGGGCCCTTCCTCAACCTGATCCAGGGCACGATCTTCGGTGACGACGTCGACGGAACGATTGCCAAGACGCAGGCCGACTTCACCCGTATCCTTGAACGTACCAATCCGAACTAAGCCAACGCGTTTCGTCAGGGTGTCCGTGGATGCCCTGACGTCCATTTCACATCTCGACATTCAAGCGGAAGGAGGAGTTGCGGTGGTATCCTCGACACTTCGCAGCCGGAGGCGCGCAATCGCGACCGGAGAAGCCGAGCCAAAGGGTTGGCTTGGTCTTGCCTTCATCCTGCCGGGCTTGCTGTTCATCGTCGTGCTTTTCCTCGTGCCGCTTGTCATGACGGTCTGGATGAGCTTTTACAATTGGCCGCTTCTCGGCCGGACGAAGTTCATCGGCTTGTCCAACTATGCCGAACTGATCGGCGATACCCAGCTCTGGCATTCCCTGGGTTTCACGCTGCTCTACACTGTGCTGGTTACGGTTGCGATCTTCCTGGTGGCCTTTCCTCTGGCGCTGCTCGTCGACCGGCCGCTGCGGATCGCCGGCTTTTTCCGCACGATCTATTTCATGCCCGTCGTCATCGGCTTCGGGGCGGCCTCGACATTGTGGATGTGGCTGCTCAATCCCGATAGCGGCGTCTTTGCGCAGCTGCTACGCGGAGCGGGCATCATCGACAGCGCGCCGAGGCCGCTCGAAAGTTTCTGGCCAGCCCTCGGCGTCGTCATCCTGATGGTCGTCTGGAAAACAGCGGGCTTCACGATGATCATCCTCCTGACCGGCCTTCAGAGCATATCGAACGACGTCATCGAAGCCGCCAGGATCGACGGCGCCAGTGTCTGGAGCCGGTTTCGCCGGATCACGCTGCCTTTGATGAGGAACTCGGTGGTGCTGGCGCTTGTCCTCAACGTCACCTCGTCGATGCTGGCCTTCGACCAGTTCTTCATCATCACCCAGGGCGGCCCTGAGAACAGCACGATCTCGGCGGTCTTCTCGATCTATCTCGCCTCATTCTCATCCTATCGGCTCGGATACGGCTCGGCGATCTCCTTTGCGTTGCTCGTCGTGCTGGTGGCGATCAGCGCCATCCAGTTCGTCCTGCTGCGCCAGCGGCCGGAGGAGGGTTGATGGAGCGGCTCAACCACAATCTCGCAGGGAAGCCGGCGAGCGAGCGGCTCGGTTATCTCGCCTTCGTTCTGACGGCATGCGTCTTTGCCGTCTTCTTCGTGATGCCGATCATCTGGTCTTTCGCCAATTCCTTCAAGCCCGCGGCCGCAGCACTTGCCGATCCGGCAGCGCTTTTCTCGAAAGCCTTCTCGCTTGAAAACTACCGTCGCCTCGAGCATGTCGGCGCCGGCTGGTACGTCTATGCCGGCAATTCGGTGCTGATCGCTGCCGGAACGGTGATCCTGACGGTGCTCGTCGCGGTGCCGGCGGGATACGGTTTTTCGAAGTTCCGCTTTCCCGGCCAATCGCTGCTCTTCGTGCTGATCATGGCAACGATGATGATCCCCTTTCAGTCGATCCTGACGCCGCTTTTCCTGATCCTGAAATTCCTCCACCTGCAAAACAGCCTTCTCGGGCTGGTGCTGATCTACGTGACGTTCCAGCTACCCTTTTCCGTCTTCATGATGCGCAACGCCTTCGACGCGGTGCCAAAGGCGCTGATCGAAGCGGCGCGGATAGACGGTGCGTCGCAGGCGACGATCCTGCGCCGGATCATGCTGCCGATCGCGCTTCCCGGTGTTGCCACCGTTGCCATGTTCGCCTTCCTGAACTCCTGGAATGAATTCCTTGCCGCCCTCATCTTTCTGTCCGACCAGAACAAGTTCACGCTGCCGATCATGCTGGTCAATGTTTCGTCGGGCATCTATGGCATCATCGACTGGGGCGCGCTTCAGGCCGGCATAGCCGTGACCATGGTCCCCTGCATCCTGCTTTTCCTTCTCTTGCAACGATATTACGTGCGCGGCCTGACGGCCGGCGCCGTGAAGTAACAGCGCTCGTCCCGCTCAGGAGTCCTCATGACCAGCTCACCTCGTTTTCAACCGGCACGCGCTGCGGGACGGCAGCGATACAGGCCCGCCGACCATTCCAGTGTCGTGTTCCGTGGCGGTTTCTGGCAGAGCTGGACGGAGACGGTTCGCAACGTCACCATCCCGACACAGCACAAGCGGCTGGAAGAGGAGGGCTTCCTCGAGGTGCTCGATTTTGACAAGCCGGCCGGGCCGCTGGTGCGCCCGATCCAGCCGAGCGGACTGTCGATGCAGCATTTCTTCGATTCCGATTTCGGCAAATGGATCGAGGCCGCAAGTTACACGCTGAAGGCTCACCCGAATGCGGCGCTCGAAACGAAGATCGATGCTATCGTCGAAAAACTCGAGAAAGGGCAGATGGCAGATGGCTACCTCAACAGCTGGTTCATTCGCCGCGAGCCGGACAGGCGTTGGACCAATCTGCGCGACCTGCACGAGATGTATTCGATGGGCCATCTGCTGGAGGGGGCCGTCGCCTATTACGAGGCGACTGGAAAGCGTCGCTTCCTCGATGTGATGATCCGCGCAGTCGACCATATCATCGAAACCTTCGGTGCCGAACCCGGAAAGCTCAGAGGTTATGACGCCCATGAGGAAATCGAGTTGGCGCTGGTCAAGCTCTACCGGGTGACGGGCGATCCGCGGCATCTGAAGCTTGCGACCTATTTCGTCGACGAACGTGGGCGAATGCCCTCATATTACGACGAGGAGGCTCGCAAGCGCGGCGAGAGCCCTGAGGATTACGTCTACAAGACATATGCCTATAGTCAGGCCCATTTGCCGGTGCGCGATCAGCACCAGGTCGTCGGCCACGCGGTTCGCGCCATGTACCTGTTTTCTGCGATGGCGGATCTCTCCCGTGAGAACGACGATCCGACATTGAAGGAGGCCTGCGACCGGCTTTTCGACAATCTGGTCAGCCGCCAGCTCTACGTGACCGGTGGCCTTGGCCCGTCGGCATCCAATGAAGGGTTCACCCGCGAATTCGACCTGCCGAACGAGACGGCTTACGCCGAGACATGCGCGGCCGTCGCGCTCGGCTTCTGGAGCCATCGCATGGCGCAGGTCGATCTCGACAGCAAGTTCACCGACAGGCTGGAAACGGTGCTTTACAATGGCGCGCTTTCCGGCATCTCGCGCGACGGCGAGCGTTATTTCTATGAGAACGTCCTTGAAAGCCACGGGCAGCACCGCCGGTGGAAATGGCATTACTGCCCCTGCTGCCCGACAAACATCGCCCGTTTCATCACGTCGCTCGGCCAATATTTCTATTCGACTGATGATCATCAGCTCGCCGTCCATCTCTACGGCACCAATTCCGCCGAGCTGACAGTCGGCGACAGCTTCGTGCGCCTGATCCAGAAGACGCAATATCCCTGGGATGGCGACATCAGCCTGCGGTTCGCCGTCGAGCGGCCAAGCCGGTTTCAGCTTCGTCTTCGGATCCCCGGATGGTGCAGGCAGGCGCAAATCTCGGTCAACGGCGTTGCCGTCGATCTCGATCAATGCGTGACGAAGGGTTATGCCGCAATATCAAGGGAATGGCGCAATGGTGACGAGGTGCGCATCGGCTTCTCGATGCCGGTCGAGCGCATCTACGCGCATCCTGCCGTCTCCGAAGACGGCGGGCGCGTCGCGCTGCGGCGCGGGCCTGTCGTCTATTGCATCGAGGAGACGGACCTCGGCGGCGAGCCGCAGCGGCTCCGCCTGCCGGCATCTGAGGAAATTTCTGCCCGTTACGATGCCTCGCTTCTCGGCGGAGCGACCGTCCTCGAAGGCACCGCGCTCGAAGCCGATATATCCGATTGGCAGAATGCGCTCTATCGCACCGCGCGCCCCGCGCTGAAGGAGCGGCCTTTCACCGCGATCCCCTATCACCTCTGGGCCAATCGCGAGCCCGGAGCGATGGCGATCTGGTTGCACGAGGTCTAGGAGAAAACCATGGCACGGCTGGAACTCAAGAGCATCGTCAAATCCTATGGCATCTACGAGGCCGTGCGCGGCATCAGCCTTGACATCGAAGACAATGAATTCGTCGTTTTCGTGGGTCCGTCGGGATGCGGAAAATCGACGACATTGCGCATGATCGCGGGTCTCGAACACATCACCGGCGGTGAGATCGTGATCGGCGACCAGGTCGTCAACCGGCTTGGCCCGGGCAAACGCGATATCGCCATGGTCTTTCAGAACTACGCGCTCTATCCGCACATGACGGTGCGGGAGAATATTTCGTTCTGCCTGGAGCAGCAGAAGCTCGCCAAGAGCGAGATTGACGCCCGTATCATCAGGGCGGCGGAAACCCTGCATATCAGCGAGCTGCTCGGCCGGCGCCCGGGCCAGCTTTCGGGCGGCCAGCGCCAGCGCGTCGCGATGGGGCGCGCGATCGTGCGGAACCCGAAAGTCTTTCTCTTCGACGAGCCGTTGTCCAACCTCGATGCCAAGCTTCGCGTACAGATGCGCACGGAGATCAAGCGGCTGCACCAGCTGTTGCCGACGACGACCGTCTACGTCACGCACGACCAGGTCGAGGCGATGACCATGGCGGATCGTGTCGTGGTGATGAATGGTGGCATCATCGAACAGGCGGGACCGCCGCAGGCGCTCTATCATCGGCCCGTCAGCCAGTTCGTCGCCGGCTTCATCGGCTCACCGTCGATGAATTTCCTGTCGGCGACGCTGCTATCAGGAGACAAGGGTCTCGTCGTCAAACTGACTGACGGCAGCGAGCTTCCGGTGCCGAAGGCGCGCGCCGGCGACTATGCCAGCCATGCCGGTAAATCAGTCGTGTTCGGGATCAGGCCGGAATCGATCACCGACCGCCAGGCCCGTCCTGGTTATGCCGACATCGAAGCTAAGATCGATCTTGTGGAACCACTCGGGCCGGAGACCATGGTCTATTTCGGCATCGGCGAGGCAAGTCTTTGCGCCTGCATCGATCCCGAGAGCGGGCCCAGGCCGATGTCGACGATGCCGCTCTCGTTCAACATGAACCAGATGCATCTGTTCGATCCGGCGACCGGCCGGTCGCTGGCGCTTGCCTGAACCGCAAACACTGAAAGGCCGGCAACCGCGAGGGTCGCCGGCCTCGATGATCAGGCAGCCTGGCGGATCTTCGAAGGACGCGTGGCAGCGGCCTTCTCGACCATCGCGGTGACTTCGGCGCGTCGGGCGCCCGAAAGCGGCAGGCGCGGCATGCGAACGCGCTCGGAGCCGCGGCCCATGATCTGCTCGGCAAGCTTGATCGACTGCACGAGGTCGTGTTCGGCATCGAGGTGCAGAAGCGGCATGAACCAGCGATAGATCTTGCGGGCCTCTTCCCAGTCGCCGCGTTCGGCGGCGGCAACGAGTTGTACGGATTCCTGCGGGAAGGCGCTGGTCAAGCCCGAGACCCAGCCCTTGGCGCCGAGCATCAGGCCTTCAAGCGCCACGTCGTCGAGACCTGCGAAGATATCGAAACGATCGCCGAATTCATTGATGAGATCGGTGAAGCGGCGCGGATCCGGCGCGCTTTCCTTGACCGCCTTGATGTTTGGCACATCGGCAAGCACCTTCAGCACATCGGCGCCGATGTTGACGCGGTAGGCCGGCGGGTTGTTGTAGAGCATGATCGGCAGCGAGGTCGCTTCGGCGACGGTACGGAAATGCGCGATCAGCTCTTCGGGCTTCGGCACATAAACCATGGCCGGCAGCAGCATCAGCCCGTCGGCGCCGAGTTTTTCGGCGTCGCGAGCATAGGCGACGGCACGGCGCGTGTCGAATTCGGACACGCCCGTCACCACGGGAACGCGGCCGTTGACGACCTCGACGGCAGCTTTCAAGATCGTGCGCTTCTCCTCGGGGTCCAGCGAATTGTTCTCGCCGCATGTGCCCATGACGATCAGTCCGTTGACGCCATCGTTTACAAGCGCGTCCTGGACGCGCTGGGTCGAGGGCAGATCAACGGAAAGATCATCGTTGAACTGTGTCGTTACGGCGGGAAATACGCCCTTCCATCCTGTGGTCATTGATCGAGCCTCGTTGAAACTGGTTGCCTTATATACAAACTGTCGACAAGATTCAATGATGTGAGCTTACATATTTGAGACCCCGAAGACCGACATTGCGAGAATCGGCCGAAACGCAATACAAGGCTCTAACAAAAGAGGGCGGACGAATGCGGAACGACGCGGAAAATGTGCGGGTGCGCGGCTCTGGCACGCAGAGCGTCTATGTGACGCTCAGGCAGGAAATCCTGTCGATGGCGCTGGAACCCGGCAGTCCGCTCGACGAAGTGCGGCTGTCGGAGCGTTTCCGGATGTCGCGGACACCCATTCGAGAGGCGCTGTTGCGGCTCGCCGCCGATGGGCTCGTCACGACGCTGCCGAACAGGAACACGATCGTCGCAACGATCGATTTCGCAAGCCTGCCCACCTATTTCGAAGCGCTGACGCTGATGTACCGGGTGACGACGCGCGGCGCGGCGCAACGGCGAAACGGCGAGATCATGAAGACCATCCGCCGGAATCAGAAGGACTTCGCCGATGCCGTTGCCGCGCGCGATGCCTATGCGATGATCGAGGCCAACCGCGAATTTCACGTCGCGATCGCTGAACTAGCCGGCAATTCCTATTACACGGCCTTCTTCGCCAGGCTGCTCGACGAGGGCCGCCGCATCCTGCGCCTTTACTACTCGACATTCGACGACCGCCTGCCGCGCCAGTATGTCGACGAACACGAGGAGATCATCGCCGCAATCGAGGCCGGTGACGTCGAGCGGGCCGACCAACTGGCGATCGCCCACGCCGGGCAGATCGTCCGCCAGATCCAGGAATATATTGCCCGCGACCTCGACCGGCCGGTGGCGATCAGCATGTCCTGACGCGACGAGAGCAATGAACCGCTCGAGCCTCAAGAGGCGAGGGGGCCGCCTTGCTCTCTGACCAAGGTCATCAGCCGGCGCAGGACAGCCGCCGACTGGCGAACACCGTCATGCTCGAATTCGTTGGTCACCCATGCCTGCACGTTGGCGACGTGGCGCGCTGTTTCGAGCGAAAGCCCGGCATCGACATACATGTCGTCATGATAGATGACCGCGGCGACCGGCACCTCGTTTGCAGCGAGACGTGCCGGAGCATAGAGCGGGGCGTAGTGCTCAATCGTTGCCAGCGCCTCGACACCTGCCCTGAAGGCCCTAAGCGAGCGAATTTCCTCGAACATCCAGGGATACATCATCTCCCCCGTCAACAGCAGCGGCCGCCGGTCGCCGGCAAAGGCCGGATGCTCGGCGCGGATGCGTTCGGCTGCCCAGGCAGTCGGCGTCCCGGCCTGGCCATAGATGCTTTCCTGCAAAACGGCGAAGAGCGGATTGTCGTCATATGAGGTCAGCGACATCACCGACGCGAGGAAGCGCTCGGAGAGACGTTCTTCATTGGGACCGGAGAAAGCCTCGTCGACCAGCCAATGAATGTTCTCGTAACCCGGCGCCATGCCGAAATCGATGCCGATGGTCTGAAAGCGGCGAACGGAGAGGCGATCGCCATCGGGCAACCGCACCTCATTGGTCTCGATATAGTCGGCGATCCGGCCGATACGCTCGGCATCCCCGGGGTAGCGGCGGTAATAGGCGGCGTTCTTTTCGGTAACGCGCGGGTAGGTGCGCCGATAGACATCCTCGGCCGTCGCCCCAAGGCCGGCAAGGCCGCCGGTGACATAACAGGCGGAAAGTCCCTCCGGCGCCTTCGAGAGATAGGTAAGTGTCAGGAAGCCGCCATAGCTCTGGCCAAGCGTTTGCCAGCGCCCGCCGCCGAAGACGGTTTTCCTCAGATGTTCGCAATCGGCAACGATGCTGTCGGCACGAAAGAGGCTGAGATAGTCGGCTGCGGCCCTGCCGTCGGCAAAGTGCTCCATCGTCGCACTTTCGATCCGGCTGCTGCGCCCGGTGCCGCGCTGGTCGATCAGGATAACGCGGTGCGTCTTCAGGGCTTCGGCAAGCCATGGCGGCCCGCCGTTGCTCGGCCGCGGCGACTTTCCGCCAGGACCGCCTTGAAGGAAAGCCAGCAACGGCAGTGTTTCACGACGGCGGGCGGGATCGCACACTTCACGTGCAAAAATCCGGATCGTCTCACCCTCCGGCTTCGACCAATCCAGGGGCACGTCGACCATATGATCGCGCATCAGCATGCCCGGTGTGGTGTATTCGACCGCCATGGCTATCTCCTCACTTTTCATGTCGACATATTGCCTACAGCGGCATTAGTGTCGGTTCAAGATCCTGGCTGCAAGGCGAGGGTTTCATCGATCTCGAAGCGCAGGAAAAGCAGGAAAACAACATGTCGTGGCAGCACCCCGTACCCCGCATCACTGAGGACGAACGGCAGAACCGCCTCGCCGGGCTTCGGAAACTGATCGAAGCCGAAGGATTGGCTGCCGTGCTTCTTGGGCCGACCGAAAGCCTCCACTACTTCACCGGGCTCGTCTGGCATCCGAGCGAAAGGTTCCTCGGCGCGCTCGTCATGCCCGCGACCATTTCCTACATCGTTCCGGGGTTCGAGCGCAGCCGTGTCGAAACGCTGCCACATCTGCCGGGGGAAATCCTGGTCTGGGAAGAGGAGGAGAGCAGCGCCGCTCTCATCGCCCGCCTTGTTGCCCAGCGCGGCAGACTTGCCCTCGACGATGGCTTGCCGCTTTTCTTCTATCACGCATTGGCAGCGGAGATGGGCGCGGCAAGGCTTGCCGATGGCGGGCGGCTGATCCGCGACCTGCGTTGCATCAAATCGGCTGCAGAGCTTGCCCTCATTCAGTATGCGATGGACCTGACGCTCGACGTCCACAAGCAAGTGCATGGGCTTTTGAAGCCGGGCATCAAATCATCCGAGGTGGTCGAATTCATCGACCGACAGCATCGCCAGGCCGGCGCCGATGCCGGCTCGACGTTCTGCATCGTCTCCTTCGGCGCGGCGACCTCGCTTCCGCATGGCGCCGACGGCGATCAGGTCCTTGGTCGCGACGACGTCGTTCTCGTCGATACCGGCTGCCGGATCGACGGTTATCATTCCGATATCACCAGGACCTATATTCTGGAGGACGGCAACAGCGCGTTCGAACGCGCCTGGTGGATCGAGCGCGAGGCGCAACAGGCCGTCTTCGACGCAGCCCGGATCGGCGCCGCCTGCTCGAGCCTCGACGATGCGGCCCGCAAGGTGCTTGCCAAACACTCGCTAGGCCCCGACTATCGCCTGCCGGGTTTGCCGCATCGCGCCGGTCATGGCCTCGGGCTCGAGATCCACGAGGAGCCATACATCGTTCGCGGCAACGACGCGCCGCTTGCCGCCGGCATGTGTTTTTCCAATGAACCGATGATCGTCTTCCCCGGGAAATTCGGGATCCGGTTGGAAGACCATATCTACATGACCGCCGAGGGACCACGCTGGCTGACCAATCCAGCGGCGGGACCGACAAAGCCATTCTCCTGAGAAGGCCCAATCTCACCCGCTCAGGCAGCGCCGATTTTCAAGTGGCTGTCAGGCTGGGCGACCTTGAGGAGATCATCGCCGCGATCAAGCCTGACGATCGCTCACGCCGCGCAGATCGTCCGACAGCACCAGGACTATATTGGCCTCGATCTCGGCCGGCCGCTGGCGATCAGCGTAGCCTGAAGCGACCGGATTGAAGAGGTGGAGGCTGCCCCGGCCCGCACATTAGCGAGAGGTGCCGGAAATTCGATCCGTAAAGTATTACTTCGCAAACATTACTTGCTTTCTGGCGTGGTAAAAGGTTGACTATGGTTAACCCTATAGTCTCGAGGATAGGATGATGGATTTGTTTAGAAGGGAGGGGGATGACCAGGCTCAACTGAAGAAAATGACACTAAATAGCAGATATAGAAATATAGCGGCGATGCTTTCGATTGCAGTGGTTGCCCTGTCTATATTCTTGATATCGATTGGCGCTTTAATTGAGTTTTTTCAACCCGCATTTTTGTCAAACGTCATTCTCGACGACGTCCCTTTGCACTACATCGCGTGGTTCATGATAACCTTCGGGATCACTATCGCCGTCATCAACGTGATTTTGGCGGCAAGGCGGGAGATCGAGCAAGAGACGGCCGAAAGCATGCTTCCATCGGACGCAGCCGAGATCAAAAGGCAGGCTTTGCGTGACCTTCGAACACATCGAAACGGCTATGCTCGTTCCTCCAAGGTTAATCAATATCTCTGGAATTTTCTCACCTTGGCGATCATCGTTTTGAGTGGCCTTTCATCATTGTTTTCGGCCTATGGACCGGTTGTCCCGAATTGGCTGCCAATGACCGCTTCCGCGCTCGTGGCGCTTTTCGGCGTCATAATGGTCCAATTTCGCGTCAGGGATGTCTGGCAATTGAGAGAGCAGGGCAGGATTGAAGCGGAAATGCTGGTCGCCGATGCGCATCTCATTGAGACGACAGACAACCTTGCAACGCTCAAACAGGTAGCCGCCCTCAGAAGGCGCGCCCATGCACTTGAGATGAAACAGCTCAACCAGCTCTTCGTGGAAACCACAGAAGCAAATCGGTAAGTCACTCTCGGCATATGGCGGGACCGTTCTTCTGAGCGGGAATATGCCTCGTCGCTCGAGCACGTGTCGACTGACGCTCCACGACTTTGACAACGAACCGATGCCTCACGACGGTCCCTAGTGTCAGCGTTCGCCTTCTATTTCGGCCCTTCGCTCTGCGCCCGTGCCGCGCTCGATGGCTATTGCCGCCTTTCCTCGAGGCGATGCGCCGCAACCTCGTCGGCGTCGGTAGGCTTGTTGAACTGTTCGATCTGTCCGGTAAACACGCCCTGATCACCCGGAGCATCAATCACCCCGTTCCCCCAATGGAGATGTCTTCCAGGTGAGCATGACGCTCTATTGGAACGGTTTCTGCGCGTCCTGAGTGGATCCCGGGACTCAAGAAAGAAGCAATTGAGACATAGTTCTTTGAAGCAAGCTTCGATAACCACCGCCAAATCTCGACACAGATGACTTTCCGCTCCGCAAAGCGGCACCGCAGAATATTTCGATGTGCCTTGGACACACGACACTCCGGATCGAACTGAGGTCGAACTCTAATAGCTGTGTAGATGTTAAGCGCGGTTAAGGAAGTGTAAAGTTTGGTAAAGGTTCTCTCTGCGACACAGGCCAGGTACGCTGTTGGCCGAGAAAATGCAGGACGCGCAGGCGGCGCGGGGCCGCCTGCGGGGTAACGCGTCCCGCGGTCTCGTTCCGGGGGGGAATTCGACCGAAGAGGTGGTCAAAGGCATCGATGCCTTTTCCCGATCCGCGCCAACTCAACGAGGGATTGCGGGCCATGTCGCTGCAATCCGGTTTCAGCGCGTATTATGTCATGGCAGGATCAGTAGCGGGACGAACGTTAAGTGCGGTCAAGTTAATGTTAAGTTAGGTAAAACTTGGCTGCGCGACTGTATTTGTGCTGTATGGCTTGCCGGGATTGAGAGCGGATAATGCGAATGAACAAGGTTCTCCTTATCGACGACGATGCCGAGCTGACGACGCTTCTGCAGGAATATCTGGTCGAAGAAGGATATGAGGTCGTCACGGATACAGACGGGCGCGCCGCCATTGCCGCGGCGGCCGGCAATACGGTTGATATTATCGTGCTCGACATCATGATGCCTCGGATGAACGGGATCGAGGTTCTGCAGAGGATCAGGAAGCTCAGCCAGGTTCCTGTGCTGATGCTTACCGCAAGGGGCGATGACGTCGACAGGATATCGGGTCTCAATCTCGGCGCCGACGACTATGTGCCGAAGCCATGCTCGCCGGGCGAACTTGCGGCGAGACTGCGCGCCATCCTCCGCCGGGCGGGCCAGCCGGCGGCCGGTGCTTCGATCGACATCATAAGGGCGGGAAAACTCGTGATCCATCCTGGCAGCAGGATCGCCGAATGGCGCGGCGAAAGCTTGGACCTGACCGGCACGGAATTCAGCCTGCTCGAGGTCCTCGCCCGCAGCGCCGGCCAGCTCGTGTCGAAGCAGGACATTTCGAAGCGGGCCTTCGGCAAGCCGCTGACCCCGTTCGATCGCCGGATCGACGTCCATATCAGCAGCGTTCGCCAGAAGCTCGGACTGAGGGAGGATGGCCAATCCTGGATCCAGTCCGTTCGCGGCCAAGGCTATCAACTTCTCGTGGACTGAGTATGCCCCGGCTTTTCTGGAAATTCTTCACGACGATCTGGTTGACGATGGCGGCAACCGTCGGCGTTATCATCCTGCTCGTCAATTTCCTCCAGGGCGTTCCTTTTGCGCGCGAACTGGAGGAAGAGCGGCGAGTGATTGCCCTGAATCTCACCGCAAACATGCTCGCCAGAGATGGCGAGGATGCCGCCGCGCATTTCGTGCGCGCAAGTGAAGAGACGCTACCATCTGGTCTGACGATCTCCAAAACGGCGAAAGCCGATGCCTGCGAGGTTCAAAAGACCGTCGACACACGATTCGTCCTGAAGGACGAGGTTTGCTACCAGATTTCCCTGCCGGCCAAGGCGACGTTCACGTTCGAGAACTTCGGTCCGTTCTTGCCGTGGCTCACGATCCTGATTTCGAGCACGATTTCGGCAGGTGCACTCGCCCGATATCTCATTCGTCCCGTGGTGCATCTGCGCGATGGCTTGAGCGCGCTCGCGCATGGCCGCTTCGATTTCCGCATCGGTGACAAGATGGCCGGCCGAAAGGACGAGGTTACCGCGCTTGCGCATGACTTCGATTCCAGCGCCGCCCGGCTTCAGGAGCTGCAGGATGCGCAGCAGAGGCTGTTCCATGATGTCTCCCACGAGCTGCGTTCGCCTTTGTCCCGCCTACAGGCCGCCGTCGGCGTGCTCCGGCAGAGCCCGGCGAAACTCGGCGCCATGCTAGACCGCATGGACCGGGAGGTCGAACGGCTGGATGCGCTGGTCGGCGAAGTTCTGACGCTTGCCAGGTTGACTGCCGGATCCAGCCGGCCGCTGAAAACGCACGCTCTTGATGTCATCGAGCTGCTCAACGAAATTCTCGGCGATGCGGCATTCGAAGCTCAGGCGCGGGAGGTCTCAATCACAACCAGTGTCGAGGGCGTTTTCCGCGCCGAAGTCGAAGGCGAGCTCATCTACAGGGCGCTCGAAAACGTCGTCCGCAACGCCGTCAAGTACACAGCCGAGCATTCGCGTATATCCGTATCGTGCGAGACGACAGACGAGCGCCTCAAAATCTGTGTTACCGATCAGGGGCCAGGTGTCAGTCGAGACGAACTCGAACGGATCTTCCAACCGTTCTCACGCGGAAACGAGGCTGTACCGAGAGGTGGATATGGCCTGGGTCTGGCCATCACCAGACAGGCCATCGAGCGCCATGGCGGGCGGGTACATGCGTCGTTGCCGGATGCCGGAGGTCTGGCAATCACCCTGGAGCTTCCCCGAAAGCCGACACTCTATGGTTCGGCTGACGACCAAGCCTGATCCGGCCCAGCGATTTTACCTAACTTTACAGTGTCTTTACCGCCATTAACGTTGGCGTCGCTAAGCCTGAACCCACGATCCCGGTTCAGAAAGCTCGCCCGTGAATCCGTCGCTCTGCATGAACCTATCATCGCTCCGCTACGCCGCATCGGCGGTCACGCTTCTGCTGGCAGGCTGCGTCAGCGGCCCGAATCACGTACCCCCAGAGATGCCGCTTCCTGCTAAATTCAAAGAGGGGAGTACCAAGAGCAACGGCGATGTCGTGGCGGCGCAGTGGTGGACGGCTTATCGTGACAAGCGGCTCGACGGCCTGGTGGCTCATGGCCGCAGCGAGAACCTTGATGTCCTGCAGGCGCTCGAGCGCATCAATTCGGCTTCCGCCAATGTCACGGTTGCCGCTGCCGGTGGCCTGCCGAGCCTCGATGTCGGCGCATCGCACACGGTATCCGGTGAGAAGGGTTCTGAGCGTACGACGATCGGTACCACGAATGAGACAGGTGGCGAGGCCAGCCTTTCCTGGCTGCTCGACATCTTCGGCCAGTACCGTCGCTCGAAGGAGAGTGCGATCGCCTCGCTGGGGGCCGCCTATGCAACGGCCGACAATGCAAAGCTCACCTTTCTGAAAGACCTGGTCGAGAGCTATATCGACGCCCGCTATTATCAGCAGCGCATCGCGCTTTCGCAGGCGAATTTGAAATCCCGCCAACAGACTTACGAACTCACGCAGCTGCAGCTCAAGGCGGGTGCGGCCTCCCGCCTCGACGTCGTTCAGGCCGAGGGTCTGGTACAGTCGACAAAGTCCGACATTCCTGGCCTCGAACAGAGCTTCACCGAATCGGGCCATCACATTGCCACTCTGCTCGGGATGCCGGCGGCCTCGCTGATGGGCGAACTGCAGAAAAGCGCCGGCCAGCCGGTTTTCCGCGGCGACATTCGGGCCGGCATTCCGGCCGATCTCATCCGCAACCGTCCCGATATCCGCAAGGCGGAACGCGAGCTGGCGGCGGCTGTCGCCGATATCGGGGCCGCGGAAGCCCAGCTCTACCCGTCGATCTCTCTATCCGGCTCGATCTCGCCGAGCTGGGTCAAATCATCCGGTGCAAGCGGCGGAACTCTGACCAGTTGGACCTTCGGGCCGACACTCAACCTGCCGATCTTCGATGGCGGCAAATTGCGTGCGAATGTCGACATCGAAAAATCCGATGCCAGGACCCAATATCTCGCCTGGAAAGCGGCGGTGCTGAACGGGGTCGAAGAGGTGGAAAATGCGCTGTCGGCTGTTCGCCGTGACACGCAGACGCTCGAACCGTTGCGCAGACAGGTGCAAACGGCACAGGAGTCGCTTGCGCTTTCGACCACGAGCTACAAGGATGGCGCCTCGTCATTGCTCGATGTCCTGGAGGCGCAGCGGTCGGTCTCCGATGCCCAGGAGAGCCTTGCCGACACCGTGCAACAGGTTGCCAAGGACTATGTGGATCTCTACGTCGCCATCGGTGCCGGCTACCTCAACCGAGAGAACGCCGCCTCCAAGCACACCGCAAAGGCGGGCTGATTGGTGGCGCATTTGCTCTATCGCCCGGCCACATCGAGAATGCGGGTCGCGAGCTTGAGATGCGGCAGGTCCAGCATGCGCCCGTCGAGCTGGATGACACCCGCGTCTGGGCTGGCGGCGAAGGCGGCGGCGACTTTCTCGGCCCAGGCGATCTCGGACGGATCCGGCGTGAAGGTGTGATTGATCGTTTCGATCTGGCTCGGATGGATGGCCATCATGCCGGAAAAGCCGTCGCGCCGGGCTCGGCCGACATAGGCCCTGAGACCGTTGAGATCGTGGAAATCGGGATAGACGGTGTCGATTGCCGGAACGCCGGCGGCATGGGCTGCGAACAGCGTGAGCGAGCGGGCAAGCTCGTAAGGCGGCGTGTAGCGGCCATCCGTCCTCCGCGCGGTCGTAGCCCCCATCGCGGCAGGCAGATCCTCAGCACCCCAGGTCAGGCCGCAGAGGCTGGTCGCGACATTCCGGTAGCTGCCGATCTCGAAGATCGCGGATGGCGTTTCGGTTGCGATCGGCAAGATGGGCATTGCAGATGCAAGAGAGCCTGCAAGCTTCAGCACCGAAGCGGCACCCTCGGCCTTCGGCAGCACGATCGCAAAAGGACGAAGGCCGCTCAAAGCGGCAAGGTCGCCTTCGAATTCTGGCGAGGCGAGGGGATTGATGCGGATCAGGAGAGCGGTCTCGCCGGCATGATGCAGGACGAACTCGTGCACGCTCTCGCGCGCTTTCGGCTTGTTTAGGGGCGCAACCGAATCTTCCAGGTCGAGAATGACGGCGTCGGCGCCTGAGGCGAGCGCTTTTTCGAAACGCTCCGGCCGGTCACCGGGCGCAAAGAGCAGCGAGCGCAGCTTCATGACGGTTTCACCTTCAGCATTGCCGTGCGCAGGCACTGGCAGACGATCTCGCCGCGCTGGTTCAGGGTGATATGCCGGAAGGTGACGATGCCGGCATCGGGGCGGGAGTTCGAGCGACGCAGCTCCATCACTTCCGTTTCCACCCGCAGCGTATCGCCGATGAAGACCGGCTTTGGCATCGTTACCTTGTCATAGCCGAGATTGGCGACGAGCGTGCCGAGCGTTGTGTCGCCGACCGAAAGGCCGACGGTGAGGGCAAAAGTGAAGGTGCCGTTGACGACGATCCGGCCGAATTCGGTGCCGGCCGCATAGTCGGCATCGAGATGCAGCGGTTGCGGATTGTGGGAGAGCGTCGTGAACAGCAGATTGTCGGTCTCGGTGACCGTGCGGCGGATGTCGTGGGCGATGCGGTCGCCGACCGTCCATTCGTCGAAATAACGGCCGGCCATCAATCCTGCTCCTTCACAATGCTGACGACCAGCTGGTTTTCCGAGACCCTGATCCCCGAGGAAACCTGCAGCTTTTCGACGATGCCGTCGAAGGGCGCACGCAGAGAATGTTCCATTTTCATCGCTTCGACCGTTAGCAGGCGGTCGCCCTTGGCGACACGATCGCCGTCGGCGACATCCACCGAAATGACGAGGCCGGGCATGGGCGACAGGATCGCGCCATCGCCGGCACTCTGACTTGCCTCGACCTCGCTGGCGACGGGCAGGCTGATCGGCCAGGCATTGCCGGCCTCGAAAAGCACCGTGGTTTCACCGATCGTGATGGTATTGGCCTCAAACTCCGGACGCGATTGCCCCCAATGGAGGTGATCGCCAATACGGATGCGCACCCTCTTGTCCTCTGCGCCGGCGATGCGGAACCCGGTCAGCGCGGTCCAGGGATTACCATCGGTGTTCTTTAAAAGCGCCGTGGCCGCGCTATCGATTGCAGTTTCGCTCGGCTCCGTCGCCACAAGCCTTTCGTCATGACGATCGAGAAAGCCGGTATCGATCCGAGCTGCGCGAAAATCCGGATCGATGGCGATGCGGGCGAGAAGACCGGCATTGGATCTGACCGGCCAGACCTCGATGCCAGCGCAGGCGGCTGCGAGCTTCGAAAGTGCCGCCTCGCGGTTCGGCCCATGCGCAATGACCTTGGCAATCATCGGGTCATAGAAGGCGGTGATGTCATCCCCTTGCTCGACACCGCTATCGACGCGGACTGTTTCTGGCAGGCGTAGATGTTCGAGCCGGCCGATCGACGGCAGATAGCCGGCGGCAGGATTTTCGGCATAGAGCCGGGCTTCGAAGGCCCAGCCGTTCATGGCGATCTCGTCCTGCATTTTCGGCAGCGGTTCGCCGCTAGCGACCTTCAACTGCCAGAGCACCAGATCCTCGCCAGTAATTGCCTCGGTGACCGGATGTTCCACCTGCAGGCGGGTGTTCATCTCCATGAACCAGATGCGATCTTCGCGAAGGCCTTCCGAGGCATCGGCGATGAATTCGATGGTGCCGGCGCCGACGTAATTCACCGCTCTTGCGGCTTTCACCGCCGCATCGCAGATTACTGCCCGCGTGGCGGCATCGAGACCGGGAGCAGGGGCCTCCTCGATGACCTTCTGGTGACGGCGCTGCAGCGAACAGTCGCGTTCGAAGAGATGAACGCAATTGCCGAGCTTGTCGGCGAAAACCTGCACCTCGATATGGCGCGGATTGGCGATATAGCGTTCGATCAGAACGCGGTCATCGCCGAAGGCGGCAGCCGCCTCACGGCGGCAGGAGGCGAGAAGTTCGGCGAAATCCTGTGGGCGATCGACGCGGCGCATGCCCTTGCCGCCACCACCAGCGACCGCCTTGATGAGCACGGGATAACCAATGATATCAGCCTCGGCCGTCAGCCTCTCTTCGCTCTGGTCCGCGCCGATATAGCCGGGGGTCACAGGCACGCCGGCTGCTTGCATCAATTCCTTGGCCGCATCCTTGAGCCCCATTGCCCGGATTGCGGCAGGGGGCGCGCCGACCCAGATGATGCCGGCCTTTTCCACCGCTTCGGCAAATCCGGCATTTTCCGAAAGGAAACCGTAGCCGGGATGGATCGCGGCAGCGCCGGTTTTCCGGGCGGCATCGAGGATGCGTTCCTGCGAGAGGTAGCTTTCGCGGGCCGGCGAGGGGCCGATGGCGATCGCCTCGTCCGCCTCGCTTACGAAGGGGAGGCCGGCATCGGCCTCGGAATAGACGGCGATGGTGCGGATGCCGAGCATCTTGGCCGTGCGGATGATGCGGCGAGCGATTTCGCCCCTGTTGGCAATGAGAAGGCTTTCCATCATCGGCGCCTCACATCCTGAACAGGCCGAAGCGCGGCCCTTTCGGGATCGGCGCATTCAGGCAGGCGGAAAAGGCAAGGCCCAGCACGTCCCGTGTCTGGCGCGGATCGATGATGCCGTCGTCCCAGAGGCGAGCCGTGGCATAATAGGGATTGCCCTCGGCCTCGTAGCCGGCGCGGATCGGCGCCTTGAAGGCTTCCTCCTCTTCAATTGGCCAATTCTCACCGCGCGCCTCCGTGGAGTCTCGGCGGATCGTGGCGAGCACCGAGGCCGCCTGTTCGCCGCCCATCACGCTGATGCGGCTGTTCGGCCAGGTGAAGAGAAAGCGCGGGCGATAGGCGCGGCCGCACATGCCGTAATTGCCGGCGCCGAAGCTGCCGCCGATGATGACCGTGACCTTCGGCACGCTCGCGGTCGCAACCGCCGTCACCAGCTTTGCCCCATCCTTGGCAATGCCGCCGGCCTCATAACGGCCGCCGACCATGAAGCCGGAGATGTTTTGCAGGAAAAGCAAAGGCACGCGGCGCTGGCAGGCAAGCTCGATGAAATGCGCGCCCTTCAGCGCGCTTTCGGAAAACAGCACGCCGTTATTGGCGATGACGGCGACGGGCATGCCCCATATGCGGGCGAAGCCGCAGACCAGCGTGGTGCCGTAGAGCGGCTTGAACTCATGCAGTTCCGAGCCATCGACGATCCGGCCGATGACCTCCCGCACATCATAGGGCGAGCGCACATCCCCCGGGATCAGGCCGCAGAGATCCTCGGGATCGAGTTTGGGCGGCCGTGGCTGCTGCAGGTCGATATCAATGGCCTTCACGCTGTTGAGAGTGGCTGCGATATCACGCACGAGCAGCAGCGCATGCTCGTCGTTTTCGGCGACATGATCGACGACGCCGGAGCGACGGCCATGGGTTTCGGCGCCGCCGAGTTCTTCGGCTGAAATGATCTCGCCGGTCGCGGCCTTCACCAGCGGCGGGCCGGCGAGGAAGATCGTGCCCTGATTGCGCACGATGACCGTCTCGTCGGACATGGCGGGCACGTAGGCGCCGCCGGCGGTGCAACTGCCCATCACGCAGGCGATCTGCGGGATTCCCTCGGCGGACATCTGCGCCTGATTGTAGAAGATCGCGCCGAAATGATCGCGGTCGGGAAAGACCTCGGCCTGGTGCGGAAGATTGGCGCCGCCGCTATCGACGAGATAGATGCAGGGCAGGCGGTTCTGCATGGCGATCTCCTGCGCCCGCAGATGTTTCTTCACCGTCATGGGGAAATAAGCGCCGCCCTTCACCGTCGCGTCATTGGCGACGATCATCACCTCGCGGCCGGACACGCGGCCGATGCCGGATATGATGCCGGCGCCGGGCGCCTCGTCATCATACATGCCGTTGGCGGCCAGCGTGCCGATCTCCAGGAACGGGCTGCCGGCATCGATGAGCAGCTGGATGCGATCGCGCGGCAGCAGCTTGCCTTTGCCGGTATGGCGCTCGCGCGCCGTTTGCGATCCGCCCTCGCGCGCTTTCGCCGAACGATTGAGGAGTTCGTCGATCAGGGCTTTATTCTTGCTGGCATTGGCCTTGAAGCTGTCGCTGTCGCGATCGATCGCAGTCGAAATCACCGTCATGATGCAATGAGCTCCCGGCCGATCAGGTAGCGGCGGATCTCATTGGTGCCGGCGCCGATATCGTAAAGCTTGGCGTCGCGCAAAAAGCGTTCGACCGGCCATTCCTTGGTATAGCCGGCGCCGCCGAGCGCCTGGATCGCCTCCAGCGACACTTTCACGGCGTTCTCGCTGGCGAAAAGGATCGCGGCAGCAGCATCCGTGCGCGTCGCGCGGCCGGCATCGCAGGCGCGGGCGACGGAATAGACATAGGCGCGCGCCGAATTCAGCGCCACATACATGTCGGCGATCTTGCCCTGCATCAGCTGGAAATCGCCGATCGCTTTGCCGAATTGCTTGCGATCGCGCACATAGGGCAGCACGACATCGAGGCAGGCTTGCATGATGCCGAGCGGCCCGCCGGCAAGCACGGCGCGCTCATAATCGAGGCCGGACATCAGGATCTTCACGCCTTCGCCTTCCCTGCCCATCAGCGCCTCGGCCGGCACCGCGCAATCCTCGAAGACCAGTTCGGCCGTATCGCTGCCGCGCATGCCGAGTTTGGAAAGCTTCTTGGAGACGCCGAAACCGGGCAGGCCTTTCTCGATGATCAAGGCGGAAATGCCTTTCGGGCCGGCCGCGGGATCCGTCTTGGCATAGACAACAAGCACATCGGCATGCGGCGCGTTGGTGATCCAGAATTTGGTGCCGTTCAGAACATAGCGGTCGCCTTTTTTCTCGGCACGCAACCGCATGGAGACAACATCGGAACCGGCGCCGACCTCCGACATGGCGAGCGAGCCGACATGTTCGCCGGAGATCAGCTTCGGCAGATAGCGGCGCTTTTGTTCCGGCGAGGCCCAGCGGCGGATCTGGTTGACGCAGAGATTGGAATGGGCGCCGTAACTGAGCCCCACGGAGGCCGAGGCGCGCGAAACCTCTTCCATGGCGACGACATGATCGAGATAACCAAGACCGGCGCCACCGAATTCTTCCTCGACGGTAATTCCATGCAGGCCGAGCGCACCCATCTCGGGCCAGAGCTGGCGTGGAAACGTGTTGCTTTCGTCGATCTCCACGGCCAGCGGAGCAATATGATCGGCAGCAAACCGCGCCGTCGTTTCACGGATCGCGTCCGCGGTTTCGCCAAGCGAAAAATCAAACATGGCACTCCTCCCGCTGAAATATGTAGCGCGGGTTGCGGCGGGGTCAAAGTGCCCTTGAATGATGCGGCCGAAGAGCCTTGCGAATCTTGTCGAGGGCGCGTGAGCGTGATTTTCTTGAAAATATGGAATATATGGAAATTAAACCGGAGACGATAATCATGCGGCAGTTCACGACAGGTGATCTCAATAAACAGATTGGTGATGTCACCGATGTCGCGAGCCGCGAGCCGGTTATTCTTACCCGCCACAGAAAGCCACGTTTCGTGCTGATGAGCTATGAGCACTATCAGCGGATGCGCAGCGGCGGGGACCCGCGTCGTGCCCATCACATTTCGGAGATGCCGGACGAGCATGCCGAATTGTTCGACGAGGCGATTGAGCGGCTGGCGCGCGGTGAAAGCTACGACGATGAACCATGAGTTTCGTCCTGGCGAGGTGATAACCTATCCCTATCTCTGGGCGTGGCAACAGCAGCGTGGTGAGACCGAGGGGCGCAAACAGCGCCCAGTCTGTGTCGTCATCGCGATCCGCAGTGCGAGCGATGGAAACACCCATCTCGTCCTTCTGGCAATCACCACACAGCCGCCGGAAGTGGGAAGGGTGGCGCTGGAAATTCCCGACATCGAACGCCAGCGCGCCGGTCTCGGTGATCTCAAGCAGAGTGGGATCGTCGTCGACGAATACAATTACGATATCGTCGAGCGATCCTGGTACATCGAGCCTCATCAGGCGGTTCTTTGGTCGCTTCAGCAAGTCCTTCATGATGAAGATTGCCGCCATGTTCGCGAAAGCGCGAGGCCAGTCAGGGCGGGTCAACAGATTCGACTGACATGCCCTCGATTTCCGCTCCGTCCCGCCGAAAGGCTTCGGGGCTCTTGCCCACCCATTTGCGGAAGGCCCGGAAGAAGGCGCTCGGCTCGGAATAGCCAAGCTGCACGGCAATCTCACCGATGGTCATCGTCGTGTTCAGCAGCAGTTCGACGGCGAGGTCGCGACGGATGTCGTCCTTGATGGCGGCATAGCTTTGTCCCTCGTCGCGCAGGCGGTGGCGGAGTGTGGAGGGCGGCATGCGCATATCGGCGGCAAGCTCGGCAAAACTCCGCCACATGGCAGGCGTCGCCTGGTTCAGGCGACGGCGGACGCCGGCGGCGATGCCCGCATCATAACGGTAGCGCACTAGAATATTGGCGGGCGCGCCGCGCAGGAACTGTTTGAGCGCCTGTTCGCTGCGCCCCACCGGCAGGTCGAGCAGGGCACTGTCGAAGCCGAGCCGGCTGATAGCTTGCGAGAAACGCACAGGGGCGCCGAAGAATAGCCGGTAGTCGGCCCCTTGTTTGGGTTCCGCGCAGCGGAAATCGACGAGCCGGATCGGAATGCGCCGGCCGACCAGCCAGCAGATGAGGCCGTGCAGGATGATCCAGTAGGTGCGGTAGGCGAAGGCCGAACGCGGGCCGCCGGCATCGCTCAGTTCGATCTCGGCCAGACCGTCGCGGATGACGAGCCGTCCCCGGGGGTCGTCGAGCACGACATCGAGGAAGCGCAGCGCCCGGCGCAGAGCGTGACCCAGCGTCGGCGCATGCAGCACAGAGTGGCAAAGCAGCGTGAAGCTGCCGCTACGCATCGGTCGACCCCCCATGCCGAAGAATTCATCGTCGAGCTCGACAGCGATCGCCAGCCAGAGCGCGCCATAGGTCTCTGCCGAAACCGGCTGATCGACCGGGGATGCCAGGCCGACGCGGGCAAGGACCGGCGCCGTCGGCTTGCCGAGCCGCCGCAGGCTGTCGAGTGCCTCCTCCACGAAGCCCGGCGCGATCATGCGTCGCTCGATCTCGGCCATTCTATCCTCGCTATGGCAAAACTGGCCGAAATAATGGAGCAGTTCTGTCATCGCTTGCAATAGGTGGAGCGAATAGAATCGTATCCGTCGGTTGCGCTTGGAGGGGGCGCAGTCGGCAGGGAGGAAGAGATTCATGCTGATCCGTGGAGCAAGTTTCATCGTGACCGGCGGCGGCTCCGGCTTGGGTGCGGCAACCGTGCGCGCGCTTGTGGAGGCCGGCGGGCGCGTGACGATTGCCGATCTCAACGCGGAAGCCGGTCAGGAAATCGCCCGAGAATTCGGAAGCGATGCCTGTTTCGTCAAGGCCGATGTGACCGATGGCGAGGAGGGGGCGGCGGTGGTTGCCGCTGCCGTCGAAGCCTTTGGCAGCCTGCGCGGTTTGGTGAATTGCGCGGGCGTCGCACCGGCCGAAAAGGTGATCGGCCGTGACGGACCGCACCGGCTGGAGAGTTTTGCGCGCACGGTCGGCATCAATCTCATCGGCACGTTCAACATGATCCGGCTGGCCGCCGCAGCGATCCAGACGACCGAGCCGGATGCCGAAGGCGAACGCGGCGTCATCGTCAATACGGCCTCGGTTGCCGCCTTCGACGGCCAGATCGGTCAGGCAGCCTATGCCGCCTCCAAGGGCGGGGTGGCGGCGATGACCTTGCCGATCGCCCGCGAGCTTGCCCGTCACGGCATTCGCGTCGTCGCGATCGCACCCGGCATTTTTGAGACGCCGATGATGGCGGATATGCCGGCCGAGGTTCAGGCAGCACTCGGCAAGAGCGTGCCCTTTCCGCCGCGGCTTGGCCGTCCGGCGGAATTCGCCGGGCTGGTGCGTCATATCTTGGAAAACAACATGCTGAACGGCGAGGTCATCCGCCTCGACGGCGCATTGCGGATGGGCGCGCGCTGAGCGCGTTGCCCAGAGGAGGAAACATGACATTGCAGGATCCCATCGTCATCGTCGGTGCGGCGCGCACCCCGATCGGCAGCTTTCAAGGAGAGCTGAAGGAGGCGACGGCGCCGGAACTCGGAGCAACGGCGATCCGCGCGGCATTGCAGCGGAGCCGCGTCGAGGCCGAGGCGATCGAGGAGGTCGTCTTCGGCTGTGTACTGCCGGCGGGGCAGGGACAGGCGCCGGCACGCCAGGCGGCGATCCATGCCGGTCTTCCCTTCGCGACCGCGGCCAGCACCGTTAACAAGATGTGCGGCTCGGGCATGAAGGCCGTCATGATCGCGCATGACCTGATCGCCGCCGGCAGCGCTTCTGTAGCGGTTGCGGGTGGCATGGAAAGCATGACCAATGCGCCCTATCTCCTTGACAAGGCCCGTGGCGGTTACAGGCTCGGCCATGGGCGTGTCGTGGATCACATGTTCCTCGACGGGCTGGAGGATGCTTATGACAAGGGGCGCTTGATGGGCAGCTTCGCGGAGGATTGCGCCGAGGCCTATCAATTCACGCGCGAGGCGCAGGACAGCTACGCCATCGCCTCGCTGACGCGGGCGCAGAAGGCGATCGCCGAAGGCTGTTTCGAGAGCGAGATCGCGCCGGTCACGGTGAAATCGGGCAAAGCCGAGCAGGTGGCGAGCCGCGATGAACAACCCGACAAGGCGAAGCTTGACAAGATCCCGACGCTGAAACCCGCCTTCCGCGAGGGCGGCACGGTGACCGCCGCCAATTCCAGCTCGATCTCCGATGGCGCGGCGGCCCTGGTGCTGATGCGCCGTTCCGAGGCGGAGCGTCGCGGCCTGAAGCCGCTCGCGACCATCCTTGGCCATGCCACGCATTCACAGGCGCCCAATCTTTTCGCCACCGCACCGATCGGCGCGCTGCAGAAGCTGTCCGATCGCACCGGCTTGCCGCTGTCGGCGGTTGATCTGTTCGAAATCAACGAGGCTTTCGCCGTCGTCGCCATGGCGGCGATGCGCGATCTCAACCTGCCGCATGAAAAAGTGAACGTGCATGGCGGCGCCTGCGCGCTCGGCCATCCGATCGGCGCCTCGGGGGCTCGCATCCTGGTGACGCTGCTTGCAGCACTGGAGCGATACGACCTGAAGCGCGGCATGGCCGCGCTCTGCATCGGTGGCGGCGAGGCGACCGCCGTTGCCATCGAACGGCAATAGGAGAGGGAGAGAACAGATGATCCTTTCCGACCTCCAGCAGCAAATCTCAGATCTCGCCCGTGACTTTGCCCGCGACCGGCTAGCGCCGGGGGCAGCCAAACGCGACCGGGAGCATCTCTTCCCACGCGAGGAATTGAAGGAAATGGGTGAACTCGGGCTGCTCGGCATGCTGGTGCCGGAAGCCTATGGGGGATCGGATACCGGCGTGGTCGCCTATGCCGCGGCGCTGGAGGAGATTGCCGCGGGCGACGGAACCTGTTCGACGATCATGAGCGTGCATAGCTCCGTCGGCTGTGTGCCGATCCTGAAATTCGGCGCCGAGGAGCAGCGGCAGCGCTTCCTGCCGAAACTGGCCAGCGGCGAGTGGATTGGCGGCTTTGCGCTGACCGAGCCGCAGGCCGGCTCCGATGCCTCGAACCTGAAGACCCGGGCGCGGCGTGATGGCGACCACTACGTGATCGACGGCTCCAAGCAATTCATCACCTCGGGCAAGAACGGCGACGTCATCATCGTCTTTGCCGTTACCGATCTCGATGTCGGAAAGAAG
Organism: Rhizobium leguminosarum bv. trifolii WSM1325; assembly: GCA_000023185.1. Lineage (NCBI taxonomy): Bacteria > Pseudomonadati > Pseudomonadota > Alphaproteobacteria > Hyphomicrobiales > Rhizobiaceae > Rhizobium > Rhizobium leguminosarum. The sequence continues at coordinate 218,540 of CP001627.1, read as the reverse complement.
GGCATCACCGCCTTCATCGTGCAGACAGATACGCCGGGCTACGAGGTGATCCGCGTCGAGGAAAAACTTGGGCTGCATTCCTCCGATACCTGCCAGATCGCCTTCAACAGCATGCGCATTCCGGCAGAACTCAGGCTCGGCGCGGAAGGCGAGGGCTATCGCATCGCGCTCGCCAATCTCGAGGGCGGGCGGATCGGCATCGCGGCGCAGGCCGTCGGCATGGCGCGGGCGGCCTTTGAGGCGGCGCGCGATTACGCCCGCGAGCGTACCGCTTTCGGCAAGCCGATCTTCGAGCACCAGGCCGTTGCCTTCCGCCTTGCCGATATGGCGGTGCGGATCGAGGCGGCGCGGCAGCTTGTCTTTCATGCCGCGTCCCTCAGGGAGGCCGGGCTGCCCTGCTTGTCGGAAGCTTCGATGGCGAAGCTCTTTGCCTCCGAGATGGCGGAGCGCGTCTGCTCCGACGCGATCCAGATCCATGGAGGTTATGGCTACATGGCTGACTATCCGGTCGAGCGCATCTACCGCGATGTGCGCATCTGCCAGATCTATGAAGGAACGAGCGACGTGCAGCGCATGGTGATCGCCCGCAATCTATAAGAACCACATCCGGCCCTGCTTCCGGAGGGGGGAGCAAGGCCGCCAAAGGGAGGAAAGAAAAAGCATGGTGGATTCCGCTCGGTTGAGCCTGCATGTTCCCGAACCCGCCGTTCGCCCTGGCGGTCAGCCCGATTTTTCCAACGTCAAGATTGCCAAGGCTGGTTCCGTGCCGCGGCCGGAGGTGGATGTCGCATCCGAAGATATCCGTGATCTCGCCTATTCCATCATCCGCGTTTTGAACCGCGAGGGCGAGGCGGTCGGTCCTTGGGCTGGGTCGCTCTCCAATGAGGCGTTGCTGACCGGGCTTCGCAACATGATGAAGCTGCGCGCCTTCGACGCCCGCATGCTGATGGCGCAGCGGCAGGGCAAGACCTCCTTCTACATGCAGCATCTCGGTGAAGAAGCCGTCAGCTGCGCCTTCCGCAAGGCGCTCGAGACGGGAGACATGAATTTCCCGACCTATCGCCAGGCCGGCCTGCTGATTGCCGACGACTATCCGATGGTCGAGATGATGAACCAGATCTACTCGAACGAGAGCGATCCCCTGCGCGGCCGGCAATTGCCGATCATGTATTCCTCCAAGGAGCATGGCTTCTTCACCATCTCGGGTAATCTCGCCACCCAATATGTGCAGGCTGTCGGCTGGGCGATGGCCTCGGCGATCAAGAACGACAGCCGCATTGCCGCCGCCTGGATCGGCGACGGATCGACGGCGGAATCGGATTTCCACTCGGCGCTGGTTTTCGCCTCGACCTACAAGGCGCCTGTTATTCTCAACATCGTCAACAATCAGTGGGCGATCTCCACCTTCCAGGGCATCGCCCGCGGCGGCTCCGGCACCTTCGCGGCGCGCGGCCTCGGCTTCGGCATTCCGGCGCTGCGTGTCGACGGAAACGACTATCTCGCCGTCCATGCCGTCGCCTACTGGGCGGCAGAGCGCGCCCGGCGCAATCTCGGCCCGACGCTGATCGAATATGTGACCTATCGCGTCGGCGCGCATTCGACCTCCGACGATCCGAGCGCCTATCGGCCCAAGACGGAATCGGAGGCCTGGCCGCTCGGCGATCCCGTGCTGCGGCTGAAGAAACATCTGATCGTCAAGGGTGCGTGGTCGGAGGAACGGCATGTGCAGGCCGAAGCCGAAATCATGGACGAGGTGATCGAGGCGCAGCGCCAGGCAGAGGCGCATGGCACACTGCATGCCGGCGGCAGGCCTTCGGTGCGCGACATTTTCGAGGGCGTCTATGCCGAGATGCCGCCGCATATCCGCCGCCAGCGACAGAAGGCGGGGTACTGACATGGCCAGGATGACGATGATCGAGGCCGTGCGCAGCGCCATGGACGTCTCGATGGCACGGGACGACAATGTCGTCGTTTTCGGCGAGGATGTCGGCTATTTCGGCGGCGTCTTTCGCAGCACGCAGGGCCTGCAGGCAAAATACGGCAGAACGCGCTGCTTCGATACGCCGATCAGCGAATCCGGCATCGTCGGCACGGCGATCGGCATGGCGGCCTATGGGCTGAAACCCTGTGTCGAAATCCAGTTCGCCGATTACATGTATCCGGCCTATGACCAGCTGACGCAGGAGGCGGCGCGCATCCGCTACCGTTCCAACGGCGATTTCACCTGCCCGATCGTCGTGCGCATGCCGACCGGCGGCGGCATTTTCGGCGGCCAGACGCACAGCCAGAGTCCGGAGGCGCTTTTTACCCATGTCTGCGGGCTGAAGGTGATCGTGCCGTCCAATCCCTATGATGCCAAAGGCTTGCTGATCGCGGCGATCGAGGATCCCGACCCCGTCATGTTTCTGGAGCCGAAGCGCCTCTATAACGGCCCCTTCGACGGCCATCACGAGCGGCCGGTGACGCCCTGGTCGAAACACGACCTCGGAGAGGTGCCGGATGGCCACTACACCATCCCGATCGGCAAGGCCGAGGTGCGGCGCGCGGGATCGGCGGTGACGGTCGTCGCCTACGGCACCATGGTGCATGTGGCGCTTGCTGCGGCCGAGGATGCCGGCATCGATGCCGAGGTGATCGATCTCAGAAGCCTGCTGCCGCTCGATCTCGATACGATCGTCAAATCGGTCTCGAAGACGGGTCGCTGCGTCGTCGTGCATGAGGCAACCCTGACCTCCGGCTTCGGCGCCGAGGTCGCAGCACTGGTGCAGGAACATTGCTTCTATCATCTCGAAGCGCCAGTCGTGCGCGTTGCCGGCTGGGACACGCCCTATCCGCATGCGCAGGAGTGGGACTATTTTCCCGGTCCCGGCCGTGTCGGGCGGGCGCTTGCCGAAGTCATGGAGGCCTGAGCCATGAGCGAATTCATCATCAAGATGCCTGATGTCGGGGAAGGGGTCGCCGAGGCCGAGATCGTAGAATGGCATGTGAAGACGGGAGATCCCGTCCGTGAGGACATGGTGATCGCCGCCGTCATGACCGACAAGGCCACCGTGGAAATTCCGTCTCCCGTCAGTGGCACCGTCACCTGGCTTGCCGGCGAGGTCGGAGACCGCATCGCGGTCAAGGCCCCGCTGGTACGGGTCGAGACGGCGGGAGATGTCGGCGAGCCTCAGTCCATTGGGACTTCGCAGACGCCGATTGCCGAAACCCCCAAGGCCGAAATTGCAAAACCTGCTCCGCCAGCGCCTATGGCGCCAGTGCCGGCGGCAACGCCGGCGGAAAAGCCGCTTGCCGCTCCCTCCGTGCGGCTCTTCGCCAGGGAAAGCGGTGTCGATCTTAGGCAGGTGCAGGCGACTGGACCGGCCGGGCGCATCCTGCGCGAGGACATCGAGCAATTCCTAAGCCATGGGCCCGCGCCTGCAACGGCAAAGAACGGCTTTGCCAGGAAGACGGCGACCGAGGAGATCAAGCTGACCGGCCTGCGCCGCCGCATCGCCGAGAAGATGGTGCTCTCCGCCTCGCGCATCCCCCACATCACCTATGTGGAGGAAGTGGATATGACCGCGCTCGAGGAGTTGCGCGCCACCATGAACGGCGATCGCAGGCCTGATCATCCAAAGCTGACGGTTCTGCCCTTCCTGATGCGGGCGCTGGTCAAGGCGATTTCCGAACAGCCTGACGTCAACGCCACTTTCGACGACGATGCCGGCATCATCACGCGCTATGGTGCCGTGCATATCGGCATCGCCACGCAGACCCCGGCCGGTCTGACCGTTCCGGTGGTGCGGCATGCCGAAGCCCGCGGCATCTGGGATTGCGCCGCCGAGATGAACCGGCTGGCGGAAGCGGCGCGCTCGGGGACTGCGACACGCGATGAGCTTTCCGGCTCCACCATCACCATCAGCTCGCTCGGTGCGCTTGGCGGCATCGTCTCGACACCCATCATCAATCATCCCGAAGTGGCGATCATCGGCGTCAACAAGATCGCCACGCGACCGGTCTGGGACGGCACGCAGTTCGTGCCGCGCAAGATGATGAACCTCTCCTCCAGCTTCGATCACCGCATCATCGACGGCTGGGATGCGGCAAACTTCGTCCAGCGCATCCGCACGCTCATCGAAACGCCTGCGCTCATTTTTATCGAAAGCTGAGATCCATGAAAGAGATCGTCTGCAAGCTCCTCGTCATCGGTGCCGGTCCGGGCGGTTATGTCTGCGCCATCCGCGCCGGGCAGCTCGGCGTCGATACTGTTATCGTCGAGGCCGGCAAGCCGGGCGGCACCTGCCTGACGGTCGGCTGCATTCCCTCCAAGGCGTTGATCCATGCGGCCGAGGAATTCGACGTCGCGCAAAAGATGCTTGCCGGCAAGAACCCGATGGGCATCCGCGTCGAAGGCGCCTCGATCGATCTCATGAGGACGATTGCCTGGAAGGACGGGATCGTCGGCCGGTTGACGACCGGTGTTTCGGGGCTGCTGCAGAAGGCGCGAGTCAAGATCGTCCACGGCCGAGCCCATTTCCGCGATGGCAAGACGGTGGAGGTGGAGACGGAAACCGGCCAGCAGATCATCCGCGCCGAGACCGTGGTGATCGCCACCGGTTCGGATCCGGTGGAGCTTGCAAACCTGCCTTTCGGCGGCCGCGTCATGTCCTCGACAGAGGCGCTGTCGCTGACGGAGTTGCCGAAAAAGCTCGTTGTGGTCGGTGGCGGTTATATCGGGCTGGAGCTCGGGACGGCTTTTTCCAAGATGGGGTCTGATGTGACGATCGTCGAGGCGACGCCGCAGGTGCTGCCGCAATATGATGCAGAGCTGGTACGCCCCGTCATGCGCAAGCTGACTGAAGGCGGTATCCGGGTGTTGACGGGTGCCAAGGCGATCGGCCTTGCCGACAACGGGGAGGCTCTGATCGTCGAAACGGCTGATGGCCGGCGTGAGACCCTGCCGGCGGACCGCATCCTCGTTACCGTTGGCCGCCGCCCAAGAACCGCAGGATCCGGTCTCGAAGAGCTCGATCTCGATCGTGCCGGGCCTTATCTGAGGATCGACGACCGCTGCCGCACGTCCATGCGCGGGATCTATGCGATCGGAGACATAACCGGCGAGCCGATGCTTGCCCATCGGGCCATGGCGCAAGGCGAGATGGTGGCGGAAATCATGGCCGGGAAGAAGCGGGCCTGGGACAAAAGATGCATTCCCGCCATCTGCTTTACCGACCCGGAGATCGTCAGCGCCGGCCTGTCGCCGGCGGAGGCGAAGGCGCAAGGCTACGAAATTCGCACCGGCCAGTTTCCGTTCAGCGCCAACGGGCGGGCAATGACGATGTTGTCCGAAGAAGGTTTCGTGCGCGTCGTGGCCCGCGCCGACACCAATCTCGTGCTCGGCCTGCAGGCGGTGGGAGCCGGGGTCTCCGAGCTTTCGGCGGTTTTTGCGCTCGCCATCGAAATGGGTGCGCGCCTGGAAGACATCGCCGGCACCATCCACGCGCATCCGACCCGCAGCGAAGCGGTCATGGAAGCGGCACTGAAAGCGTTGGGAAGCGCGCTGCATATCTGAGCCGGAGTCCTGTATGAAAGGTGGCAATCTTCGAAAAAATTGAGCAGGGAAACCGTCCCGCGATGATTATCGAATTTCTCGACGGTCTCCGTTCGTCCCAAGCAACAGACTAGCTAGTTTCGTTCAGTTCGGTGTTGTCACATAAACCTGCTGTCAGTGAGTGGGGTGTGGAGATGGTGGGATGAAGAATTCAGCCATCAGCTACAAGCGTCACCGTCTCCCGCAACAGATCATCGCGCACGCGGTCTGGCTGTATTTCAGATTTCCTTTGAGCCTGCGGCTGGTCGAGAACTGCTGCTGGAGCGCGGCATCGTCGTTTCGTATGAAACGATCCGGCGACGGGGTCGGAAATTCGGACCGGCCTACGCGAAGCAAATCCGCCGCCGACGGCCGTCGGGCCGGGACGTCTGGCATCTGGACGAGGTGGTAGTTTCCATCGCCGGCCGCAAACACTGGCTCTGGCGTGCCGTTGACCAGGACATGACGAGATCGGGCAGGCGTTCAAGGCAGCGGGATTGGATGCCTATCTCGTTCATGTGCTGTCGCCGGGCGACCTCGACACCATTGCCACGACACGTGAGGCGGGAACGCGGATCGCCTATTCCGAGCAGCAACTGTCGGGCTGGATCTTGGCCGTTCAGGGCGTAGTCGCCTATCTCAAGGGGCAACCGCGCTCTGGCGGTAAGATCGGAATTTTGGGAATTTCCCTTGGCACGCAAATCGCCTCGGCCGCTTCGCTCGGGCGAAGCATCATCGAGGCGGAAGTCGTAGAAGAGCTGCGCAGGAACCACCTGACACCATCATCACTCAATCCGCCGCAAATCAATGCGACGATTGAATCATGACACCAAAGCATCGGCAACGCCGAGTGTTTTCAACACTATCTCTCCGAAGGGGACATTAAGCACATATTGGCTAGATGCTGCTGGCGGACGCTTATCTCAGGCATGGTTCATATTGCGCCGCTGTCCAACAAGCCTTCCAACAAGGCTCCGCTGAACTTTCTCTTATTCTGGGCACCGTCCTTCAAAGGACGGAAAGATATGGCGCCGTCGCTCGCTGGCCCTACCTGAACACCCAGAGAAGGTTTATCAGGAAATTGAAGACGAAGGCCGCGCCGATTCCAAAAAGCTTTGCCCACAAGGGCGAGAGCCCAACCTGCTGCACGAGGATCAACGTCACGAAGACATTGATCGAGAGGCCGAGCAGTGCGCCGATCAGGAACAGTGAAGCGCGCTTGCGGCTTGTTGCCTGATTGAAGACATAGCGGCTGGTGGCGCTGTAATTGACGGCGGCCGCGATCAGCCAGCTCGATGTCGCCGAGAGCCCGAGGGGCACGCCAAACGCCAGCAGGCCACGAAACACCGTGAGGTCGACGAACGCGGCCAGCCCTCCGGTGAACACATAGCGGATAGCCTTTGACAAGATCATCCGGACGCTTCCTTTGCCCGCAGCGCTGCGAACACAGGGTCCGAATAGGTCGAAAAGGTCAGCCAGCCCTCGCGTGGCCCGTCGGAGCGAATGAGCGGCAGGACACCGGCGCGCCGCGCCGCAAGGCCATCCCGCTCGGGCCTGTCGCCTATCAATACGGTTTGCGCCGGGCCGACGCCGGCGCGCTGCATCAGCATCTGCAGGCCGCGCGGATCAGGCTTCTGGATGCCGACGCCGGGATCGCTTGCGGCCAATATGTAATCGGCCGACAATGTCATCCTCTGCAGCTTCTCGTCGGCAGGATAATCAGAATAAATCCCGATCGACTTGTTCTGCCGTCTGAGCCCGGCAAACAACTCCACCAGCCCATCATACCGGCAGGATGCGATATAGGCGAGCGGACGGCGCTCGATCCACTCGCTGACGATTGCCTCTATCCTTTCGGCTGGCTGGCCGGTTCGCGCGACGGTTCGCGTCATCAGGCTCGCCTGAAAATCGTCGATCTCCCCCTCGCCGATGGCTTCACGCAAGGAGCGGTATGCGCGTAGCACACGCAGATTGGTCAGGCTGCCTCTCGCCACTGCATCAGCAATCAATTCGCCGGCCATTCGAAGGCGTAGCATGCGCTGGTTGTATAACGTTCCGTCGACGTCGAAGACGACGAACCGGATACTGCCCCAGTCGACATTCCTCGCGATCATTGGATGGTGATGTAGTGCTGTTCGGTCAGCGTCACTAAAAGCGGAATGTCGACGAATGTCGCGAAGATGAAGGCCGCCGCCAGGGCCGCGACGATCGCGATTAGGCCGGGCTCGCGGAACAGCTTTTCCGGTTTCTGCGCCGTAGAGCCCGGTTTCGTCGCCATCACGAAATAGGCCGTGAACAGGGCTACGACGAAGGGCAAGACGAGCATGTACTCGATGCGATACTTGACCAGGAAGACGGACAGAAAGGCAATCGAAAACAGTGAATACGCAATGCAGGAGGCGGTCAGCGATACCTTCGTATACTTGGCGAAACTCGCCCGGTAGCGCGACAGCAACTCCTTGCCATGCGACGCGACGATCTCGTCATATTCCGATAAGCGTTTGGCCGCCATGAGGAACGCGCCGCCGAACCAGTAGGCCAGGATGATCGATCCCGGCGGCAGGCTCGTTGGGTCGATCATTGACCAGCCGATCACTAAGCGGATCGGATTATTGATCGATTCTGAGATGACGTCGAGATAGGTCTTATCCTTGCTTCTGATCGGATCGAGATTGTAGAGGATCCCCTGAATCGCAAACAGGCAGGCGACGAAGAACAGAAGTTTGCTCGAGAGGATGGCGCAGCCCAGGCCGACGATGAGCAGCACGGTCCATTCGAGCTGAACCAGCCTGCCGTTCATCGCGCATTGCACGGCGGACCGCTGCGATTTCGTCGGATGATGCCGGTCAAACTCGCGGTCGAACCACTCGTTAATGCAGTAGTTCGCGGATGCGATGCAGAGCGCGGTCACAAATCCGAGCAGGATTGAGGACGTCAGGTCGTCGGTTCTGACCCCCCGCAGAAGATAGGCGAGGATGATGCCGGGAACGATGAAAACATGCTTCGTACTGTGATCGAGCCGTGCAATGGCGATATAGTCGCGCAAGCCCGCTCGGCCTGATGCGGTCACCCTGCGGTCACCCAAGCTTGTGTTCATGCCGGACGCCTCCTTTTTCGTCAGACGGTCTATTTCCGATCACCGTCCAACAGATACACATCATAGGTTTCGAAATAATTCGCAGGGCCGAATTCGGCGAGCAGCATCGCAGTCAACAGGAAATCGTCGATCTGTTGGCGCGAGGCATGGAAGGTCTCCAGTTGTAACCCTCCCGGCAAATCTGGTCCGGAACTATTCTCTTCAGCTTGTGCTGCATCAGGATTACCACTGGAGACCGGGTCTGGGCGTGCAGGTCCTGGCTAGTTTTCAGCGTCTCTCCAAGATCCGCGTCGAGCTGACCCTTCTTGGTGAAGCGGACGTAGGTCCTGAATTTCTGCTCGCGGGTCAGATATATCGGATCGTTGATGTAATATAGCAGGGCTTCCGCGAGATATTCCGGTTCGGCAACGATGGTTGCCTTGGCGAGTTAAGGCCGGGAGAGGATGAGACGGGCGAGATCCGCACTGCGGTGACTTGCCCTGAGAATTTACTCCAGAATGGATTAATGTCCGCCGCCGAGGTGGTGCATCAGAACTCGTCACTTAAGATAGGTTGCTTATCCGGCTCCGAAGGAGCTCAATTTCTCCAGAAGCGCCTGTGAAATCTCGAACTGGCGTGCCGTTCCACGCCCCATGGAATTCTTGACGATCGTCTCGTCCAGCATCCCTCGCTTCACCAGCAGATCCACCGTCTCCTTGACGCCACTGCGTGTCAGAGCTGTTATTTCCATGATGCTGGAAAGCGTTAGCTTCTGGTGTGCCTGGTTCATGCTGTAGAGGATCGTCATCATGCCGACCTGCTTCAGCCTTGCTTGAGGCGTCTCGTCATCGTCGAGGGGATGATCGAGGATCTCATGCAGGATCAGGCCTGAAAAAGCGAGATTGTGCCATTGAGTCTTGAGTGCTCTTGTCATGTCATTTTACTGTGTTATATAAGTCAGTATAAATTGCTCTACACGCAAACCACCTCTTCCGCAAAGGGATGTCCTTTGAAGGATCGTGCTCATGAAAAACCTTCTGTTCAACTCAGTTGTCGCGGCCTGCTGCATATTGCCACCCTATCTTACCTCGCCTGGCAACGCGCAAGCAACTGATTGGGGTTGCGAGGTCGTCCTGTGCCTCTCCAATCCCGGCGGCCCAACACAATTCGCAGAATGGCGGGAGCTTGCCGAGGGGCATTCGTTCCCGACATGCAGCGGCGTCGGCTGTAGGAGTTCGCGCCCGGGCTACGAGCCCTATTACTGCGAAACCGGATATTGGCTGGAAAGCGATTATGGTCCGCGCGGGCGAGAAGCGATCTGCGTGTCGACGGCCCCTGCAGCCGGTGAGCGACGCATTCTGCCTCAATCTTGGCGCCGGCAACAATTTCAGCAAGGTTCGGTCCTCTCGCCGCGATGGCAGCGGGAGGATGGGCGCCGCCGGTGCATGGGTTATTCGACGGCTCGTCCGAACGTGCGATCGCAACCTCACTACGTCGATGTCACCATCGATGGGACAGCCACGCAGCGGGTCTGGTATTGATCGATGGCGGTCGCTTTCGTGGATCTCGCGCAGACATGCGCGCCCATTGTGGAAGTCAGAACGCTCGCTGCTGTCGTCAGTCTCGAGAGCCGTTTCAAGCCTTTCGCCATTCGGATCAACAGCGGTTCGCCGCTTGAGCGCCAACCCGCATCGAAGGCGGAAGCAATTGAGCTTGCGACCTCCCTCATTGCGGATCACCAGAACATTCAGGTCAGTCTTGGTGGTATCGGCATGGAGGAGTTGCGCAAGCTGAAGCTTTCGATTTCGGATGCGTTCGATCCCTGCCTGAACCTCAAGGCCACGGCCACACTGCTCGATAGCTACTATCGGCTTTCCTTGCGCGCCGGTGCTGATGCGAGCCATGCCGAGAACGTCATGCTTCAGTCCTATTACGGACGGGACGATCCGTCAGTCGGTAAGATGGTCAAATATGACAGGCAGGTCCGCCAGGAAATGGTCCCCCTGTCCTCCAACCTGGCGTCTGTCGCCATCGCCGAGCCGCGCGAAGAAGTCCCTCTCGAGGAATCGGCTGATGGCGAGGCGGCGCCAGCACCCGGAAAATCCCTCTCCCAGCCCGATGAAGCCGCATCGTGGGACGTCTTCAGCGCCCGGCGGCAATCCTCGGTTCTCGTGTTTCAGAATGATCGATCGGAACAAAGCAAATGATCTCAAATGCAACTCTTCGCCCTGTCGCCGCTTCTATCTTGATGGCAGCAGCCATGGCGATTATGTCGACGGATTCAAACTGACGGAGCGAGAGTTCGAACTTCTTTCGCGCGAGCTCTCGGTCGAAAGCCGCCGCTTCATCGTCAAGCAAGGTCACAATAGCGTCGTCGCCGAACTAAACCTCAGGGGTTTCGATGACGAGCTCGACATCTTGACCGGCCGCACCGCGAACGTCGAACTCGCTGAGGCGATCCGCGCGGAGGTCGGCGACCGGATTGAAGACTGGCTACCATTGTTTCAGCAAGGAAGGAGAACGGATTGATGGAAAGGAGCACGACACGGTTTGCTCTGGTGCTAGCGGCTACCCTGCTGCCGGTCGGAACGGCGTTCCCACAGGGCATCCCGGTCATCGATCAGACGGCGATCGCCAAGCAGATCGAAAGCATCACCCAGCTGAAATCCCAGCTCGACACGCTCAATCAACAACTTCAGCAGGCGCGTCAACCATCAGCAGAGCGCGTCCTCGACGACGACGTCCGCGCCTGTCGTCACGGATATCCGCGCCGGCGCCATTACCCTCCACCGCCCGGCCTCGTGCCGGGCTTCTTTTTCCCAGAAGGCAATTCCAACGACTGATCTCGATACTCCTTGACGTCCATCGGAGTGGCTTGAATACGGAACGCACAGGCGGGGGCAGTGTCGGTTCCGCCTCTGTCGGCCGCTATGCTGAGGCTCCTGCGGCTGCCCTTGATCCGCCCTTAGCGTGTCGAGAATTCCCGAAATCCCGTCTTGCGGCGCTTCTCTAATCGGTGTCGAGGTCAACCGCCGTTCGAGCTTTTCCCTGGAAAGGAAGAGATGACATCGTCATCCGCAGTCCGCCCGAAGGAGACATAGCACTGAAGGTCGGCTAAAGAAGCCTAGACGGTGGTGGAGAGCAGCGGCGTGATATCGTGGTTGTCGGCTGCGCGAAGGGCTGCGAGGTAGCGAGTGCGCAGTTCACCGACATCGGCCAGAGTTCGCCGCCCCAACTGAAACGCTCGTCGCCAAGACCTTCGATCAGAAGATCGGCCGCCGAGCGAGCGTGACGGCCATTTCTGTTTGGATACGGGTGGATCGCGACCAGGCGATGGTGAAACCTGATCGCAATTTCATCCGGCGGAAATGTCTGGTGCTCCACTCAATACCGGACGTCACTTAAGGCGAAGAGAGCGACTAGGGCACAGACTCATGACGATGTCGCCGTCGAAAGCCTTTGCCACCTCATGCAGGACATGATCCCAGACGCCTGCTTTGCGCCACCGCACGAAGCGATTGTAGCAGGTTGTATAAGGTCCATATCGCTCGGGCACGTCCGCCCATGGCGAGCCGGTTCGGAACCGCCACAAGATGCTGTTGATGACACGGCGATCGTCGACACGAGGAACGCCGCGCGGCTTGTTCGGCAACAACGACTGTATGATGCTCCATTCGAAATCAGTCAGGTCGAACTGCTGACGGGACATGAGAGGCCTCCAAATCAAAGCCCCAGTGAATCAAAAACCTGCCATTCTCGGAACCCAACTTCTGAGGAAAGGCTCAAATTATCGGCTTTCCTGTAGCCCAGAATTCATGGACCTTAGTCCACCATCCGAGAGTTTCCGGCCGCAGCCATGGAATAAAATCGTCAGAGCGAGTTTTGCGATGCAAATGACTATTCTGCAAATCTTCGAGTAGACCTACTGTAGCCGCCTGTTTAACATACGGATCGCCCTTGATGTGCCAGCGTTCGACCACATCAAAGACCGCGTCAAATCGATGCGTGTTACCTGTTTCCAAATCCTGAATCAGATGACGAGCAAGCTCTGACAGTGCCAAGTAAAATGGCAACTGGTCGTCAGATCGATATTCCTCCTGGAATGTCTCCCACTTTTCACGAAACGACGGGTCAGCCTGCAAAAGCGGCTCAAACATATTCGAGCGATCGAACTCGAACGAAAGCGCGTTGACGTTGTTCTCGGACATAACGCTTTTTGCTCTTCTGATGCCCGCGTTGCAAGGCTTGATCGGACAAGCGGATTAATGAGTTCACGCTCTAGATCTATTTCCCATTGGGAACAAAGACGCGAAAGCGGTGGTCAGGCTCGGTCTCGCTCGAATGCGTCGGCATAGAGCGCCTCGATCCTTTCGACCTCGAGGTCGTCCAGTGCAGCAAACTCCTTCGTGCGTGCCCTCTGCGACAGCCGGCCGTCGTTCTGCCCGAGGAACTTGTGTAGCAGTTCGGCTTGAGCCGTTGGCATGTCGATGATCTGCTGGACCCCTTCGGAAAACGTGTCAAACGCCTGCAGGAAGCGAACCTCTTGCGGTAGATCGTGTTCGACCGTCTGTTCGACGCAGGCATAGAGGAAGGTCGCATGCGCCGTGGCATCGAAATAGCGGTAGAAAACGGCCGTGTCGTTTAGCACCTCCACATTGGCCGAGACCGTCGGACGCCATTCGATGAACGGAAGGAGCGGCGCCGACCAGGACTCCAATACCGCTCTGTACCGGTCGATGTTGCGCAAGATCACCGCGCTGACTGGAAACACAAGGCCGGGAGGACTGTAGGAAGCGGCGGCAAGCGCATGGTGGATAAGCCAGCGATGCAGGCGGCCGTTACCGTCCACGTAAGGGTGAATGTAGACGAAGCCGAATGCAAGACATGCCGCTGCTACGACTGGGTCCATCGCGCCCCGCGCGGCGCGGTCAGAGAATGCGATCAGGCCGCCCACCAGGCTTTCCAGATCCTCATGCCGCGCGCTGATGTGATCGGGGATGGGCATGTTGGTGTCTCGGTCATGTACGCCGATGAAACCGCCTTCGTCCCGAAGGCCGAGACGTACGAAGCGGGCGTCTCCGATGACGATGCGCTGAAGGCGATCGAGTTCGTCGAGGCTGAGCGGACGCACGCCCGCTTGCGCGATGGCCTGGCCCCAGCGCGCTGCCCTTTGGCCTGATGGTCGCTCTCCTTCGATGGCGAAGGAGGACTTCGAATCGTTGAGCAGAATAAAAGCAGCGGCTCGCGCTAAAAGATCGGGACGGACGCGACCCATCGCCTCGCGGGCCCGTTCACCGAGCGCCTTTTGCGAGAACGCGGCAAGATCCGGCGTCCGGCGAACTAGTGGGCAGAATGCCGGCGTGCCCGGCAGATTGTTCGAGACCTTGTGCCGCGGAGATGGATCGCCTTCGGCTAGTGCATATTGCTGATCCGGGTCGAGGATCGTCACCATCCGCACCTTCCCGGGATCGGGAATATCAAGCTGCCGATCGGTCAGCCACTCGTACAGGAACCAGAGGCGGCGCGCGAAAGCGCCAGTTGGCGTGGCCCGGATGATAGCCTCGATCTCGTCAGTCTCAATGATCTGGAACAGAGCCGATAACACCTGGAGATCGACGCCTTCGTATCTGAAGGCAAAAACCAGATGAGGGCCAAGCTCGGGCTGTGGACGATACCGGGGCGTCAGCATCAACCACGCCTCGGTTGATGTCGGATGATGTCGCTCGGCTATCGCGGTCATCCTTATAGGTGGCGGCAAGATCAGATCGTAGCGTGCCATGATCGCGGCATACCCAGCCGGTTCACCGCGCTCAGGCAGCGGCCGTCCGTGAAAATCCCTCACACTCTGCGTAGGCCATTCACGCATCAGCGTCTCCGCGAAATTGGATCACTCGGTCTAGACCCGACCGTGAAAATCGTTCACAGCTTGCGCAAAACTATCACCTCCTCTTCTTTTTGTGAACGCTAATCACCAGGCTCGGGAGCAAGTCGGCGGTCGATAACGGAGGAGTGGCAAACAAGCTCTGCTTTGCTCGCCGCAGCATCCATTGGTTTCCGTTTGGTCTTCGTGTTCCCCAGAATTTGGCGCAGCTGGCAGAGACGTTCGACCTGGCCGGCACGCTTCGCGCAGAGGGAATTGCGCAGCGACTGCCCATCGCCTTCAGAAAAGCCGACCCTCTTCGGGATATCAGGCCCATCGCCGCCTTAGCGAACTCCAGCTCCGGGAAAAAGATAGGGCAGCAGCGGAACAGCACCGGCTGATCGCGGACAAATTGTGGGCAGGCAAAGATGCGGACGTCGGGCTATAGCCTGCGATCCAGGCAAAGGAAATCAGGCTGTAGCCTTCGAGCTGCGGGCGGTCGGCAGTATCGACTTCAGGATCGGGTTCGGCGTTGCCTCGGACAAGGAAGATCCAAATCCGGCGTCAGGGACGGCGCGGTCTCCCCCAATTTTGCCGCAAGCGACAAAATCGGTTCCCCCGCTTGCAAGCCGCGGTCCGCGGTCCTCGACCCCTCTTTGCCGGGGAGTGGCCGATCTACGTCAAAGATGAAGGAGATCACATTATGACAACCGATCAGAACCTCATGCTCTGCGCCAAGCTTTCTGGCTTTCGCTTGTCGTCCTCGCAAACCGCTTCGGTTGCGACAGCGGTTTCTCGCGAGAGCTTCATGTTCGCCTGATTGAGGGGCTCGACGCGGCAATCGCTCGGATACAGGTAATCATGGCATTGGAACGACGTGTTTTCACCGGAGAGGATGAATTCGCCGGATATCAGCTGCAGGGCGAGAACGAGATTTTTGGGCGCTTGACCATCCATCTGCTGGATGATCTCGAAATCGACGTCGGCACCTAAGAATACCGCATCAATGGCGGCAGTTGGATCAACGCTTTGACGGCCGATGACGGTGGGGTCGAGGTCCGGTTTCCGACATTGGTTGGGTTGACCGACGAAGAATTCGGATCACTGGCATGGATTATTAGGGATATCACGCCGGAAACTGGCATCCCCGTTCATGCGGTGCGCGCCATTTGATCCTCGTGGTAAAAGGCGCTTCAGACGCTGAGAGGCGGTGGACGACGCCCGCCTCACAATTGGCGATCGCCGCAGCCGTTGTGAGCTGAGCGGCAATGGCGGACGCAATTCCCGTCCGCGCAAGGCCGCAACGCCTCAAATCAGCAACTTGCAGCATTGTTGGAAATGCTGTATATTGCAACAAATACAGCAACAAGGAAACCCATATGTCCAAGTCAAGCGGTTCCTATTCAACCAGCGACCTCTCCCGTAAGTCTGGCGACATCATCGCCGAGGCCCTCCGCCATCCAGTGACCATTACCCAGCGGAACAAACCCCGACTGGTCCTCCTCAATATCGAAGACTACCAACGGCTGATGAAGCAGTCGGATCGGCGCACCGCCGGGACCATTGAAACGATGCCCGATGAACTGTTTGCTGAGTTCGAAAACGCCGTCGAGGCCTACGCCGGCGAGGACGAGGCAGGCAACTGATGAACTACGAGCTGATCCAGACCGCAAGCGTCATACGCTATCCCTATCTATGGGCGAGAGAGGCTGGGCGTGGAGAGACGGAAGGACGCAAGGAGCGGCCGGTGGCCGTCGGCGTGAGAATGCCGCGGCCGGACGGGGATCTGGTTCTCTTCTTTCCCATCACCACCAAGCAGCCGGAGGCGTCGCGGTTTGCTGTGGAAGTGCCGGCCATCGAAAAGCGCCGCGCCGGCCTCGATGCCGATCGCAGGCTTTGGATTATCTTCGATGAGTTCAATACCGACATCGTCGGAAATTCATTCTATCTTGAGCCTGAGCCGCCAACCGGCCGCTTCAGCAAAGCCTTCTTCCTGCCGCTGCTGCGCGAATTCATCCGTCGCCGCAAGTCGGCCACGGAGGTCAGCCGATTCCGCTGAGCAGGCCCTGAGAACTCGAATTAGGGTTTGCGCACGAACTCGGTGCGTAGAACGAGGCCCTTAATTCCATCATGGCGGCAATCGATCTCCTCGGGATTATCAGTGAGGCGGATCGACCTGATGACGGTGCCCTGTTTCAGCGTCTGGCCGGCTCCCTTGACCTTCAAATCCTTGATGACGGTGACCGAGTCACCATCGGCCAGAACATTGCCGCTTGCGTCTCGAACGACCGCCTCACCGCCACTGGCGGATGCTGCCATCTCCGAAGCCGGACGCCATTCGCCAGTCACTTCGTCATAGATGTATTCGTCATTTTCAGCGGCCATGCTCGTCTCGGTTCCTCAGAAGTCCTTGGCGCCTTCCGTGCGGGAGCGGCGTACAAAGGCGCTTATCGCAGACGTCCGCCCAACGCAACTCGGGCGGCGCTGCTGAACGTGTGAGCTCGTCAAGTTCGCACGAAGCGATTGGCCTTTGCTTGCGCATCCAATGAAGAAGCAGGGGCGAAAATCGTGCTGGTCGGCGATGCGATGCAGCTTCAGCCGATCCAGGCGGTATAGGGGAAAGCCTTCAGCGACATGCTGCGCAGATGGGGCAAACCGAGTTCATATGCGTAGCGCGATGAACCCGATGAAGGATGCTTTGCGATCAAACCAAATGTCGACTGCAGCGCGTCAACGAAGCTAATCGCGACTTGAGCGCCAGCCTCGCGAGCATAGTAGTCCACGGCATTCTCGATATCCCCGCGGGCCGACTCGCGGGGAACGATAGACTTTGCAATCACTTGGAGCTTTGCCGCGAGGCACGGGCTCGCAGGCTATTGAAATAGGCGGCATCAACCGGCTCGGTCGTCTCGAATGAAGCACCCTCAAGCAGGAGACTACGCAAGTGCTGCCGATCTTTGTCGTGACGGATCAACTCGCGGACGTATTCGCTGCTGGTACCATAGCCTCGCCGGGCGACCTGCTGGTCGACGAACGGCTTCAGGTTATCCGGCAGCGAAATATTCGTAGTGCTCATCGGGCTAAAATAGCCAGCATGGCAAAATTTGGCAAGGCGAGAAATCCAGGTGGAGGTTACCGCTCGAGGCAGGCGCTACTCTCGCGAAGCTAAACGCGCACGTTCAGATACCTCCAGCGTCATTGCGAAGCCTGCCTTTGCTTTTGGAAATCCACAATCGCTTCCGTCCCCAGATGTTTGAAAACGCCTACCCAAAAGGTGCAATCACCTGAGCGACCATCGTAGCGCGCACATAGTGCGCACCAGGCGGCCGCTGTTTTGCATCTTGTCCGTAAAGCGATCGGGCAGCAGTACTTATGTTCCCAACATCTGCATCACTAGAAAAAACCGGTGCCGTTTTGGTGCAGCCGGCTGAGAACCTTTTGAACATTTCGCGCATTAAAAAGTCCCGTTACCGTCCGGAAACAGGCCGTCAAATTATGCCGGAAAAAGCCGATGACGACCGAACGAGCTACACTACCTCTCGGGACATCTTCGGCCGTGATGCTTGAGAAGTGATGGCTCTGACGTGTAGTTCACGTTAACACCCAGGGGCTGCAAACTCAGGAAAGCTACGAAACAGACGTCGGCTTAGCAGTGTTCGGAGATGATTGAATTGAGGCCCTTGTGAGTTCATCTGTGGGATCGAAATGCGGCTCGATAGCTCCGGGTCTTCAAATCATGCCCGGACGAGGTTAGATCAGCCTCTGTAAACCTTCGAACCGTGACTGCCATGATGCGCTTTCGCGGAAGCCAGGATATCAGCAAGAGTTGCACCGACCTTGGAAAACTTCGAAACCTGCCGGTGAACAGCACCGATATCAATTTCCCTTCCCCTATCCTCCCAACCATCAGAAAACTTTCTCATGACCAATCCCATCAGCGTCTATTCGATGCTCGGAACGTGTTTTTTCGATCTGGCTCCTGCTGCGGGCGGCGAGCCCTATCGCTTATTCCTTTCCATTCCGGCGGAGAAACCGCCTGCGGGAGGATGGCCGCTTCTCGTCATGACCGACGGCAACGCCACTTTCCCCTTCGCAGTCGCCAGCTTGGTCACGCAGGCACCTTACCCAACGGGGACGAATGTCGGTTGGGGGGTGATCGCGGCGATCGGCTACCCCTCCGACGAGCCCTATGATCCGCTCCGCCGGTCTTGGGACCTGGGGCCTCCGCCGGTCAAATCCTATCCGCCGTTCGTTGAGGGTGGTCCGCCGGTTGTCATCGGAGGGACCGGTAAGCTGGTGGATTTCATCGAGAACGAGCTTATACCGCGGATTGCGGAGATGGTGATCCTGGATCCGATGCGCCGATCGCTTTTCGGACATTCCTTCGGCGGCCTCTTTACTCTCTATGCCCTGTTCGAGCGTCCAGGTCTGTTTGCCAATTGGATTGCGGCCAGCCCAACCATCTATTGGGAGAACAGTGAAATCCTCAAGAACGAGGCGCAGCGTCAAGACGCACCGGGGAATGCACCCTTCCTGCATTTGTCCGCCGGAGAATACGAAGGCGATGAGCTGGCTCCCTTCCAGTACCGCAACGAGGATGCCACCGCACGCCTGGAGAAGAGGAAGACGGAACGGACCGTCCTCCTGGCGCGGGAGATGGCGGAGCGATTAAACGGCACTACCGACGGATTGCGTACCGAATTCGAGCTTTATGCCGGCGAGACCCACATGTCCGTTCTTGCGGCGGCCGTGAATCGCGCGGTTGGCATCGCATTCGCTGTCCAGAGTTTGACCGACATGTGACGCTCTCTGCAAGTGCTTCATCGGTGAATAGACCCGGCGGTTGGACGATCGTCCTCGCGCGTGCACTCGTCAAGGTCAGTGCCAGATGGGCCGTTCAGGATTACATCCTCTCTCCGTGTTGTCCCCAAACCTCTCGGTCCCGACCAGGAGCAAATATAGTCACAAAAGCGTGACTATTAAGTTGACTCCAATTCTCCTGTTTTAGTAAACGGACTCGCTGCAGCGGCCGGAGGGGCGGCCGTCACACTGCTCGATATGCTCTGACAGGGGATAATATGACAGTAGGACTACAGGGAAAGTTGCGTGTGTTCACAAGCCGATTGATTGCGAGCAGCGCTTTGATGACAGTGTCGTTCGGATCGGTGGGCATTGGCTGGGCACAAGACAATTCGGCGGAAGAGGCGACGCAATTGGCCCCGATCGTCATAACCGGCAAGTCGGATCGTGTGGTTGGCCCTGATCGCACCATCGTTGCCAAGGATACCGCCACAGGCACCAAAACAGATACTCCGGTCTTCGATGTACCGGCGTCAGTGTCGGTGGTGACGCAAAAAGAGTTGGAAGAGCGTCATGTGGACAATCTTCAGCAGGCGGTCGCTTATACCGCCGGCGTCTTTTCAGATGAGTTCGGTAACGACGATCGCTACGATTATATAAGAATTCGAGGCTTTGATCAGACGGCGCTTGGCACCTACCGGGATGGACTGGCGGCGCGTATTTCCGCCTGGTTCACTGCCAGCCGCCTCGAACCCTATGGTCTTCAGCGCGTCGAGGTCATGAAAGGATCGACGTCGACCCTCTTTGGCCTTAACGGTCCGGGAGGACTCGTCAATGCAATCACCAAGCGTCCCTTGGATGAGAAGCATGGTGAAGTTTACACGTCGTATGGGGATGGTACCAAGGAGGTGGGTGCGGATTTTGGCGGCCCGATCGATGCCGATGGCGTATGGACCTACCGGCTTACCGGACTTGCCAAGGACGGTGACCAAGGCTTGGATTATTCGAACGACGACCGCACCTACATTGCACCGGCACTGACGATCAAGCCGGAAGAGGGCACCTCGCTCACCATTCTGACCGATTATTATAAACGCGATGGAACGGGTGCGCGGGGTGTTCCGACCGGCGCAAATATCGATATCGACGCTTTCCTAGGCGAACCGGACTTCAATCGCTTCAATACGGAGCAGACCGACATCGGCTATCAGTTCGAGCACGAGATCAACGACAACCTGACCTTCCGCTCGAATGCCCGCTATACGCAGCTCGACTATGCCGAAGTCTATGGCGCATCGCTGGATCCGACGGCCAATCGAACGGCGTTCTCGGTCGACGGCATGTCCAACCGCTACGCCTTCGACAATCAGCTGCAGTACGATACCGGATGGGACGGGATCGACAGCAAGACGCTGGTCGGCGTCGACTATACCAGTGACAATACGCGCGAGAACATCCTGTTCGGCACGGCGGGGCCGATCGATATTGATAATCCGGTCTATTGCGGTCTTTCCTGCATCAATCTCGGCCCTTCGTGAACTGGCGCGTCAAGCAGCAGGCGCTCGGGATCTATGCTCAGGAGCAATTGACGTTCGACGATCGATGGATCGTTACCCTGGGCGGACGATGGGACCAGGTTCACACGACTGCGGATTACCTCGATAGCGGGACAAGTGACGACGACACGGCGTCAGCTTTCACCAAGCGGGCCGGACTGACGTATAAATTTACGCCGAATCTCGCAGCTTATGCGAACTATTCGGAAACCTTCCAACCGCTCGTCGCGCAGACCGCAAACGGCTACGCTGTGACGGGATCGTTGAAACCACAGCAGGGTGAACAATACGAGGTTGGCCTCAAATATCAGCCGGATGGGTTTGACGGCCTCTTTACCTTGGCGCTGTTTGATCTTACCCAAACCAATGTGCCGAGCTATGTCAGCCCTCTGGTGCAGGAGCAGATTGGCAAGGTTGGTGTGCGCGGCATCGAACTTGAAGGGAAAGCCGCAATCAACGACAGGCTCAATCTCACGCTTGCCTATTCCTATTGGGATGCTGAAATCCGCGAAGACGGGACAGGCGGCAATGTCGGTAACCGGCCTTCCCGCGTGCCGCGACATCTGGCATCGGCCTGGCTCGATTATACGATTCCGGGAGATGGATGGCGCGGTGACCTGACGATCGGGGGAGGTGTCCGCTATATCGGTCAAACCTACGGTAACGATGCAAATACGGTGTCGCTTACCAGCTATACGCTGGTTGATGCCGCAGTCAGCTACAAGGTGACCGAGGATGTGACGCTGGCCGTCAATGCGACGAACCTCTTTGACCATAAGTATCTCGCCACCAGCTATTACGGAACTGAGTTCTACGGCGATCGGCGTAAGGTCGTCGGTACGCTGAAGTATTCCTGGTAAAAGTGACGGACGCCGCCTGATCAAGGCGGCGTCCACAATCTGAGCGAAGGAATTATGCAGTAATTCCGACTGTTTCAGCGGCGCTGTAGCCGGCGTCGTGGATGACCGTTTGTCTGCGGATCTTCGCTGGTGGAGCAAACCGCTCCTAGTGATGGCGGACTTCATCGCCGCGATGACACCCACGGCCCTGCGCGCGCAACCCTCAGCCGGCTCCGCGCTTCCGCATCATCAGCATCAAGAACGGCGCTCCGATGAGTGCGGAAACAAGACCGGCCGGGATCTGGTAGGGCGATACGATCGTGCGGCCGACGAAGTCAGCAGCAACCATAAGCCCCCCTCCGATCAGAGCGGCGCCGACCATTTGCGGCAGCGCGCGCGCCAATCCCGCCTCCCGTGCAAGGTGAGGTCCCATGAGGCCGATGAATGACAATGGGCCAACCGTGAGCGTCGCGGCAGCCGTCAACAATCCTGCGAGGCCAAAAAGCGCAAATCGCGATTTCGCCAAGGGTATACCGACCGCCGCCGAAGGCGACGGCCCAAGCGGAAGTATGTCAAGCCAGCGGCGAGCGGCGAGCGAGACGGCAATCAGCACGGCGCCGAGCGCCACCTCCATTGCGGCGGTCGACCCGTCGATAAGATAGGTGGACCCGCTCATCCACCGCATCAGCAGAACTGCTCTTGGATCTCCCGTCGAGCTCAACACGCCGACGACGGCATCGACCATCGCGCTTAAGGCAATGCCCGCAAGCAGGACCCGTTCAGGTGCGAACGCCGATCGCCGGGAGCTGACGAAGATGACAAAAAGAACGCTGATCGCACCAGCCACGGCAAATGCAAATTGCCCGGAAAATCCTGGAGCGACTGCAAACAGGGCAATTGCAACACCGAAGGTCGCGCCGGCACTGATTCCCAGGACTTCGGGACTTGCCATTTCGTTTCCCGTCAGCCGCTGAAGGATGGAGCCCGCAACAGCAAGCATGGCGCCCGATGTCAGGGCGGCGAGGATTTTAGGTATCCTGATCGCAAGGACATCGACCGAAAATTCGCCTGATGTAAAAGCCCAGCCGCCATTGACGTCGCGTCCGAGAAAAGCGCTGACCATCAACAGGACGAGCAGGCCGGCGGCCGCGATGATGACCGGTCGGGTTCCATCCCATCGACGTGGCCGTCTGAACGCCGGCGATTGCTGTAGTCTATGACGGATCTTCAGCCGCGGCAGGAGCGCGAGAAGCAGCGGCGAACCGAAGATGGCTGTCACCGCCCCCGTCGGCAAGAAATCACCAAGTCCGCCGGCGACGAGTTGCAGGATGGAGTCGGCGAAGAACAGCAGCCCGGCGCCGATCAGCGGAGACCAGAGGATGAGCTGCGTGGGACGCCGTGCTCCGGACAATCGCGCAATCGTCGGCGCGACCAGTCCAATGAAACCAATGACCCCAACGGCGCTCGTGACAAATGCAGCAAGCGTGACGGCAAGGGCGATGACAACGAAACGCAGGCGGACCAATCTGACGCCAAGTGCCGTGGAACTGCTTTCGCCAAGATCGAGCAGCGAAAGCGGTCTCATCACGAAAGCGCAGCCGATGGCGATGACAGCCAATTTCCAAAGAAGCGACAGGGGAATGACCCAGCTTTGCTGTGCCAGCGAGCCGGCGCCCCAGATGAACAGGCTCGAGAGGTAGCGCTGGTTCAAATAGGTCAGGATGGCAGCGAGGCCGCCGCACCAAAGACTGAGAACCAGCCCCGACAGAACAAGCGAATAAGGCGAAAAGCCGCGGCGCGCGCCCAGGCTGACGACGATCGCAGCAGCGGTCGCGCTGCCGATCAGAGCGACAAGATCGCGGCCGGCGCCAAGCAAGTCGGGGAGAAACAGCGATGTTACCACCAGCGCCAGGTTTGCTCCGGCCGACACGCCAAGGGTGGCAGGATCGGCGAGCGGGTTTCGCAAAACTTGCTGAAACAGCGCACCGGACAAGGCAAGCGCGGCTCCGGCAATCAGCGCCGTCGCAAGACGGGGAAGCGTCGAATAGGTGAACACCATTCGCGTGACATCGTAGTCCCCTCGAGCCATTTCCGACAGCGCAGGAGCGGCAAGAAACCACGATGCCACGCCTCCACCGCACATCAGGAGGAGGAAGACAATTGCTGGCCCGATATTGTCGCGGCGGGAAACCATCAAGCGTCCTTCTCCAGAAGATCTGTCAAAAGGCCTGCGAAACGCATGGCTTCGTTCACCATCCCGAACATCAGGGCTGGCGGCAGAATCGACAGATGGCCTGGACGCGCAAACGAAAGCCTGTTCCACAGCGGGCTCTGAGCGAGTTTCGGAAGAACGTCCAGAGGAATTGGCTCAAAGGCGATCAGACGCGCGTCTGGATCGGTGATCTTGGAGAGATCTTCAATCCCGATCGTTTCAAAGCCCCAGTAATTCGACTCTCTGGTCCAGGCGTTCCGGACACCGATGCGCTCGAGTACATTGTGGAACAGTCCAGGACTTGAGTAGATGCGGGCATGGCGGGCATCCATGAAATTCACCAGGGCGACCGGCGGCAGGTTCTTGCCCTCCAGGCGACTGCGGCATTGCGCAAAGAAGACGTCGGCTCGCGCGAGGAACTGCTCTGCTTCATTCTCACGTCCAAGCTCAACGGCCAATTTACGCGTTGCCGCGATGGCAGCGGTAAGAATAGGTCCAATGCCCGGCGTAAAGATTTCCAGCCGAACGACTTTCGCCACCGACTGCAGCTTGGGCAACAGCTCATCCAGGTAGGGTGTGGTCAAGATAATGTCGGGCTTCAGCGTGACGAGAATCTCAAAATTGACCTCGAACGCACTGCCGATATCGACGACGGATTTTGGCATCGGCGGTTCGACAACCCATCTGTCCCAATCGGCGAGGTCCGAAATCCCGATCGGAGGCAATCCGAGGGATAAAAGAGTGGACGCAAGGCCGTAGTCGAGACTGACGATCCTTGGGCCCATCGACTGTGCAAACAGCGGAGCTGGAATGAGCGAGGCCCCGGCGAACTGCAAAAAGGAGCGCCGCGAAACCCCCATTGAACGCAGAGCCTCAGCAAACATAGGCGAGCGGATAGGGCAGGTTGGGCGCAGAGATCACGTCCATGTCGATCCCATAGATCTCTTGCAGCGTGTTCGGCGCGAGGATCGCGCCCGGCGTTCCGCTGGCCACCACGCGACCACGTTTCAATGCATGGATCCGATCGCAGAAGCGAGCGGCCATGTTGATGTCGTGGAGAACGATAATGACACTCCTTCCACCCTCATGCGCCAAGCGTCGCACAAGTGAGAGCACCTCGACCTGATGAGCAACGTCGAGTGCCGCAGTCGGTTCGTCGAGCAACAGGCAGCGAGCGTCCTGAGCAATCAGCATCGCAATCCAGGCACGTTGCCGCTCACCACCCGATAGCGTTCCCATGATACGTTCGGCGAACGTCTCGATATGCGTGGCTCGAAGGGCTTCCTCGACTTTCTCTTCATCGTTCTTGGTGAAGCGACCGAGCGCTCCGTGCCACGGATAGCGACCGCATCCCACAAGCTCGCGGACCGTCATTTCCGATCCGGTCGTGACATCCTGGGGCAGATATGCGACCGAACGCGCAAAGGCGCGTTCGCTATACATCCTCAGATCCTGGTTCCCGTAAGAGATCGATCCAGTGCTCGGCACAAGCTGGCGAGCCAACATTTTGAGAAGACTGGATTTGCCGGAGCCGTTGTGGCCGACCAGTGCGACAACTTCTCCTGCCGGAAATTTAAGACTGACGTCGAAGAGAATTTCGTTCCGCTCTATCAAAAGACCTATATTTTCGGCGACAAAAGTTTCAGCCGTTCGAGGCGGATCTTGTATCGGGAGTATAGCCACGTGACTTCCTTTAACCGGGTGACAGGTCGGTACTAAAGATGAGAGCGGCAATCAACTATTTTCGTTAGTCCTCCGCCTAGCTCCTTCGTCATCTCGTGCGGCGGCCTCGGCTTTCGGCCGGCAACGCCGGCTTTGTGCCGCCTCACGTTAAGAGGGGGAAGAGGAAGTCAAAATCCTCTCCAGCGTGTGTAGTTCTGTTGAGATTATCATTATTTAGCAGTCGGGTGGCGGATCTTTCGCAGTTCAACGGCGAAAATATATGCAATCTAAGATGGCGTAAAGTGGCATAAGCTGAATTATGGAACTAGCGTTGCCTTTAACGCCGAACTTGACGGAAAATCGGCAAGTCACCAGTCGCTTCAGACAAGCACCGAGATGCTGGGGCGACACGCAGGTGCTTGGCTTCCATTTCCATAGGCTTCTTGGCGGGCGGGCCGCCATTGCTTAAGCACTGCGTCACCACCCTTCGCGGCCTTCCTAGAAGCGAGGGGCCCTCCCAGGCCCCTCGGATCAGTTTGAAGATCGGCCGTTCAGCCCCACTTCATTTCTCCCTTGGCAACCTTGGAGCCTATGTCGAGCGCAACGCCCATGCCGAGACCGGGGAAGCGGGCTTCCATGGCGGCCTTCAGCGCGGCGGAATCGGCGGCCTTGGCAAGTTCTTCCTCGAAAGCGACCAGATAACTCTTCGTGTGTTCGACGGCGGACAGATCGGTTGCCGCTTCCGGCATCATGTGGCCGGGAACGACGATCGTCGGCTTGCGGGCGCTGATCTTGTCGAGGGTGGCCACCCAAGCGGCACGCTGCTCCGGAGCCTGGGTGTCAGCTGTCCACACGTGGACGCCGGAGAAAATCATGACGCCTCCGAAAACAGCGTTCAGCGACGGCACGAACAGGTACCGGCGATTGCTTAACCCTGCTTCGGCCGCGACAATCTCGACTGTTTCGCCATCAACTGTGACGCTTGGAGCGTCGAAGGCTTCCGGCATGACGATGTCTGCAAGGGTCTGCGGGCCGTTCTCCTTGAGCTGCGGCCCCCAAACGGCAAGCTTTTTCTCGATATTGCCCTTGATCGCTGCAATCGTATCGGAAGCGGCCAGCACTTTTGTGCCGGGAAAGGCTTCGAGGACCGGCTTCAGGCTGAAGTAATAGTCCGGATCGGACTGGCTGACATAAATTGCGGTCAGCGTCTTGCCGGTGGCCTTGATCGCCTCCGCCAGCGCACGGCCGTCGGGATAGGTGAACCCGCCATCGATCAGCAACGCTTCGCTGGGGCCGGTCAGCAGCACCGGAGCGCGAAAGAAGCCATTCTGACCGGCGGGGAAGTGCTTCCAGGCCAGCTTTGACCCAGCTGCGTTGCCGAGACCGGCAGGCGCAAAAACGGCAACGGCGCCGGCTGCGAGGGTGGTTTTCATGATTTCTCTCCTTGAATACATGGTTGTCTCCGATGTTCGCCAGTTTCGATTTTCTGCTGCCGTGAGGGTTGCCCCCCGCAGGTCGGTAGTTCATGGAACGGTCTGCTGAAAACGAACGATCACGCTGCCTGAAGCTCGGCAGCAAGTCGGTCAAAGCCGCCGAACAAGGCAACGCTGCGCAGCACGCGGCGCTTATCGCCGTCGCTGACCAAAAGCGCCGGGACACCATCCATCCGGAATGCAGCCATGAGTTGGCGGGACTTCCCGATCCTGTTGCGATAGATTTCGAGCAGAGCCTCGTCCGGAGCCCGGACACGAGCGGCGGAATCGGAAAAGCCGGCCTGATCGAGAACGTCGGCCACGACAGCGATCTCCGAGGTATTGCGGCCGTCAACATAGCGAGCGCTTTGAAGTGCCTTCAGGGCATCGCCTTCCCTGTCGAGTTGCGTCACCCCGACGGCTATGATCCCAAGCGTCGCAGGGGCTGAGTCGAACATATCGTCTGCGCCCCCGAGAACCTGATCGCGATAGAGCTGGCTGAAGACCTGTCCCGTGAGCCGGTTGATCCGCTGGTCATTATGCCAGGCATAGGCTGCGAAACGTTCATCCAACGGACGCGCGCCTTCGCCCGCGAAGACCCCGGTGGGCGCAAGCTCGACGGTGAGATTGTCAAGCTTGGCCATTTTGTCGAGCGCGGGCGCCGCACCATAACACCAGCCGCAAAGCGGATCGTAGAGATAGATAAGATGCATATCGGACCATCCTTGCGGCGATGGGCAACAGATTAGCGCACTTCTATTGAGCGATAAATATTGTTAAATGCGACAGAATGTATGTCAAAAACTTACAATTAAGGGGAAGAAGGTTATGGAGGCTGTCAACCTCAATCGGCTGGCCTATTTCGCAGCCGTCGTCGATACCGGCTCGTTCACGAAAGCTGCCGAGCGCCTCGCAATCACGAAGACGGTCGTCAGCCAGCAGGTTGCGCGGCTGGAAGCTGAGTTGAAAACCAGCTTGCTCCTCCGAACAACACGACGCGTCGAGCCGACTGAGGCCGGCAAGCTTCTCTACGCGCGCTGCGTCTTGATTTTCCGCGAAGCCGAGGACGCGGTCGATGAAATCACCCGCGCAAATGCCGAGCCGACAGGCATGCTACGCATTGCTGCGCCCAATGATTATGGTGCGAGCACGATCGCTCCGATTGCTGCATCCTTTATCCGGAAGTACCCCGCTTGCAGGGTCGAGCTTCTGCTCGCCGATACGAAGATGGATCTGCTCGCCAATCAGATCGATCTGTCGATCCGCGTTGGTTGGCTCGATGACTCCAGTCACCAAGCGAGACGGATCGGTTCGTTCCGGCAGTTTCTTGTGGCGTCTCCCAGCTTCTCCGCCACGCTCAGTTTGAACAGTCCAGAGGATGCGGCGGGCCAGCCGTTTATCGCCAATCTGGCCCTCAAGGAGCCGGTGACCTGGAGGTTTATCCAGGGCGATTTCGACAGGCGCACCGTGCGGATGCAACAGAGCCTCATGAGCAATTCGACGCCTGCGGTTCTCGCGGCCACGCTTGCGGGGGCGGGCATATCCGTGCTGCCGGATTTTCTGGCTGGAGAGCATATAGACGCTGGCCGACTGATAAGATTGTTGCCGGACTGGAGCCTGCCGGCCGGAGGAATCTATGTCGTCTATCCGGCAGCTCGGTTCCGCACACCCAAAGTCACGGCTTTTGTCGCAATGCTGACTGGCGGTCGCTCGCCCGACTAGGCTGTGCCATCACGCAGCCTGAGTTGTTTCCATACGTCGCGTCGCCAGCGGCGCAGCCATACGGTGGCGGGGAATTGGTATGCCGCCGCAGGGCTTTGCAAAGGAAACTCCGACGCCATATTCTCGCCTTGACGGCGACCCCTTCCCGAAGTTCATTCAGGCGCTATGATGTAGGAAAACAAGGGCGAGCATGGGACAAGATACAAGCGACCTTCTAGAACGGATGACGATTGTCGGTGATCTGGAGGTTGCCTCCTTCGTTCCCTGGATCCGGCGCCATGCCGCTAAGCTTGGGCTCTCGCACACCATATCTCATACGAGTTCCATGCGGATCGAACTTGAGGTTGCCGGGCCAGAGGAGTTGATCGACATGATGGAGATGGGATGCTCTCTCGGGCCCATCGACGTGTGGGTCGAGAGGATAGATCGAACTGCGATCAGCGGCGAAAGGACCTAGTCCGGGCTCTCGCGTATTTCGCCGGTGCATATTATTTACTCAATGTTGCCAATGCGAAATAATTATGCAAACCTGATAAGGTTGCGGCGGAATTGCCTCGGCGCCGATGCGGGACTTGATCGGCAAGCATTTGGTTTTGTTTGGGAATTCTACTCATGCCTTCCGATACGACGGGCTTTTGGACGCCAGTCGCCCTTTCCCGGGATTTGCCGGCCGGAACCGTCATGCCGGCTTGGACGGCAGCCGGATCGATTGCCCTGTGGCGTAGCGCTTCGGGGCGCATTTCGGCATCGGCGGATCGCTGTCCGCACCGTGGCATGCGCTTGTCTCACGGCTTCGTTCGTGGCGAGGCGCTCTCTTGCATCTATCACGGGTGGAGCTATGGCCAGGCCGGAAACTGTCTGCGCATCCCCGCCCATCCGGGGCTGACGCCACCGGAAAGCATCCGCGTCGCCACCCATGATGTCGAGGAAGCGGGCAGCGTGATCTGGGTGGCGGTGGGCACGCCCGCATCGAAGCCGCCGGGGCTCGAGGGCCTCATTCCCCTGCGCTCCCTGACGGCGTTCGCCGGTATCGCGGCGATCGAGGCGGCGGCCGGTGCCAAGACGAGCCCAGACGGTCTTGTCGAGTTCGATGCATTCACCGGGACCATCTGTCTGCTATTGTCCGCTCAAGAAGACGGAAAGACGCTGATCCATGTGCTGTTGAAGGGTGATGCCGGCCCTGCTGCGGGCATCGGTGCTTCACGGGCCGCCGAAAGCCTGCGGCGCCGGGCCGAGGGTCTTCAGAAAAAGGAGATCGCGCAATGACCATGCAGGCGATGATCGACGAATGGTATCCGGTCGGGCTTTTCAGCCAGCTCGACAGCGCCGGCCGCAAGACGGCGCTGATGGGCGAGCCGATTAAAGTGGCGCGCGATGCCGATGGCAATGCGAAGGTGACGCGCGGCGATGGGCGTGCTCTGCCGGTGCGCGTCCGTTACGGTCATGTATGGTCCTCCCTCGGCGAGCCGAAGAAGGAGCTTTTCCCCATTCCCGAGGCCGACCAGCCCGGCCGCCGCTTCGTCGATGTCGGCGTGGTGCGCGTGCGCTGCTCGCCGCTGCGCGCCGTCGAGAACTTCCTCGACATCGCCCATTTCCCCTTCGTCCACACCGACATTCTCGGCGCGGAGCCGCATACCGAGGTCCAGAACTACAAGGTCGAGATCCGCGAGGAAGAAGACGAGGTCTGGGCAACGCAGGTGAAATTCTACCAGCCGCAGGCCGCCAAGTCGGCAAGTGGCGGGATCACGACGGAATACATGTACCGCGTGCCGGCGCCCACCTGCTCCGTGCTTTACAAGACCTGCCCGCCGCGCCCGAGCGAATGGGATGTCATCACGCTCTTCGTGCAGCCGCTGGCCGAAGACCTCTGCGACGTCTGGCCATGGATGGCGCTCTTCGATGACGAGACCGCGATGACCGACCTCATCCACTTCCAGCAGACGATCTTTCTGCAGGACCGTTCGATCCTCGAAAACCAGATCCCGCGGCTGCTGCCGCTCGACCCCGGCATGGAAATTCCGACGCGGGCCGATCTGACATCGATCGCTTACCGGCGCTGGCTGAAGCGTCACAATTATACCTACGGCGCACAGCTGGTGGCGCAATGAAGCTCTACGACTATATTCTCTCGCCCAGTTGCTACAAGGTGCGCCTGATGGCGGCGCTGACCGGCGTGAAGCTTGACTTGCGCCCGGTAGATTTCCATCCCGGCGCCGAGCATCGAGGCCCCGAGCTGCTTGCACTCAATCCGGCAGGCTCCATTCCGATCCTGGAGGATGGCGACCTGATCCTGACCGAGTCGTCGGCGATCCTCGTCTATCTCGCCGCCAAGGCAGCACCCGAATGGCTGGGCAGCGGCAAGGCCGAGGAAGCGGCGCGGGTGCAGCAATGGCTGTCGTTCTCCGGCCGGCTGACGGCAAGCCTCGGCGGTGCGCGGCTCCATGAAATGCTGCTGCGGCCGGGCGATATCGGCGCGCTGCAGGCCCAGGGCATCGCCGCCCTTCGCGAGCTTGAAGCCGGGCTTGTCGAGCAGGGTCTTCGCGGCATGCGTTTCCTCGCCGCCGACCGGCCGACAATTGCCGACATCGCCTGCTTTCCCTATGTGGCGCTGGCGCCCGATGGGGGCGTCACGCTGGATGCTTATCCTGCGATCCGGCTCTGGTCCCGGGCGCTGCGCGCCCTCGACAAGTTTATCGAAATGCCTGGCATTCACCGACTACACGAGTTGAAGCCCGAACCCCAGATCGAACCGGGCGAGGCGTGAGATGGCTGGATATCTCCTGAAGAACTGCGCTGCCGTGATCGTCGACGAGGGCAAAGGGCCGGTCGCCCATCGCAATGTCGATCTCCTGACCAACGGTCCGGCGATTATGGCGATCGGTGAGAATCTGGGGGCGGACGCGCTGCCTGCCGGCACGACCGTTCAGGATGCTGCCGGCTGGTTCGTCTATCCGGGCCTTGTCAACACCCATCATCACTTCTTCCAGTGCTTCGTGCGCAACCGTGCCGATCTCGACTGGACGAAGCTCTCGGTGATCGAGTGGCTGGACCGCATCTACCCGATCTTTTCGCAGCTCCATGAGGAGTGCTTTTACCACGCCTCCGTCACGGCGATGGCCGAGATGGTCAAGCATGGCTGCACCACGGCCTTAGATCACCAATACAATTTCCCCCGGCACGCCGGAAAGCGGCTGATCGACCGCCAGTTCGAAGCAGCCGAACTGCTCGGCATGCGTTTCCATGCCGGCCGCGGCGGCAATACCCTGCCGAAGTCGGAAGGCTCGACTATCCCGAACGAGATGCTGGAAACGACCGACGAATTCATCGCCGACTGCGCACGGCTGATCGAGACCTACCACGATACCAGCCCCTTCAGCATGCGCCAGGTCGTGGTCGCGCCGTGCCAGCCGGTGAACTGCTACCGAGAGACCTTCGTGGAATCGGTGGCATTGGCGCGTGATCGCGGCGTCATGATGCATACCCATGTCGGCGAAGGCGAAAGCCCGGTCATTCAGGCTCGCCATGGCATGCGCACGGTCGACTATCTGGAAGAACTCGGCTTTGCCGGGCCTGATACTTTCTATGCCCATTGCTGGGAACTGACACACGACGAACTCAGGAAGATGGCGGCCAGCGGCACCGGTGTCGCGCATTGCCCGGAACCAGTCTATCTGGTCGGCGCTGAGGTCACCGACATTCCCGCCATGGCCGCCTTCGGCCTGCGTGTCGGCCTCGGCTGCGACGGCGCGGCCTCCAACGACAACTCCAACCTGATGCACTGCCTGCATTCCGCCTACATGCTGCAATGCCTCGTCTCCTCCAGCCGTGCCCATCCCGTGCCGCCGCCGGTCGATTTTCTCGGCTACGGCACGGCAGGCGGCGCCAGCCTGCTCGGCCGGCGCGATATCGGCCGGCTCGCGCCCGGCATGGCTGCCGACCTGTTTGCGATCGACACTCGGCGTATGGATTATGTCGGCACGCGCCACGATCCGCTGAGCCTGATTGCCCGCGTCGGCATCGGCATGGCGACGGACATGACCATGATCAATGGCCGCGTCGTCTGGCAGAAGGGCGAATTTCCCGGGCTCGACGAAGCCAAGTTGGCTGCCGATGCCGAGGCCGCACTATCCACCGTGGAATTTTAAAAAAACCAAAAGAGGGAACTGAGAACATGACCAAACTGACCCGCAGAAACCTGATGACGGCCGCTGCCGCCACCGGCCTTGCTGGCGTGCTCGGCAGCCGCCTTGCTTTGGCCGCCGACGAGCCGCTCGGCATCACGCTCGTCGTCCCGTCGCCGATCGGCGACGTTGGCTGGGGGCATGCGCTTGCCGCCGGTCTCGAGCCGATCAGGGCCGCTTACGGCGACAAGGTAAAGGTCACCGTGCTTGAGAATATCGCGGAAGGCCCGGACGCCGACCGCATCATGAACAAGACCGTCGCCGACGGAAACAAATTCCTGATCGCCGGCTCTTTCGGCTATCAGAACGGCGCCTTGCAGATCGCCCGCCGCGATCCAAGCGTCACGGTCCTGCACGCCTCCGGCTTCCAGGTTGCTCCGAACTTCTCGCCCTTCGCCGCCAAGTATTTCCAAGGTACCTATCTGCTCGGCATGGCTGCCGCAGCACTTTCCAAGACCGGCAAGCTTGGCTCTGTCTCCGCCTTCGCCATTCCCGAACTCATCACGTCCATCAACGCCTTCACCCTCGGCGCCCAAGCCGTCAAGCCCGACATCGAGGTCTCGGTGGTCTGGGTGAACTCATGGTTCGACCCTGCCAAGGAGCAGGAAGCCGCCAAAGCCCTGATCGCGCAGAAATGCGACGTGATCTTCTCCAACGCCCAGGACACGCCGTCTGTGATCTCGGCCTGCGAGGAAGCCGGCGTCTACGCCTTCAACCTCAACTCCTCGATGAAGAAGTACGCACCGAAAACCTATCTCGGATGCATCTCGACGGACTGGTCGCCGTTCTTCAAGGCATCGGTCGACGCCCACCTTGCCGGCACTTTCAAGGGCGCCAATGCGTTCCTCGGCGTCGCCGACAAGGTCGTCGAAGTGGTCGACTGGAATGCGGATGTTCCGGCTGACGTGATGACCAAGATCAAGGAGATCGAGGCAAAGGTTGCCGACGGCAGCTTCTCGCCCTTCACCGGGCCGATCGCCAAGGCCGACGGCAGCGAAGGTGTCGCATCCGGTGCAACCATGGCCGACCCCGAGATCATCGCCATGAACTGGCACGTCAAGGGCGTCTCCACGCCGCTGCCGAAATAAGTCATGACCACCCCGCTCCTGTCGCTGCGCGGCATTTCGAAGAGCTACGGCCAGATCCATGCCAATCAGGCCATCGATCTGGACGTGGCGCCGCAATCGATCCATGCGATCCTCGGAGAAAACGGGGCGGGAAAATCGACGCTGATGAAACTGATCTACGGCGTCGAGCAACCGGATGACGGTGAGGTCATCTGGGAAGGAAACTCTTTGCGCCTCGCCTCCCCCGCCGAGGCGAGGCGCAACGGCATCGGCATGGTCTTCCAGCACTTCTCGCTGTTCGAGACCCTGACCGTCCTGGAGAATATTCGGCTGGTCGTGCCGGGCCGCAAGGCTGAGCTCAAGGAACGCATTCGGACGCTCGGACGGGAATTCGGCCTCGAAGTCGACCCGCTCGCCCATGTGCATGCGCTGTCCGTCGGCGAGCGGCAGCGGGTGGAGATCATCCGAAGCCTGATGACCAATCCGAAGCTGCTGATCCTCGACGAGCCCACCTCCGTCCTGCCGCCGCAACTGGTGGAGAAGCTCTTCGACACACTGCGCCGGCTGCGCGACGGCGGCGTTTCCATCCTGTTGATCTCCCACAAGCTCGAGGAAATCCGGGCGATCTGTGACCGGGCGACGATCCTGCGCGGCGGACGGGTGACCGGAGATGTCGACCCGCGCGAGCATGATGCCCATGACCTTGCCCGCATGATGATCGGCCGTGAGATGCCGGCGCCCATCTCGGCCCTGCCACTGTCCGGCGGGGAAAAGCGGCTGGAGATCATTGGGTTGGATTATCAGCCCGACGATCCCTTCGCGGTGCCGCTCTCCGGCATCAGCCTCGAGGTGCGTGCCGGAGAGATCCTAGGGATCGCCGGTATTTCGGGCAACGGCCAAGGCGAGCTTGCCGCGTTGATTTCAGGCGAGACGGTGCTGGGGCGTGACCAACGCGACCGGATCTACATGATGGAGATGGATGTCGGCAGGCTCGATGCCGCCGCGCGGCGAACGCTCGGATTTGCCTTCGTTCCGGAAGACCGGCTCGGACGCGGCGCGGTGCCCGAAATGTCGCTCGTCCTCAACAGCCTGCTGACGGCTCATCCGCTCAAGCTTTTGCGGCACGGTCTCGTCGACAAAGCGCGTGCGTTGGCGTTCACCCATGATTGCATCCGTCAGAATGATGTCCGCACGCCCGGCCCGGATGCCGAAGCCGGCACTCTATCGGGCGGCAATCTGCAGAAGTTCATCGTCGGCCGCGAAATCATGCTGTCTCCCAAATTGCTTTTCCTGGCGCAGCCGACCTGGGGCGTCGATATCGGCGCCGCATCCGCCATCCGCAGCCGTCTGGTCGCATTGCGCAATCAGGGCATGGCGATCCTCGTCATTTCCGAGGAGCTGGAGGAATTGTTCGAGCTCTGCGATTCCATCCAGGTGCTGCATCACGGCCGGCTAAGCCCGCCGCTCGCAACGCGGGACACGAAGCCCGAGGAGATCGGCCGACACATGATCGGGGCACAAGCCTCGCCCGAGAAAGTCCAGTGATGAGTGCTTGGTCCCTTGCTTTCGTTCCCACCCTGGTCCGCCGGGAGCGCGCTTCGCTTGCCGCGACCTTGCTCGCGCCCGTCATAGCACTTGTCATAGCGGTCGCGCTCAACCTCGGACTTTACATTTTGATGGGCCGTGACCCTGTCGCGGTCATTTATGCGATGCTCTTCGAGCCCTTCCTTTCCTGGGCCTCATTTTCGGAAGTGCTGCTAAAAGCAGGCCCGCTCCTTCTGATCGCACAGGGACTGGCGATCGGCTTTCGCGCCAAGGTCTTCAACATCGGCGCCGAAGGCCAATTCATTCTCGGCGCGATCTTCGCCTCTGCCATTCCGGTCTGGTTTCCGCAGGCGACGGGCCAGTGGATCTGGCCGGCGATGCTGCTGCTCGGCGCCATCGGCGGCGCACTTTGGGCTTCTCTCACCGCCTTCTGGCGCGTGCGCCTCAACGCCAACGAGATTCTCGTTTCCCTGATGCTGAGCCTCGTCGCGGCGCAGCTGCTGAACTATCTGCTGCTCGGCCCCTGGAAGGATCCGAACGGCTTCAACTTCCCCCAGTCGGTGATGTTCCAGTACGATGCGATGGTACCGACCCTGATTGCCGGTACCCGCGTCAATGTTTCGTTCCTCATCACGCTCGCTTTGTCGGTTGCGGCCTGGGTCTTCATGCAGAGGAGCTTCATCGGTTACAAGCTGCAAGTCGGCGGTCTGGCGCCGCGAGCTGCCGGCTATGCCGGCTTTAAGGAAGGGTGGGCGATCTGGCTTTCGCTGCTGATCGGCGGTTTTGCAGCCGGTCTTGCGGGGGCCGCCGAAGTCGCCGGTCCGCTCGGCCAGCTGCAGCGTTCGGTCGCGAGCGGCTATGGCTATGCGGCCATCATCGTCGCCTATCTCGGTGGCCTGCATCCGATCGGCATCGTGATCTCGGCGCTGGTCATGGCGGTCATCTATATCGGCGGCGACAATGCCATGGTCTCGGCCAACCTGCCGATCGCCGCCGTCCGTGTCTTCCAGGGCAGTCTGCTGCTCACTTACCTGATTGCCGTCGCCTTCGTGCGCTATCGCCTTGAATGGCGCCGCGCCGCCCACCGGAGCCCATCATGAACGCCATCGAGTTCATTCTTGCCGGCATGCTCGCGGCTGCGACACCGTTTCTTCTGGCAGCCCTTGGCGAGCTGGTGGCCGAGCGCGCCGGCGTCCTCAACCTCGGGGTCGAGGGATTGATGGCCTTCGGTGCCGTGCTCGCTTTCATTATCGTCTACCAGGGCGGCGGACATCTCCTGGGTTTCGTCGTCGCCGGGCTCGGCAGCGCGGTCCTTTCGCTGCTCTTCGCCTTCGTCACGCTGGGTTTCCGGGCAAACCAGGTGGCGGCGGGGCTTGCCATCGGCATTCTCGGCCAGGGCCTT
This sequence comes from Rhizobium leguminosarum bv. trifolii WSM1325, assembly GCA_000023185.1. Taxonomy (NCBI): domain Bacteria; kingdom Pseudomonadati; phylum Pseudomonadota; class Alphaproteobacteria; order Hyphomicrobiales; family Rhizobiaceae; genus Rhizobium; species Rhizobium leguminosarum. The sequence goes on along the minus strand of CP001627.1, from coordinate 181,574 downwards.
TCCGCGCTTTTCGGCAAGACCTATGAAAGCCTCACGGTCAGGGGACTGCCGAAGCTTGGCCTTCCCGGGCTTTCGGAACTGCCGGTTGTCGGCGGCCTGTTCGTCCAGGACATCGTCGTGTGGATTTCACTCGCCGCGACCCTCGCTTTGTGGGCCATATTTGCCTACACCAAGCTTGGCCTCATCGTCCGCGCCGTCGGCGAGAATCCCAAGGCCGCTCACGCCATCGGCTATTCGGTAATCTCAGTCCGCGTCCTCGCCATCGCCTTCGGCGGCGCGATGGCCGGCTTCGCCGGCGCCTATGCGTCGGTGGTCTATACACCACTCTGGGCCGATGGGATGATTGCCGGGCGCGGCTGGATCGCGATTGCCCTCGTCGTCTTCGGGACTTGGCTCACCGGCCGTATCTTCCTCGGCGCCTGCCTCTTCGGCGCAGTCTCGCTGATGGGGCTTGCAGCCCAGGCAACCGGACTGGACGTTCCCTCGCAACTGCTCTCGAGCCTGCCATATCTGGTCACGATCATCGTGCTCGGCATCATCTCCGCCGACCGCCGCCTGTTGAAACTGAACGGCGTCGCTTCGCTCGGCGAGCCATTCGAGCGGTAGTCTTCGGTGTTGCGGGACGGCGCGGCGCGCGTGCGCTGCACAAATAGGCGCTCTCACGACCGCGCACATAGCAGCAGTCGCACAAAACCTCGGCACAAAGCAATCATGCCTAAAGTATAGGCACTCGCGAATTCTTCGGGTTTCTCTTTTTACTTCAATCTGTTACCAGCATCCTGCAGAATTGGCACGCCGATTGCAGGTTCAGATACGCATCGGTCAACGGCGACCGGTGCGGATAGGCGCGGCATAAGCGCCTACAATAGACACCGACGTCGCAAGGTTTTTGCTCCGGGATTCTCCCATCCCCTGGACGCAATTTCCGGCGGCGTTTTTTTGTGTCCAAATTCAGCCAGCAGAGGGAACCTGCGCATGACTAAGAATTTGCAGACTGGGATTTCGACAACCGGCATTACCCGCCGCAGCATGCTCAAGACGACTGCAGCGGCTGCCCTCATCGGCGCTGTCAAGACGGCCTTTCCATCCGGCGCCTTCGCAGCCGGAGCAGGCCCTGAGGTGAAGGGCGTCAAGCTCGGTTTTATCGCTCTCACCGATTCCGCGCCGCTGATCATCGCCAAGGAAAAGGGCTTTTTCGACAAGCATGGCCTTCCGGAAACGGATGTGGCCAAACAGGCCTCCTGGGGTGCGACCCGCGACAACCTCGTGCTGGGTGGCGCCGCAAACGGCATCGACGGTGCGCATATCCTGTCGCCGCTCCCCTATCTCATGCATACCGGCAAGGTGACGCAGAACAATAAGCCGGTGCCGATGGCAATCCTCGCGCGGCTCAACCTCGACAGCCAAGGCATTTCCGTCGCCAAGGAATATGCCGACACCGGCGTGCAGCTCGATTCCTCCAAGCTGAAGGCGGCATTCGAGAAGAAGAAGGCGGAGGGCAAGGAGATCAAGGCCGCCATGACCTTCCCGGGCGGCACCCATGACCTCTGGATCCGCTACTGGCTCGCCGCCGGCGGCATTGATCCGAGCAAGGACGTTTCGACCATCGTCGTGCCGCCGCCGCAGATGGTTGCCAACATGAAGGTCGGCAACATGGACGTCTTCTGTGTCGGCGAACCGTGGAATGAGCAGCTCGTCAACCAGGGCATCGGCTTTACCGCAGCCACCACCGGCGAGCTCTGGAAGGGTCATCCTGAAAAGGCGCTCGGACTGCGCGCCGAATGGATCGAAAAGAATCCCAATGCTGCCAAGGCCCTGCTGATGGCTGTCATGGAGGCGCAGCAGTGGTGCGAAAGCATGGACAACAAGGCGGAGATGGCTGACATTCTCGGCAAGCGCCAATGGTTCAACGTTCCGACCAAGGACGTGCTCGGCCGCCTCAAGGGCGACATCAATTATGGCAATGGCCGCGAGGTCAAGGCCACCGACCTCTATATGAAGTTCTGGAAAGACGGCGCCTCCTATCCGTTCAAGAGCCACGACACATGGTTCATGACGGAAAACATCCGTTGGGGAAATCTGCCGGCGAGCACCGACATCAAGGCGCTGGTCAACCAGGTGAACCGTGAAGACATCTGGCGCGAGGCCGCCAAGGATCTCGGCGTCGCGGCGGCCGATATCCCCGCATCGTCTTCTCGCGGCAAGGAGACTTTCTTCGACGGCAAGGTCTTCGACCCTGAAAATCCTTCGGCCTATCTCGACAGCCTTTCGATCAAGGCTGTCTCCTGACCCGCTCCGGCGCGCAACGGGCGCGCCGGCCTTTCATTCCCGTGAGGAGCGCGTTGATGTCCGCCCTGGCAAATAAAGAAATTCCCTCAACGTCTGCCTCCGCCAAGCTGGCGGCAAAGGTTCTGCCATTTTCCGGCAAGCATGGATCGCGGATCGATTTTCGTCGAGCGGCACTGACCGCACTTCGCAACGTCGTTCCGCCAGTCGTCGTGCTGGCACTCATCCTGCTCGTCTGGCAGGTGCTCTGCTCATCGGCGGATGCGTCTTTACCCTCGCCGCATCGGGTCTGGCTGGATAGTTATGACCTGATCGCCTATCCGTTTTTCAACTATGGCTCCCAGGATATCGGGCTCGGCTGGCGCGTGCTCATTTCGCTGCAGCGCGTTCTCTATGGCTTTGGGCTTGCCGCGGTCACCGGCGTCATAATCGGTGCGATCATCGGCCAGTCGGTCTGGGCAATGCGTGGCCTCGATCCGATCTTCCAGGTGCTGCGTACGGTTCCGCCGCTCGCCTGGCTGCCGCTGTCGCTCGCAGCCTTCCAGGATTCCAATCCTTCGGCGATCTTCGTGATCTTCATCACTTCGATCTGGCCGGTGATCATCAACACCGCCGTTGGCGTCCGCAATATCCCGCAGGATTACCGCAATGTCGCCGAGGTGCTGCGGCTCAACCAGTTCGAGTTTTTCTGGAAGATCATGCTGCCTTCGGCAGCGCCTTACATCTTCACCGGCCTCAGGATCGGCGTCGGCCTTTCCTGGCTCGCCATCGTCGCGGCCGAAATGCTGACGGGTGGCGTCGGCATCGGCTTCTTCATCTGGGACGCATGGAACTCGTCGCGCCTTCCGGACATCATCGTCGCGCTCGCCTATATCGGCATCGTCGGCTTCGCCCTCGACAAACTGGTGGCAGCACTCGGCAAACTCATCACGCGCGGCGCCATGGCCAACTGAGGAACGCTCCTATGAACGCCTATCTGAAGCTCGACCATATCGACAAACATTTCGATCGGGGCGGCGTACGCGCCGAAGTCCTGAAGGACATCAACCTGACGATTTCCGCGGGCGAATTCGTCTCGATCATCGGCCATTCGGGCTGCGGCAAATCCACCCTGCTCAACCTCATCGCCGGCCTGACTCCGGTATCGGCAGGCGCCGTGCTCCTTGAAAACCGTGAGGTCAACGGACCCGGCCCGGAGCGCGCCGTCGTCTTCCAGAACCACTCGCTGCTGCCCTGGCTGACGGTCTACGAGAACGTCAATCTCGCCGTCTCCAAACTCTTCAACCGAACGAAGACCAAGGCCGAACGGCATGACTGGGTCATGGCCAACCTCGACCTCGTGCAGATGGCGCATGCGAGGGATAAGCGGCCTTCGGAAATTTCAGGCGGCATGAAACAACGCGTCGGCATTGCCCGCGCGCTTTCAATGGAGCCGAAGATCCTGCTGCTCGACGAGCCCTTCGGCGCGCTCGATGCGCTGACCCGCGCCCATCTTCAGGATGCGGTGATGGAGATCCACGCTCGCCTCGGCAACACCATGGTGATGATCACCCATGACGTCGATGAAGCGGTGCTGCTGTCCGATCGCATCGTGATGATGACCAACGGTCCGGCGGCCCGCATCGGCGAAGTGCTCGATGTGACCATGCCCCGCCCCCGCAATCGCATCGAACTCGCCTCCGACCGGACCTATCTCAAATGCCGTGAAGCCGTGCTGAAGTTCCTCTACGAACGCCACCGCTTCATCGAAGCGGCGGAGTAGAGACCGGGACATAACCTCGGCGTTTACCGGCCGTGGTTTTTTCGCCTTTGTAGCGGCGCCTGATTTCAGGCGTCGCGCCTCTTTACTCCCCGGGCGTTGCAAAGACCGCGCTGGCATCGCTGACAATTTCCACATGGGAATATGCCGCCTGCCCGGCGGCGGCGGCGTCCGCGCGCATGATCGCGGTGACGATCCGGCCGTGCTCCTCATAGGATTTTGCCAGGCGCCCGGGCAGACGGAACTGCGCCCGCCGAAAGGGCGCGAGGCGCGCCCGCGTCTGCGTGACCATCTCGAAGACATGATCATTGTGCGCGCCGCGATAAAGCCGGGTGTGAAAGTCGGTATTGTGAGCCGAATATTCTTCTTCCGCACCGGCATGCACGAGCCTCACCGATTCCCGATGCTCCAGCTCCAGCGCGCGCCGCTCATCGACCGTCATACGCTCGGCCGAGAGCCTGGCGCAGATCGCTTCGAGTTCGGCCATCGCTTCGAACATCGAATGCAGATAAGCCTCGGTGACATTGGTCACGACGGCACTGCGGTTCGGCTCGCGCGCAATCAATCCCATGGCGCCCAGCTCACGCAGAGCCTCGCGTACCGGCGTGCGCGAAACGTCAAAACGAACCGCGAGCGACACCTCGTCCAATTTCGCGCCGGGCAGGATTTCCCCCGTGACGATCATGTCGGCAATCGCTCGCACCATCTGTTCGACGGTGGTTCCGGTACGGATCACTTCTCTGCGCCTGGTCTGCTTCACGATACGAATCTGCTCACGTCAACATTCTGCATACAGATGCGGTTCGAGACTCGATAAGTCAAATCTAGTGGCGAAGATATTGTTAAATTTTCGCTTTCCGATGCACGAGCACCTCAGGAAATCCGAATTTATGCCAATCGCGCAGTAACAATGAACAAGAAATATCTATTGATTACTTTTTACGCAAAGATTCGATCAATCTGCATGCACTTTGCAATGCACAGATCTTGCTGGGCGGATAAACTATAAAAAACAATAGATTAATTTCTGGCACATGCATTGCATGCACTTTTCTGTACCAGTTCGCAACCGGCCCAGCGCCGCAAGGAGCATTCCGATGACCAAACTCCTTTCCATGAACCGCCGTAATTTCCTCCAGGCTTCCGCTGCCGGTGCGCTTGCCGGCGCCATGCCCGGCCTGATCGCCTCCTCCGCCGCAGCCCAAACAGCGCTGACCGTGGGCTTCATCTATGTCGGTCCTAAGGACGACTACGGCTACAACCAGGCGCATGCGGAAGGTGCAGCCGTGGTCAAGGCGCTATCGGGCGTGACGCTGGTCGAAGAAGAGAATGTGCCGGAAACCGTCGACGTCCAGAAGACGATGGAATCCATGATCAACCTGGATGGCGCGACCCTGCTCTTTCCGACCTCCTTCGGCTACTTCGACCCGCACATGCTGGCCGTGGCCGCCAAACATCCCGACATCCAGTTCCGCCACTGCGGCGGCCTCTGGCAGGAGGGCAAGAACCCGGCGAACACCGGCTCCTATTTCGGCTATATCTTCCAGGGCCAGTATCTGAACGGCATTGCCGCCGGCCATGCGACGAAGAGCAAGAAGATCGGCTTCGTCGCCGCCAAGCCGATCCCGCAGGTTCTGCAGAATATCAACGCCTTCCTGCTTGGAGCGCGCGCAGTCGATCCTGGTATCACCTGCCAGGTGATCTTCACCGGCGAATGGTCGCTCGCCGTCAAGGAGGCCGAAGCCACCAACGCCTTGGTCGACCAGGGCGTCGACGTCATCACCTGCCACGTCGACAGCCCCAAAGTGGTCGTCGAGACGGCCGCCGGCCGCGGCGCCTTCGTCTGCGGCTATCACGCCAACCAGAGCCCGCTTGCTCCGGAAAAATACCTGACCGGCGCCGAATGGGCCTGGGGGAACGTCTACAGCGACTTCGTCAAGAAGGCGCAGGCCGGCGAAAAGCTCGGCAACTTCGTGCGCGGCGGCCTGAAGGACGGCTTCGTGAAGATGAGCGCGCTCGGTCCCGCCGTGTCGGCAGAGGGCCGCAAGGCCTTCGAAGCCACGCAGGCTGAGATGATGAAGGGCGGCTTCTCGGTCTTCAAGGGACCGTTGAAGGACAATAAGGGCGACACCGTCGTGGCTGCCGACAAGAGCTACGCCGAAGACGCGATCGAGCTCGAGAGCATGAATTATCTGGTCGAGGGCGTCGCCGGGTCCACGGCATAAACCGCGAAGGGAGAAGCGCCATGACCATCGAGGCCAATGATCCCGCAATAGCCATCACGGAAAAACCGGTGTCGCTGCGCCCCATCTTCGAATGGATCGCGCGGCGAGCCGAGCCTGTTGTCATCGGCCTCGCGGCCATCCTGATCGGTCTTGCGCTCTTCTCCCTCTTCATCCTGGCGGTCGGCAAGTCGCCGGCCACCCTCTTCCAACTGATATATACCGGCGGTTTCGGCAGCTGGTTTTCGGTGCAGAACAGCTTAAGTCGTGCCGCACCCCTTCTCCTGACGGCACTCTGCGTCGCCCTGCCCGCCCGTCTCGGCCTCGTCATCATCGGCGGGGAAGGAGCGGTCGTGCTGGGCGGCGTTGCCGCCGCAGCCATGGCTCTGCCGCTCGCCGGCACCGCGCCTGTTTTCCTCACTCTCATTCTGATGGCAATCGCTGCCATGGTGGTCGGCGGCATCTGGATCGGCCTTGCCGGTTTCCTGCGGCACTATCGCGGCGTCAATGAAACCATTTCGTCGCTGCTGCTCTCCTATATCGCCATCGCCCTGATGAACCAGTTTGTCGAAGGGGTGCTGCGCGATCCTGCAAGCCTCAACAAGCCGTCGACCAGGCCGCTGCCGGCGGACTACATGCTCGGCAACATTCCCGGCATGGACGTGCATTGGGGCCTCGTCATCGGCATCCTCGCCTGCATGATCTCCTGGATCGTGATCGAGGCGACGAGCTATGGTTTTGCCGCCCGCATCGCCGGCGGCAACGTGCGCGCCGCGCAGATCCAGGGGCTGCCGGTGGGCAAGCTGATTGCCGGATTTACCGCGCTTGCCGGCAGCTTTGCCGGTCTGGCGGGCATGATCGAAGTGGCGGCGGTGCAGGGAAGTGCCAACGCCTCGCTTGCCGCCGGCTACGGTTATACCGGTATCCTCGTCGCCTTCCTCGCCAGGCACAATCCGCTGGCGATCATTCCGGTCGCGATCCTGCTCGGTGGCATCGACGCCTCGGGCGGCCTCATCCAGCGGCGCATGGGCCTGCCGGATGCTACGGTTCTGGTGCTGCAGGGGACGCTCTTCATCGTCATTCTCTTCTGCGAGACCTTCTACGGCCGCTTCAAGATCTTCAATCCCGACCTCTGGAAAAGGAGCCTCTGATGGAAGAGACAGGCATCGGCATCTGGGGCGTGCCGCTGGCGATCTTCGCCGGCGCCATCCGCGTTTCCACCCCCTTCATCTTCGTCAGCCTCGGCGAGGCGATCACCGAACGCTCCGGCCGCATCAATCTCGGCCTCGAAGGCACGCTCGTCTTCGGCGCCATGACGGCCTATGCTGTGGCCGTCATGACCGGCTCGCCGACCCTCGGCGTGCTGGCTGCCATGGTGGCAGGCGCGATCTTCGGCCTCATCCACGGCTGGATCTGCAAGTTCCCCAAGGTCAACGATATCGCCATCGGCATCGCCATGATGCAGTTCGGTCTCGGCATGGCGTTCTTCCTCGGCAAATCCTTCATCCAGCCGGTTGCCCCGAAACTGCCCTCGATCCCGCTCGGCGGCTGGTCGAGCACTCCGCAAGTCCAGGCGGCGCTCAATATCAACGTGCTGTTCTTCATCGGCGCGGCACTTGCCCTCTTCCTGTTCTGGGCCTTCAAGAATACCCGCATCGGCCTGATCCTGCGCGTCGTCGGCGACAGCACCGACGCGGCCCGGGCCATGGGCATCCATCCGGACCGGGTTCGCTTGCTGGCAACGGCAGTGGGCGGTTCGCTGGCGGCAATCGGCGGCGCCTATCTCTCGCTCTACTATCCGGGATCCTGGAACGAAGGCATCTCGTCGGGTCAGGGCCTGATGGCGGTGGCTCTCGTCATCTTCGCTCGCTGGAATCCGATCGGCTGCTTTCTCGCTGCCCTGCTTTTCGGCGGTGCTGGCGCGCTCGGCCCGGCGCTGCAATCGGTCGGCGTCACGCAAGGCTACTACCTTTTTTACGCCGCGCCTTACGTGCTCACCCTCATCATCCTGATCGCCACCTCCTCGCCCACCCGTTCGCTCGCCGGTGCGCCGGGTGCGCTCTCGCTCACGAAATAACGGAGCCTTTCGATGAACGGACTTGGCGGTCTCAACAAATCCGAACACGGCGTCGGTATCGGCCTGGTGCAGCTCCAGCTGCCGGTGACCGTTACCAAAGCGGACTTGGCAAAACAGACGCAGGTGATCGTTGATCTGGTGGCCAAAGCGCGGCGCAACCAGCCGGGCATGGACCTCGTCGTCTTTCCCGAATACGCGCTGCATGGCCTTTCCATGGACATCAATCCGGAGATCATGTGCACGCTCGACGGGCCGGAGGTCGCGGCCTTCAAGCAGGCCTGCAGGGACAACCGGATCTGGGGCTGCTTCTCGATCATGGAGCTGAACCCTGGCGCCATGCCCTACAACTCCGGCATCGTCATCGACGATCAGGGCGAGTTGAAGCTCTATTACCGCAAGATGCATCCCTGGATCCCCGTCGAGCCCTGGGAGCCCGGCGATCTTGGCATCCCTGTCATCGAGGGCCCGCGGGGCGCGAAGCTCGCTCTGATCATCTGCCATGACGGCATGTTCCCGGAGATGGCGCGCGAATGCGCCTACAAGGGCGCCGAAATCATGATCCGCACAGCCGGCTACACGGCGCCGATCCGCGATGCCTGGTGCTTCACCAACCAGGCCAACGCCTTCTGCAACCTGATGATCACCGCGAATGTCTGCATGTGTGGCTCGGACGGAACGTTCGATTCCATGGGTGAAGGCATGATTTGCAATTTCGATGGCACGATCATCGCCCACGGAACCTCCGGCCGCGTCAACGAGATCATCACCGCGGAGGTGCGTCCCGATCTCGTTCGCGAGGCCCGGCTCGGCTGGGGCGTGGAGAATAATATCTACCAGTTCGGTCATCGCGGCTACGTCGCCGTCGCCGGCGGCGCGCAGGATGCGCCCTACACCTACATGCACGACCTTATCGCCGGCAAATACCGCCTGCCATGGGAAGACGAGATAAAGGTCAAGGACGGCACGTCCTGCGGATTTGACAAGCCGATGCGCCGTTACGGCGAACCCCTCAAACCTGCCGCGGAATAGGAGAGAGAATGATGGACGCGATGGTCGAAACCAACGGGCATTTTATCGACGCCGATCCGTATCCGTGGCCCTATAATGGCGCTCTGAGGCCTGATAACACCGCCCTCATCATCATCGACATGCAGACGGATTTCTGCGGCAAGGGCGGCTATGTCGACCATATGGGCTACGACCTGTCGCTGGTGCAGGCGCCGATCGAACCCATCAAACGCGTGCTTGCCGCCATGCGGGCCAAGGGCTACCACATCATCCACACCCGCGAGGGCCACCGCCCGGACCTCGCCGATCTGCCGGCCAACAAACGCTGGCGCTCGCAGCGGATCGGCGCCGGCATCGGTGATGCCGGCCCCTGCGGCCGAATCCTGACGCGTGGCGAACCGGGCTGGGACATCATCCCCGAACTCTACCCGATCGAAGGCGAGACGATCATCGACAAGCCCGGCAAGGGTTCGTTCTGCGCCACCGACCTCGAACTCATCCTCAACCAGAAGCGCATCGAGAACATTATCCTCACGGGGATCACCACCGATGTCTGCGTTTCGACGACGATGCGCGAGGCAAACGACCGCGGCTACGAATGCCTACTTCTGGAGGACTGCTGCGGTGCGACCGACTACGGAAACCACCTCGCCGCGATCAAGATGGTGAAGATGCAGGGCGGCGTCTTCGGCTCGGTCTCCAATTCCGCGGCTCTAGTCGAGGCGCTGCCCTGATGCCGTCATTGCGTGCCCATGTCTTTCGCGTGCCAGCCGACGGCCCCGATGACGTTGCCGGCGTCGAGGCGCTCTTTGCCAGCGGCCTTCAGGCGAACAACGTCGTCGCCGTTCTCGGCAAGACGGAAGGCAACGGCTGCGTCAATGATTTTACCCGCGGTTATGCCACCCGCAGCTTCGAGACATTGTTCAGTAGATATGGCGTCGACGGCGTCTCGATCATCATGTCCGGCGGCACCGAGGGGGCGCTCTCGCCGCATTGGACGGTTTTTGCGCGTGAAACCGTAGAAACCCCGGGCGAACGGGCGCTGGCCATTGGTGTGTCGCGTACCCCCGCGCTGCCCCCCGAACATCTCGGGCGCCGGGAACAGATCCTGCTCGTTGCCGAAGGCGTGAAGTCCGCGATGAGGGATGCCGGCATCGATGATCCCGCCGATGTCCATTTCGTGCAGATCAAGTGTCCGCTGCTCACCTCGCGCCGGATTGCCGAGGCCGAGGCAGCAGGCAGGACGGTCGCAACCCACGACACGCTGAAATCCATGGGCCTCTCGCGCGGCGCTTCGGCTCTCGGCGTCGCCGTGGCACTCGGCGAGATAGATGCGACATCGATCGGCGATGCCGACATCTGCACACGTTTCGATCTCTTTTCCCGCTGCGCCTCAACCTCGTCCGGGGGCGAACTCACCGATCACGAAATCATCGTCCTCGGCATGAGCGCAAAATGGTCCGGTCCGCTGTCGATCGACCACGCGGTCATGCTGGATGCGATCGACGCGCATTCCGTCAGGAAAGCCCGCGAACGCCTGCCGGAAAACAGCCGGCTGGCGGCGGTTCTCGCCAAGGCCGAGCCGGACCCGTCCGGCAGGATCGACGGCAGGCGCCACACGATGCTCGATGACTCGGATATTGCAGGCACCCGCCATGCCCGTGCCTTCGTCGGCGGCGTTCTCGCCGGCATCTTCGGCATTACCGATCTCTATGTGTCCGGCGGCGCCGAACACCAGGGTCCGCCCGGCGGCGGTCCCGTCGCCATCATCGTCGAAAAGGAGCAATGAAGTGAGCACAGTCCGCGACACGCCCCTTCCGCAAGCCGGCAAGGCCGTCGGCATCGAGACGCTCGATATGACCATGCGTTTCGGCAGCTTCACCGCGCTCGACAACGTCTCGATCGCCGTTCCGGCCGGCTCTTTTCACGCGCTTCTCGGCGAAAACGGCGCCGGCAAGTCGACGCTCGTCAAATGCATCATGGGCTTCTATCACGCCACGTCAGGCTCGTTGTCGGTCGACGGCCGCGAGGTGGCGGTCGCCTCACCCAAGGATGCCGCGACCTATGGGCTCGGCATGGTCTACCAGCATTTCACACTGGTTCCCTCTCTGACCGGTGCGGAAAACCTGGTCATCAGCCGCACCGAAGTGCCCGCGGTGATCAACTGGCCCAGGGAACGCAAGGATCTGGCGGCTTTCATGGAGCGCATGCCGTTCAAGATCCCGCTCGACAGGCCGGTGAGCGAGCTTGCCGCCGGCGAAAAACAGAAGCTCGAAATCGTCAAGCAGCTCTATCTCGGCCGTTCCTTCCTCGTCCTCGACGAGCCGACCTCGGTGCTGACGCCGGCCGAAGCCGATGAGATGCTCGGCATCGTCCGCGGGATGACCGAGCGCGGCGAGCTCACCGTGCTGATGATCTCCCACAAGTTCCACGAGGTGACGAAGTTCGCTGATGCCGTCTCGATCCTGCGGCGCGGCAAGCTGGTCGGCACCGGCAAGGTCGGCGAGCTCTCCACCGCCGAGATGGCGGCGATGATGATCGGCGACGTCAAGCTCGCCGAGCTCGACAGCCGTCTGCCGGTGGCGGAAGCGGCCAAATCCGTGCTCACTGTGACCCAGGTGAAAGCTCCGGATCGCTCCGGCCTGAAGACGATCGAGATCGACGCGCTGACGGTCCGCTCCGGTGAGATCGTCGGCATCGCCGGCATATCCGGCAACGGCCAGAAGGAGCTGACGGAAATTCTGGCCGGCCAGCGCCCGACCGATAGCGGCCAGGTCATGGTCAATGGCGAGACTTACGGCGCCACCCGTGAGGAGACCCGCAAGAACAGGGTGCGTTTCATCCCCGAAGAGCCGTTGCAGAATGCCTGTGCGCCCAAGATGACCGTGAGCGAGAACCTTGCGTTCCGCACCTTCGATTTGAAGCTGGACGGCAAGGACGCGATCTGGCTGAACAAGGGCAGCATGAAGAAGCGTGCCTCGGCGCTGATCTCCGACTTCAAGGTCAAGACGGCCTCTTCCTCCTCGCCGATCGCAGCGCTCTCGGGCGGCAACGTGCAGCGGGCGGTGCTCGCCCGCGAACTGACCGGCGATGTCGATCTGCTGATAGTCTCCAACCCCTGTTTCGGCCTCGATTTCTCGGCCGTTGCCGAAATCCGCGCCCGGATCATGAAGGCCCGCAATTTGGGAGCCGCCGTGCTGCTGCTTTCGGAAGACCTCGACGAACTGCTCGAGATGTCCGACCGCATCATGGTCATTTCGGAAGGCAAGCTGGTTTACGAGACACCGGCGCGTTCGGCCGATATCGGCGTGATCGGCGCCCACATGGCGGGGCATCATTGATGATGGGGATCAAGGCAGAACCCTTCGCCTTTCCGGTGAAACACGATGAGCTCGCCCTCATCGTCATCGACATGCAGCGCGATTTCGCCGAGCCGGGCGGATTCGGCGCCAGCCTCGGCAACGATGTCAGCCGCATCACCAGGATCGTGCCCGATGTCAAACGCCTCATCCAGGGCTTCCGCAATGCCGGCCTGCCTGTGATCCATACGATGGAGTGCCACCGGCCTGATCTCTCCGACCTGCCACCGGCCAAACGCGACCGCGGCAATCCTGCGCTCAGGATCGGCGACGAAGGCCCGATGGGCCGCATCCTGATCTCGGGCGAACCCGGCACGGCAATTCTTCCGGAGCTCGCTCCGGTGAAGGGCGAAGTCGTCATCGAAAAACCCGGCAAGGGCGCCTTCTACGCGACCGACCTCGGCACCGTGTTGCAGCAGAAGGGCATACGTCAGCTCGTCTTTGCCGGTGTCACCACCGAAGTCTGCGTGCAGACGACGATGCGCGAAGCAAACGACCGCGGCTATGAATGCCTGCTCGCCGAGGAGGCCACGGAAAGCTATTTCCCCGAATTCAAAGCCGCCGCCATCGCCATGATCCGCGCCCAGGGCGCGATCGTCGGCTGGACCGCCCATATCGACGACATTCTGGAAAGCATCGCCCATGCCTGAAACGACCCGCGAACGCCTGACCTCAGGCGGCTGGAAGGAGTTGGAATTCGGCCCTTTCCGCGATGCTGTCACCATTCACTGGATCCGCCCCTTCGAGGGCGATCAGCCGGGCGTGGCGCTGCTGAAATATGAGCCCGGCGCTTCGGTTCCCCGCCATCGCCACGAGGGGCTCGAGACCATCCTGGTGCTCGATGGCGTTCAATCCGACGAGACGGGCGATTACATCAGCGGCAGTTATATCGTCAATGCACCGGGCAGCGAACATTCGGTCTGGAGCGAGACCGGCTGTGTCGTGCTCATCCAGTGGGACCGGCCCGTCAAAATATTCGAAGACGACACTGCCTGAACCCGACGCCGGCCTTGAAGGTCTGCCCGACGATCCGAAAGGACATGAACGTCACAGCAGCATCGAGGCGCCGCGATCGATATAGGTATCCAGAAATTGCTCGAGGCGGGGATTTCTCGGCCGTTTGAAGACGTCCTGCGGCGGGCCGGTGAACAGCACCTTGCCGTGATCGAGAAAGATGATCTGCTGGCCGACCGTCGCGGCAAATCCGATCTCGTGGGAGACGACGACCATCGTCATGCCCTCGGCGGCGAGATCGCGCATGACGTTGAGCACCTCGCCGGTCAGCTCGGGATCAAGTGACGAGGTCGGCTCGTCAAACAGCATGATCTTCGGGTTGAGGGCTAGCGCCCGGGCGATGGCGACGCGCTGCTGTTGCCCTCCCGAGAGCTGCGACGGATAGTGCCCTGCCCTGCCCTCGAGGCCGACCTTGACGAGCTGGGCCATTGCCCGCTCCTCAGCATCCTTGCGGCTCATCTTGTGAACGGACTTCAGCGCCTCGCTGACATTGCCGAGCGCGGTCATATGCGGCCAGAGATTGAACTGCTGAAAAACCATGCCGATCTGGGATCGGATCCGCCGGTTCGCCGCCGCCGGCACCCGCTCCCGGACGCCCTTGGCGTTTTCCGCAAAGCCAAGCACCTCGCCGTTGACGGCAATCGTACCCTTCGTCGATTCCTCGAGAAACGCCATGCAGCGCAGCAGCGTACTCTTGCCGGATCCGGATGGGCCGATGACGCAGGAAACCTGTCCCTGAACGATGTCGAGGTCGATGCCCTGCAGCACGGTGGAACCGCCAAAGGTCTTGACGAGATTTTTGACTGCGATCGCAGGAATGCTCATATGTTGAAAAACCTGAATCTTGAGAGTTTCGTTTCGGCGAGGTGACCGAGCCAGCCGGTGATTTCCACCAGCGCCCAATAAAAAAGGGCAAGCACGAAGAGCGCCTCGACGAAAGCATATTGCTGCGAACCGATCGCACTCAACGTCGCCGTCAACTCCGGCACGGTGATGATGGACAGCACGGCCGTCTCCTTCATCAGGATGATCGTCATGTTGACCGAAGGCGGCAACACCAGCATGGTCATCTCCGGCAGCAATATGCGTCGGACGATCTGCCCTTGTGTCAGGCCAACGCACAGGCCGGCCTCGATATGTCCCTTCGGGACGGCGGCAAAGCCCGAACGGAAAATCTCGCTGAAATAAGCCGCGCCGTAGATGGAAAGGCCGATGACGCCGGCCGGGATCGGATCGAGTGACAATCCGACGAAGGGGCCGCCGTAGTAGACGAGGAATATCTGAATCAAGAAGGGCGTGCCGCGCAGCACTGCGATGACAACGCCGAATGCCTTGTCCGGGACAACGCCGCCAAAACGCCTGGCAACGGCAACAAGGAAGCCGAGCGCGGCAGCGGCCGGCGTGGTGACGATCCAGATGACGATGGTGAGCCATGCGCCGCTGAGGATTTCCGGAAAATTGTTGAAAATCACATTGATGTCGAAGGTCATCGCGGCACTCCCGGCAGGGAGCGTTCGATCAGGCCGCCCGCAAGGGCGACGATCCAATTGATGATGAAATAGATTAGACCGGCGGAAGCGAAAATCTCAAGCGGCAGGAAGGTGCTGCCGGCAAGATCCTGGGCCATGCGCGTCAGCTCGATGACGCCGACGACCGAGACCAGCGAAGACGCTTTCAGGATAAGGATCGCTTCGTTGACGAGTGCTGGAAAGGTCAGGCGCAGGGCGATCGGGGCCTTGATACGACGGAAGATCTGAACGGGACTCATGCCAACCATTTCGGCAGATTCGACCAGGCCCATGGGAACGCTGGCAAAACCGCCGCGCAGATTTTCAGCCTGGTAGGCTGCCGTACACAGCGACAGACCAACGATGGCCGCAACGATGCTCGGCACGTTGATGTCGATCGCCGGCAGCAGGTTATAGATGAGCAACAGCTGCACCAGCAGCGGCACTCCGCGAAAAAAACTGATGAAAATCTTCGCCGGCAGCACCAAAAGCCGTTGCTGCGAAAGCAACATGGCGGAAATAACGATCGCGATCGCAAAGCCGATCAGGATAGAAACCACGCTGATCGTCACCGTGTAGATCGAGGCTTGCAGAAGCAGTTCGAAAAGCTTGATGGACATGGGCGATGTTTGCCTGGGCGCTGCGGCCGTGAACTCTGATGCCACGGCAGATTGCGCCCCGACCACTGGCGGGGCGCGTTCGTTTCACCGGCGGCAAATCAGAATGCCGGGTCCTTGACAGCATCAGGCGTATCGAAAGATGCACCAAACCACTTCTTCTGCAGCTCTGCCATGCGCCCGTCTGCCTTGATCTTGAGCATCGCGGCGTCGATCGCATCCATCAGGGGCGCATGGTCGGCATCCTTGAGACCGATGAAGCCGAAATAGGACTTCTTGCCGAATGGCGGCAGGACGACTTCGAAGGTGCCTTTTCGCTGGCTGGCGACGAAGGCGATATTCGGCAGCGAATTGGCGACGCCGGCAATACGGCCGGCGGCGAGATCGGCGTAGGATTCGGTAAAGGCGGGATATTCGCGCACGTCGACCTTGGTCGGCAGCGTGGCGGAGAATTCCTTCAGCTGGTCGAGCTGCGCAGTTGCCTTGCCGACACCGATCGTCTTGCCGGCAATATCTTCCGGCTTGCTGATCGTCGTGTCGCCAGCCTTCTTCAGAATGGCAATCGTTGCTTCGGCGATCGGCGGCGTGAAGCGATAGCGCTCCATGCGCTTCTTGGTGATCGTTGCAGGACCTGCGACGACATCGAACTTGCCGGCCTCGAGCGCCGGGAAGACGCCGTCCCAGGGAAGGGCGACCCACTCGATCTTGACGCCGAGTTCCTTGCCGATCTCGGCAAAGAGGTCGACGTTCAAGCCCGTGTGTTCGCCGGCATCGATATAGTCGAACGGTGCGAAAGCCGTTTCGGTGCCGACCTTGAGGGTGCCGGCTGCCTTGACGGCTGCCAGCGTGTCGGCGGCATGGGCGGAAACGGCTGCTCCGAGCAGGAACGCGGCGCCGACCAGACCCTTCAGCAGTGAATGTGCCTTCATGATCATCTCTCCAGTTTTTATTCCCCCGGCGGAGGAGTTTTTGTTCCCGACTTCGATTTCCTCTGCGCGGATTTCTATGCTCCGCTTTTGACTATACAAATAGATATAGGCTGGCCTAGAGTGTCAATGTAAAAGACGAGGAACGCAAAATTTGTGCCGGGTGGCGTCGATCTCGCTGGCATGACCGTTCCGGAATTTATGTCCTTGACGCCGGATGAGGTGCGGGCTTGGTGTCGATTTATCAACGTATTTTCACCGATGTCGAGACGAAGATCATCAGCGGCGATTGGCGGCCCGGTGACCGTATTCCCGTCGAACACGAACTCGCGGCGGAATATCGGTGCTCGCGGATGACCGTCAGCAAGGCGCTGTCGGCGCTCGCAGAGCGCGGCATGATTGTCAGACGGCGCAAGACAGGTTCGTTTGTCGCATCGCCCCAGATCGACCGCACGGTGATGGATATCCAGGATATCAGCACCGAAGCGGAACTGGCCGGGCACGAACACCGCTTCGAAATCCTCGCCCGCAAGATCGAGCGCCTTGGAGAGGCGGAGGCGCAGCAGCTGTCGGAACCTGCCGATGCAGAAGTCCTCAGGCTCCAATGCCTGCATATCGTCGATGGCAGGCCGAATGCCATCGAGCGGCGGATCATCATGCTCGATGCTGTCCCACGGGCGAGAGAGGAGAGCTTTGCTTCAACTCCGCCCGGCAAATGGCTGCTTGACGAGGTTCCCTGGTCCAAGGCCAAACATGTCATTCGCGCCGTTTCGGCCGACACCACGACGGCGCGGATCCTGCAGACGGAACGCGGCGAGGCCTGCCTTAGCCTCATCCGCCAGACCTGGCAGAACGGTCGTACGGTGACCTATGTCGAGTTCACCCATCCAGGCGACCGGTTCCAGTTTGCGGGGACGTTTCATCCGGCAGCAAATTGAGCTCGACGCCAATCACGAGAGGTTCTGCAAGTGACCGATGAGCGCCTCAAGGCGATCCCGCTGAAAAGTTTGCAGGCGTTCGAGGCGGTGGGGCGCTGCGGCGGCGTGACGGCAGCGGCGCTGGAGCTCAGGGTTTCGCCGGGCGCCATCAGCCAGCAGATCCGCAAGATCGAAAGCTTTCTTGGAATTTCGCTTCTGGAACGCAGCGGGCGAACCGTCGAGCTGACCGCCTGGGGCCGGCTCTACCATCAGGAGATATCGAAGGGGTTCGAGCAATTTGCGCTGGCCCAGCAATTGTTGGAAAAGGCGCGCAACGAGACGGCGCTGGTGCTCAGTGCGCTTTCCTCCGTCGTCAACAAATGGATCGGCAGGCGCATCTTCGACTGGCAGGCGCTTCATCCCGAAGTTCCAGTGAGGATTATCGGACGCGACAAAGAGCCCCGGATCGGTTTCGACGATGTCGATTTCCGCGTCAGCTATGGATCGGACGTCCTCCAGCACGAACACTATACCGAACTGTTCCGCGATTGGGTGGTGCCTGCCTGCTCGCCGGCGCTGATGCAGGATCGCGCGCATGCGGCTCGCGATCTTTTCGAAAAGCCCCTCCTCCATGTCGAGTGGGAACGGCACTTCACCCCTTATCCCAGCTGGGCGGAGTTTGCCGCCAAGGCCGGTGTCCCCCTCGATGCGTCGACGCCGGGCCTTTCCTTCACTCTTTCGAGCAGCGCGATTGATGCTGCTGTCAACAAGCGCGGCGTCGTGCTCGCACAAATGTCGATGATATCAGACGAGCTTGAAGCGCAAACGCTGGTCATTCCCGTCGACCTGCGCATTGCACTGCGCGAAAGCTATTTTCTCGCCTGGGACCGTGCGGCCTTGCAGAAGCCCCACGGGCACGAATTCCGCGAGTGGCTCATTGCCATTTCCCGTCAGCAGGCCCTGGCGTCAGCGCCTAAGCCGATACTTTAGAAAAACTAAAACGGAACCTAGCTGAGCGATATTGATGAAAATTTGCGCCTGGCGATAATTTACGCAGTCGCCCTCCACCGTTGGCGGCGTGGCCGACATAGCAGGAGAGCTCGATGGCGCGAACCGACAAGATGAAACTCGGGACTTTCGTCTACACATTCGGCTTTCACCCGGCCTCCTGGCTGCATCCGGCAAGCGACGTCAATGGCGCCAACGACTTCGCCCATCTGCTCGATGTCGCCAAACGATCCGAGGCGGCCAAATTCGATTTCATGTTCATGGCGGATTCTCCTGCCGCTGCCGTCGGCGATCCGAAAGCGCTTGCCCGCATTCCAACCAAGATGAACCGTTTCGAACCGCTGTCGCTGCTTTCGGCTCTGGCGGTCACCACCAATGACCTCGGCCTCGTGGCGACGGTATCGACGAGTTATTACGAACCATACAATGTCGCGCGCTTGTTCGCCTCGATCGACCATCTGAGTAAGGGCCGTGTCTGCTGGAATGTCGTCACCTCCGACCACGACGAAACCGGCTACAATTTCAATCGTGAAGGGCTCGACCCGCATGCGTTACGCTACGAGCGTGGCAACGAGTTCGTCGATGTCGTATTCGGTCTTTGGGACAGCTTCGAGGACGGCGCACTGCTTCTCGACCGTGAAAACGGTGTCTACTACGACAAGGACAAGCACCACACGCTCAATCACAAAGGCACGCACTTCCAGGTTCGCGGACCCCTCAACATCGCGCGAACGCCCCAGGGCCGTCCTGTCATTGCCCAGGCGGGCGGTTCCGAACCCGGAATGGACATGGCGGCACGCACGGCGGAGATCGTCTTCAGCCTCGCATCGAATATCGACCGCAACCGGGCTTTTTACGAAAACGTCAAGCGCCGGATGCCGGCCTTTGGGCGCGATCCCGATGACCTGAAGATCATGCCGGGCATCGTCATCAACGTCGGTGAAACTGAAGCCGAGGCAAAGGCGAAGGTGGATTATCTGATCGACAAGATGCATCCGGATGTCGGCCGGCTGATGCTCTCCGAATTCCTCGAGGCGGACCTGCGTGACGTCGCACTCGACAAGCCTTTCCCCATGGATCGGCTGCCGGCGGCGCCCAAGGGATCACGCGCCTTGTTCGACGAGCTGGTCGATTTCGTCAGAAGCGGCCGCACCGTCGGCGAGCTCATCCGGCACTATGCCGAGAAGCATACCGGAAATGGCATGACGGGCACGCCGGCCCAGATTGCCGACTTCATGGAGGAATGGTTCGAAACGCGCGCCGCCGACGGCTTCATCCTGATGTTTCCGACCTTGCCGTCCAGCCTCGACGACTTCGTGCGGCTTGTCCTGCCAGAGCTTCGACGCCGCGGGCTGTTCCGCGAGGAATACGAAGGCAAGACCTTGCGCGAAAACCTCGGTCTTTCAATGCCGGTAAACCGCTTTGCCAAAACAAAAGAGCCAGCCCGATGAGTGTCGAGGCTTTGATCAGCGAAGCGGACTTCAAGCTTTCGATGCGTCATCTGGCGGGTGCCGTCAGCGTGATTACGGTCGGCGACGGGCAACACCGCACCGGCTTCACGGCAACGTCGGTCTCCTCGCTATCGGCGGAGTTGCCGTCCGTCATCGTCAGCGTCAACCGAGCGTCTTCCTCATGGCCGGCGCTGCAGCGGTACGGCTGCTTCTGCGTCAACGTGCTCGCCGCCGACCAGCAACAGGTGGCGCAATCCTTTGCCGGTCTTGACGGACGAAAGGGCGCCGAACGCTACGGCGGTGCAGGATGGTATCGCCTCAAGACCGGCGCGGCCGCCCTTGAAAACGCCCTGACGGTCCTGGACTGCAAGCTCGAAACCGCTTTCCACTACAATTCCCATGCCATTTTGGTCGGACATGTTTGCGCAATGGAAATCCGGCAGGGCATAGGGCCGCTGCTCTACTGGCGCGGCGGCTATCATGAACTTCCGGCGGAGGTTGATCAAAACGGTCTAGCGAAGGCGCTCGGACAATAGCCCAATCGAGGCGACATCCGCATTGGCAAAGGCAAGTCTGAGGTAACGCTCCTGGCCCTCGCCGAAATAGGCGCCGGGCAAACAAACGATGCCGGATTCCTTGGCGAGTTTCTCGGCAACTTCGGAAGACGATCGATCGGCGTGGGGATGGCGGACAAAGGCGAAATAGGCGCCAATCGCACCGATCTCCCAATCCGGCAGCCCGGAAAGGACCAACCTCAAAGCGTCCGCCCGGCGAGCAATCTCCAGCCGGTTGCCGGCCCGCCAATCGGCAAGCGCCGGGATCGCCGATGCAACGGCGATCTGGGCCGAGCGCGGCGCGCAGATCTGCATATTGTCCATCACCTTGGCGATCTCGGCGATGAGTTTAGGCCCTGCCGTGATTGCACCCAGCCTGTGACCGGGGATGCAGAAGGATTTCGAGAAGCTGTAGAGAAGAACGAGCGTGTCTTCCCAGCCCGGCTCTGAGAGGAGTGAGTGTGGCCGTCCGTTATCCTCGCCGAGGAAATCGCGATAGGTTTCATCGAGGATCAGCCAGGCGCCGTATCTCCGGCAGAGAACGAAAAGCTCATGCAGCAGGCTCGGCGGATACACGGCCCCGGTGGGATTGTTTGGTGTGACGACGGCAAGCATCTTCGCGCCGGCCGCAAGGGCCGCCTCGGCCGAACCTGGATCGGGAAGAAAGCCGAAGGCTGGGTCGCAATCGACCAGCCGTCGACCGATCCCCAGCATCGACAGCGTCGTATCGTGATTGAAATAGAAGGGATTGGTCAGCGCGACGGTATCGCCGGCGCCGGCAAGCGCGATTGCCGAACACATGAACGCCTGATTGCAGCCGGCGGTAATGTGGATATTGCCGGCGGAAAGGTCGGCGCCGTAATATTCGGCAACGTGAGCCGCGTAGGTCTTGCGCAATAAAGGTTCGCCCTCGATCGGCCCGTATCCTGTCATCGCCTGTTGCCCAGCCGCCTCGGCGAGAAGCCGAAGCATCTCCGGATGCGCGGGATAGCCGGGCACAGCTTGCGACAAATCGATGAGTGGCCCTTTTCCCCCCTTGTATTCGTGGCTCCAGGCGACGACGGAAGGAATGGGCGGGGCAGAGAGGCGGGCAACGAGGGAATTGGGTTTTGCAGCGATCATATCGATTTCTCTTTGATACCGATTGCTACAACGATACCAATTGTTTTCTCAACCTCTTTGTCTGACGAGACGGACCTGAAGCGGAGACGCATGCATATGGTGTGGGATAAAACGCGGCTCGAGCAACTGCGCGCAGAATTTGCAGACGCCAATGGCGGCGAGATATTCGATGAGAAGTTTCGCAAAGTAGCGGAGAAGATCATCTCCAAGAGCGGCACGAGACTGGCGCCATACGCCGGAGTGCCGACCTTCCTCAGCGCACCCTACATGCAGGTCGCGGCCGATGATCCGGATTTCGGCAATCTCCAGGTTGCGATCACCGGGATCCCCATGGATCTTGGCGTCACCAATCGTCCAGGCTCGCGTTTCGGACCGAGAGCACTTCGCGCCATCGAAAGGATCGGCCCCTACAATCATGTTCTCGCTACGGCGCCGGTCTTCGATCTTCGGGTCGCCGATATCGGCGACATATCGTTCCAAAGCCGTTACCGGTTGGAACTCAGCCACGACGACATCGAAAAGCGGATCGGCCAGATCGTCGATGCCGGCGTGGCCCCGCTTTCCGTCGGAGGCGATCATTCCATCAGCCACCCGATATTGAAGGCCATCGGCCGGCACCAACCGGTCGGCCTCATCCATATTGATGCCCATTGCGATACAAGCGGCGCTTTCGATCAGACGAAGTTTCATCACGGTGGGCCGTTCCGCAATGCGGTGCTTGACGGCGTGCTCGATCCGACACGGACTATCCAGATCGGCATCCGCGGTTCAGCGGAATATTTGTGGGAATTCTCCTACGCTTCGGGAATGACCGTGATCCACGCAGAGGACATCAGCGGAATGGGGATTGCGGCCGTCATTGCCAAGGCAAAATCCATCGTCGGCGACGGCCCCACCTATCTTTCCTTCGACGTCGACAGCCTCGATCCGAGCTTTGCGCCCGGCACGGGCACGCCCGAGGTCGGTGGATTGACCACGCGTGAAGTCCTTGAACTGATACGCGGACTGAAGGGGATAAATCTGGTGGGTGGTGACGTCGTCGAAGTCGCCCCGCAATATGACGCAACGACCAACACGGCGCACGCCGCAGCACAGGTGCTCTTTGAGGTCCTGAGCCTCATGGTGTTTAGTCCATCGATCGGCAGGCGCTAAGGCCGACCTCTCGGTCATCCGTGGCAACTGGCCGGATGGGCCAAGATCATATCATTCGCACCTAGCAATGACGGAAGCAGGGAATCTCACGCCCATGGTCGTCGCCACCGACGCCTCCCGTCATGCAGCCACTGTCGGTGGAGGCGATGAGCAGTATTACGGCGAAGCCTTCATCGTCACGCCAAGCGTACTAGCCAACGCATCTCAAAAACTCTTCGGTATCCATGAGTTCGAGCTGCACGGAAAACCGATCGTGCAGAAGTTCCAGTGACGCGTCATGCGTATCGTCGGCGCCGCTACAGACGGCGTCGTTCAGCACGATGACACGATAGCCGAGATCGATCGCGCCGAGCGTCGTGGCAAGCACGCAGACATCCGTTTCACCGCCCGTTATCACAAGCGTATCGACCCGCTCCGACTGAAGGATCGGATGCAGGCGGCCGTCGATCCAAGGCGAATAAGTGCGTTTGTCGAAGTGCCTTGCCGGCGGAACCAACGAGGCCAGCGATGGGGCGAGATCTATGAAGCCGCGCGGAAGATGTTCGCCCGTCATCATCCACCATTTCTGGTAATAATCCCGCCATTTCCCCGGCATGTCGTCCGCACGCTCGGGTGGCAGGAAGCGGGTAAAGATCGTTCGCGACGGATGCCGCCCGGCCAGCTCTTCGATCTGGGGAGAGATCCGTGCCATCCAGGCAACGTGCCACGGCGTGTCTTCGGCAAACATCCGCTGCATGTCGACGCAAAGGTGCCGCCATTCCCCGACCTCGCCCATCACATCCTCCATTCGGTCTTCGCGCGTCAACCGCGACGCGGGGCGAAAGTTCCCCTAGCCTGCGGAAGATCTGAAGCCTCTCACGCGACGGCGCCTCGGGCGGTCGTCAGTAACCCAGCGGCGCTTTCAGCTTTCCGGAAACTATCAAGCTCGCCAATAGGAACGGGTTTGGAGAAGAAGTAGCCTTGGAGGTCGGTGCAGCCGAGGGCGGCCAGAAAGTCGCGTTGATAATCGGTTTCGACCCCTTCGGCCGTCGTCGAGATACCGAGGTTACGGCTGAGCGCGACGATGGCGCCAATGATTGCCGCCCCATTGGCCTTGGTGCCGAGCTGTGAGACGAACGATCGATCGATCTTGATGCGGTCGATATCGAAGCGCAGGAGATGGCTGAGGCATGAAAAGCCAGTTCCGAAATCATCCAGCGAAACCTGGACACCCCGGCTGCGCAACGACTTCAGCACCGTATAAACGTCCGAGTTGTCCTCGATCAGTGAGGACTCGGTGAGTTCGAGCTCGAGCCGGGACGGCTGCAGACCGCTCTCCTCAAGCACGGCGAAAACTTCCTCGGCGAAATTCGGTCTTCTCAACTGGGCAGGAGACACGTTGACCGCAACAAACGTGTCCTCCGGCCATTTGCAGGCGGCTCTGCAGGCTTCGCGCAAGACCCAGAAACCGAGAGCGTCGATGAGGCCGCCCTCCTCGGCGACAGGGATGAAGCTGGCAGGCGTCAACAGCCCGCGCTGACTGTGACGCCAACGCACGAGAGCTTCCGCGCCCGACGCCGCGTATCCTGCCTCAGCGCGATGGACCGTTTGGTAATAGACCTCGAGCGATCCGAAGTCCGGCCGGTTCGAAACCGGATCGGCGTGTGGACCATCTGAGGCCATGCCTTTGGCCAGAACTTCCCGCAATTCGTTCTTGAGAATGTCGCGTGCATTTCGGCCGCCGTCCATGGACGGTGAATAGAGACGCCACTGGCCTCGGCCGCCCATCTTTGCCTCGTACAGCGCGACGTCGGCGTAGCGCATGATGTCATCGGCATTCCGCCCGGCATCCGGCACGACGGTCACGCCGATCGAGCCGCCGACGCGCGCAACCGCTTCGCCGCGCAAAAGCGGGAAGGGTTTGCCAAGTTCGGCAACGATCGCTTCGCATATTGCCGGCAAAACGTGGTCATGATCTTTGATGTCCCGGAGAAGCAGCGCAAATTCGTCGCCCCCTAGCCGGGCAAGCGTGTCGCCCGGACGAAGCAGCGAGCGGATCCGCTCGGCGGCCATCCTGATGAGTTCATCGCCGGCGGCATGGCCGAATGTGTCGTTCACCGCTTTGAAGCGATCGAGGTCGAGAAGTGCGACCGCCGAGCGCTCGGTCGAATTCTGCGTCTCGGCCAGGCACTCGTCGAACCTCATAGCGAACAAAGCGCGGTTGGGAAGATCGGTGAGCACATCATGCAAGGCAAGCTGCCTTGCATGCAGCTCGCTTTTCTTCAACTCGCCGAGACTCCTTCGCAGGCGCACCAGCAAGACCGAGAACAGGATCGCGATCACCAAGGCGGCAATCGAAAGCGCCGGCATCAATCGACCGATCACCCTCGAACCTGGAAGATCCGGCCGCCATACGATAAAGCCGATCGGTTCGCCGTTTGCCGTGGCGTCAATCTGGAACGCAACCTCATTTTCGTCCGCATCGGCGGTGCGCGCGAAGCGGGCGCCGTTAAGGCCCTGTTGCCGGCTCAATTCGTCCAGCGCCGCACCATCGATAAAGCGCACGACGATCAGGAATTGCCGCATCGGCTGGCGCTGTCCCCCGGCAGCCTCGTTAATGGCGACGACTCCGACGATGGTCGGCCGGCCCTCGAGCCGCATCAGATTGGCCAGAGCACGGTTGGAATGGGCGGCGCTCGCAAGGCGGGCTTCCATTGAGGATGGCGTTCTTTCGTTCAAAGCCGTGCTTCGCCTGACCCCAAAGCGGGCATCCTGAAGGAGAGGCAAAAAGAGAGGCCTCATCCAGCGGTACCGCTTCTCCGTTTGGGCGTCCGCCAGCATGAGCAGTTGCGCCTTTTCATCGACAACAAAGGCCTGGTCGTAGCCGAACGCCGACATAGCCGTCTGGCCGATCGCACTCCCGGCTGCTGCCGTCAAAACGGCATCGAGGCCGGAGGAGCCTTCGGTCGAAAGGGCGGCAGGATAGACACGTGCGAGATAGCCATTGCCGAACTGGCCGATAACATGCGCGACTTGATCGACCTGTTCGCGCAGGCGGGCATTCACAAGCTGACGCTGTCGATCGAGGGCTGCGGCATCGCTTTCGGTTCCTGCCCAGAGCGCCGAGAGTACGACAAGCCCGATCGCTCCGAGCCCGCTGACGGCAATAAGGAACAGAATTCTCCCGGAGGCGATCCAGGATTGCTGAAACGTATTGGAGCTGGAAGGAAGAACGATCTGCAAGCCTAGACCCCTGAACACCACGACACGCGCGCATTCGTCGACGCTAACAAAGAAGCGTTCACGTAGAATTAAAAGCTGTGGCCCACTATGGCGCGAGATCGACTATGCCCCAAGGAGCTCCCGACGATGTTGCGCATATCCATTCAGACCATATTGCGCGGAACGCTGATGGCGGGCGGGATCGGTGTCTTGTTAGCGGCGGCCGCGCCGCTCGAGCTGGCTGCGCAGGATCGCATGCCAATGAGAATTGCCGTCGAAGGTGCATTTCCGCCCTTCAACTATCTCGATTCAAACAACAAGCTTCAGGGCTTCGATATCGATATTGCCAATGCGCTGTGCGAGGTCGGCAAGTTTGAATGCCAATTTATCATCGAGAAGTGGGACGACATCATCCCCGATCTCGTTGCCGACAAATACGACGCGATCATCTCATCCATGTCGATGAGCCTTGAGCGGCGTCAAAAGGTTGCCTTCACTGAAAAATACTACAACAGCCCGTCGGTGTTCATCGCCCGGAAGGATTCGTCGATCAGCGATGTCAGCCCCGCCGCCCTCAGCGACAAAATTCTTGGGGTGACGTCGTCGACAGCGCAGGAATCCTATGCCAACCATCTTTATCCGGCAATGAAAAAGACGGTGTTTCGGTCTTCGCCGGAATTGTACAAGGGTCTGGCGGATGGGAGCGTCGACATTATCCTCGAGGATAAACTGGCCATCTATGATTGGATTGCCAACACCAAGGCTGGAAGCTGCTGCGAGTTCAAGGGGCCGGACCTGGTCGACGTCACCTATTTTGGTGAAGGCGCCGGTATAGCGCTGCGCTTGGATGACAAGGAGCGTCTGACACGTCTGAACGAAGCGTTGAAGAGCATCCAGGCGGACGGAACCTATGACATGATCAACGCCAAATATTTCCCGTTCAGCATCCAGTAGTTCGCCGTCCAATTTTTCGAGAATGCGGAATGGCCGGGTTTTCGCCCGGCCATTCCTATGTGTGCAGTAATGTCGCTATGCGGCTTTCGCCACCTCGCCATGCGGATCGAGGACATATTTCGTCGCCGCTCCCTGGTCGAAGCTCTCATATCCATTGGCGGCATCGTCGAGCGGGATGACCTTGGCGTTGACGATATCGGCAATTGGCAGTCGGTCGTGGAGGATCGCCTGCATGAGTTGACGATTGTATTTGATCACCGGAGTCTGGCCGGTGTGGAAGGACTGCGCCTTGGCCCATCCGAGGCCGAAGCGAAGCGACAAATTGCCGTGTTTGGCGGCATTGTCGACAGCACCTGGATCCTCGGTAACGTAGAGGCCGGGAATGCCGATCGAACCGGCGGCACGGGTAATCTCCATCATCTGATTGAGCACGATCGCCGGCTGTTCCCCGCCCGAGTGGCCGCGGGCCTCGAAGCCGACAGCATCGATGGCGCTGTCCACTTCGTTGGTGCCGACGACCTGCGCGATCATGTCGCCAAGACGGTCGCTCTTCGACAGGTCGATCGGTTCGAAACCGACCTTCGCCGCATGCGCCAGACGGTCTTTGTTGAAGTCACCGATCATCACGACTGCGGCGCCGAGAATGCGAGCCGAAGCGGCAGCCGCAAGGCCGACGGGGCCCGCGCCTGCGACATAGACGGTCGAGCCGACGCCAACGCCTGCCCGCACTGCGCCATGGAAGCCGGTGGGCAGGATGTCGGAGAGCATGGTGAGATCCCGGATCTTCGCCATTGCCTTGTCCCGATCGGGGATTTTCAGCAGGTTGAAATCTGCGTAGGGAATGGTGACGTAGCGTGCCTGTCCGCCGATCCAGCCGCCCATGTCGACATAACCATAAGCACCGCCGGCGCGGGCCGGGTTTACCGTCAGGCAGACACCGGTATCCTGAGACTTGCAGCAGCGGCAGCGGCCGCAGGCGACATTGAAAGGCACCGAGACGATATCGCCGATTTCGAGCATCTCGACATCGATGCCTTTCTCGATGATCTCGCCGGTGATTTCATGACCAAGGACCAGGCCCGGCATCGCCGTCGTGCGGCCGCGGACCATGTGCTGATCGGAGCCGCAGATATTGGTAGAAATCACTTTCAGAATGACGCCGTGTTCGATGCGGCGGCCGTCAGGCGCTTCCAGCTTCGGGTCGTCGATGTCGCGAACTTCGACCTTGCCCGGCCGGAGATAGACGACGCCTCTATTTTTACTCATGAATTCCTCCCACTTGTTTGAATGCCTCGATCTGCAACCAATGCAGCCGATGGCAACCTTCCCTCCGGCCTGCCTCCTCAGCAGCCCGGTGTCCACAACACGAGGATACCGCCGCATCGGGCGATATTCGGATTTTGCAAAAGGGACAGATTGAATGGAGAAGAGGAGTAAACGTCATGGCTTTCGCCTGTCGTTCCGCTCGTGATCGTCTGCCTGCAATCCGTCGATTTGCTCTGCCAAGAGCTGGTTTCCAGCTCCAGAATCTCCTTTCGATCCATCTCGATATCTTTCCGGATTTCTATCCGGCGATTTCCTTGAGGATTTCAGTTCTCCTACCGCTGCTGGGAGCGTCGGCGCGTCAGGCCGGCTTCCCAATGCCCATTTCGCCAGTTTGCGAGATAGCGCCTTGAACACCACAAACAAACCATGCCTGACGGAAAACAGCGATCAAGAAAACGACATGGGTGCAACGCAAAGACGACAGTCGGCAAAGTCGCCATAGCTCGCTGTGCAGGGGAGTAACTGATCCCGCGAATACGGCGGTTTTCCGGATCGTCCCGGAAGATTGATCGCCGCCTAAAGGCTTTAGGCGCGATGCGGTCGCCGGCTGCGGCTGACGTCGATGGCCGTGTGCCAGATCACTGCGCCGAGGATGATCGCGCCGCCGAAAAACGTGGCGACGGGCGGCTCTTCGGAAAACAGCAGCCAGACCCAGAACGGCGTGAGCACGATTTCCATTGTGCCGATCAGCGCCGCCTCCGCTGGCGGCATCCGCTTCGCCCCGGCAAGGAAGAGCACCAGTGCCAGGGAGAAATTGGTCGCGCCGAAGGCAGCAAGAACGATCCAGTTGTGCAGGTCGAGCGAGCCTACCGAACCGAACGGCGCGAAGAGTGCAAGCGTCAGGAAAGCGCTGACCACGGTCGGCGGCAGGCTCGGCACGTCGGGACTGATCCGCGGAATGATGATGACGAGCGCGAAGGACGCTGTCATGCCGAGCGCCAGCAGGTCGCCCCATCCGGTGCCGCCGCCGATCGACGAGGCGA
This sequence comes from Rhizobium leguminosarum bv. trifolii WSM1325, assembly GCA_000023185.1. Classification (NCBI taxonomy): domain Bacteria; kingdom Pseudomonadati; phylum Pseudomonadota; class Alphaproteobacteria; order Hyphomicrobiales; family Rhizobiaceae; genus Rhizobium; species Rhizobium leguminosarum. The sequence continues at coordinate 152,130 of CP001627.1, read as the reverse complement.
CGATGACCGCGACGCCGAGGAGCGAGATGCCGCCGGCAATCAGCGTCCGCCTGGAGACCCTCTCCCTGAGGATGACCCAGCCGAGCATGGCCGCGATAAATGGCGCGGTCGCATAGATCATCGTCACATTGGCGACGGTGGTCATGTAGAGCGCCCCGATGAAGCAGCCCTGACTGAAGGTCTGGCAGGCGATCATCGCAAGGCTGGACGGATGGAAGATGAAACGCCATTGCTGCCGTGAAATACCCCCTTCGAGGAAAAGGCAGGGGATCAGCAGGAACAGGCCACCGAACAACGATCGCCAGGCGATCGCCGTCCATACGTCGGTCGTCAGGAGTCGCGAATAGACGCCGCTCGCGCTCCAGGCAAGTGTCGCAGCAACGATGAGAAACACACCCTTCTCATGCTCGCTGCTTGCGAGGCGTCTGGCCGGATTTTCAATTGTCACGCAGATATTCTCAAAGAAGGAAGTCGAACGCGGGTCATTTGTGCGCCCAGAATTGACATCAGACAAACGAATAGTAGAGATGGCTATCATCGATTTTTTCTATGGCTGAACATGCACGAGCCGATTGAAAGCGACCTGCTGAGAACCTTTCTTGTCGTCGCCGAGACGTCGAACTTCTCCGCGGCCGCTCAGCGCATCGGGCGGACGCAGTCGGCCGTCAGCAGCCAGATCAAAAAGCTGGAGCAGACGATCGGCGAAACGCTGTTCGAGCGCGGCGCCCGCGGCGTATTGCTGACGCGTCAAGGCATGCAACTCGTCCCCTATGCCCGCAGGATCATCGACCTCTTGAACGAGGCCGCCGCGACGATCCGCAGCAAGCCGCTAGATGGGCCGGTGCGCATCGGAATTCCCGAGGAATACAGCCAGACGGTACTGCCGGCGGCGCTCGCGGCTTTCGCCGTTCGCCACCCGGCCGTCGAGGTGACCGTGTCCTGCGACTATACCGTCCGTAACCTCGCCGCCCTCGAGCGGGACGAGCTTGATCTGGCCGTCGTTTTCGACTGGAGCGATGAGACGAAAGGCGAGGTCATCTGCATTGATCCCACGGTCTGGGTCACATCAATGGTCCATCGGCTGCACGACATCGATCCCCTGCCGATTGCGACCTATCGCAATTCCACCTGGTCGCGCGATTTTGCGCTCCGGTCGCTGGAGCAGATCGGCCGCAACTATCGGATCGCCTTCATCGCCGATACCGGCTCGGGGCTGAAGAATGCCGTGATTGCCGGCCTTGCCGTGACCACGCTTTCCCGCAGCAATATACCGCCCGGCTGCCGGGAGCTGACCGCCGAAGACGGTTTCCCGCCGGTCGACTCCTCCAAGGTCGTGCTCCGCCGAAGCACCTACCGTTCCAGCGAGGCCGTTCGGGAGCTTGCTGAGATGATACGGGACGCGTTCCAGCCTATACCGGCGCCTGCGATGACGTGATGCGGCGGCGCAAGCGGCGCCGGGTCTCGGACGGGCTCTCGGAAAAACTCGCCCGGTAGCTTCTCGCAAAGGCTGAGGCCGAATTGAAGCCGGTTGCCGCCGCGATGTCGGCGAAAGAGGCTGTCGTCTCGATCACCTTGCGGCGCGCCGCATTCAGGCGCAGCGCCAGATAGTGCACATGCGGCGGCGCGCCGATGCTCTGCTGGAAGAGATACTGCAGATGCCGGGCGCTGATACCCACCCGCCGGGCCAGCCGTGTCAGGACCAGAGGCTGCTCGATATGCTCCTCCATCAGCCGTACTGCCTGGGTCACGCGGGGATCATGCATGCGCAACCCCGCCGAGGCTGCGGAAAGCTGCTCGTCCGCATGGAAGGACGGCTGCTCGTAGCGGAACAGCCGGCTGACCTCGAGCGCCAGCGAATAACCCTGCCTTTGCCGGATCACCTCCAGCATCAGGTCGACGGTCGGAAGCGAACCTGACGTCGTCAGCCGCTTGCCGTCGATGACGAAACGATCCTTGACGGCCCGCACCTCAGGATAGGCCAGCGCAAAATCCTCGTAGTCCTCCCAGTGGACGGTTGCCGGGAGCCCGTCGAGCAGGCTGGCTTCGGCTAGCAGCCAGGTGCCGGACTCGATGCCGGCAATCACCGTGCGATAGCGGGCGGCCTGGGAGAGCTGCATCTTCAGCGCCGGCGTAGCACTTCGGCGCCAGTTGTAGCTAGCAAGTACGAACAGCGGCGTATCCTCGGTCGTCGCCTTGAAAGCGCCTTGCGCGGGCACGGCAATATTGCTGGTGGTCGGGACCGGTGCTCCGTCCGGCGTCAGCAGCCGCCAGCGATAGAGCTCGCTGCCGGAAATGCGGTTGGCGCCGCGCAGCGGCTCGATCACCGAGGCGATCAGGATCAGGTTCGCGTCCGGCAGGACGAGAAGGTCGATATCGAGCCGTTCTGTGGATCGCTGCAGCAAGATCATCTCCCTAGAGTTCCGATAATGTATCGGTTGCTTCCGATATTGCAACGCATCGTCCTTCATCCTGTCGCGTAATGCCGACAAGACGAGGGAGAACAAAAACATGCCTCTTGCGATGAACCGCGATGTCTTCATTACCTGCGCCGTTACCGGCGCCGGCGACACGGTTTCCAGATCCAGCCACGTGCCGATCACTCCCAAGCAGATCGCCGATTCCGCCATCGACGCGGCAAAGGCTGGTGCTGCGGTGGTTCACTGCCACGTCCGCGACCCGGAAACGGGTGCTGCCAGCCGCCGCAACGACCTCTACAGGGAGGTCACCGACCGCATCCGCTCGGCCGATGTCGATGTCGTCCTCAATCTCACCGCCGGCATGGGCGGAGACCTGATTTTCGGGGATGTCGAAAGCCCCCTTCCCCTCAATCCTAACGGCACGGATATGGCCGGCGCCACCGAGCGCGTCAGCCATATCGCCGAATGCTTGCCTGAAATCTGCACGCTCGACTGCGGCACGATGAACTTCAACCTCGGCGACTATGTCATGACCAACACGCCGGCCATGCTGCGGGCCATGGCGAAGAAGATGACCGGTCTCGGCGTGCGCCCCGAAATCGAGGCTTTCGACACCGGCCATCTCTGGTTTGCCAAGCAGCTTGCCGAGGAAGGCCTGATCGAAGACCCGGTGCTGATCCAGCTCTGCATGGGCATACCATGGGGGGCGCCCGACGATCTCAATACCTTCATGGCGATGGTCAACAACGTGCCTCAGAGCTGGACTTTTTCGGCCTTTTCGATCGGCCGCAACGCCATGGCCTATCCGGCGGCAGCCGTTCTGGCCGGCGGCAACGTGCGCGTCGGCCTGGAGGACAATCTCTTTGTCGGCAAGGGCCAACTCGCCACCAATGCTGAGCTCGTTGAAAAGGCCGTGCAAGTGGTCGAGGGCATGGGTGCCCGGATTATCGGCCCGGAAGACGTTCGCAAGAAACTCAAACTGACGAAGCGCTGAGGACGGCATGACTGGGATCAACAAGGCGGCTTGTATCGGCGGCGGCGTCATTGGCGGCGGATGGATCGCGCGTTTTCTGCTGGCCGGCATTGACGTTGATGTGTTCGATCCGCATCCGGAAGCGAGCCGCATCGTCGGCGAAGTGCTCGCTAACGCCGAAAAAGCCTATGCCATGCTGACCGGAGCACCCCTGCCGCCCCGCGGCAGGCTGACCTTCTGCGCGAAGCTCGAGGAAGCTGTCGCCGGCGCCGACTGGATTCAGGAAAGCGTGCCGGAAAGGCTCGACCTCAAGCGCCGTGTCCTGACTGAGATCGATGCTGCAGCACGCTCGGACGCCCTGATCGGCTCTTCCACCTCAGGCCTGCTGCCGAGCGATCTGCAGCGCGACATGACGCATCCCGAACGCCTCTTCGTCGCCCACCCCTATAATCCCGTCTATCTGCTGCCGCTCGTCGAAATCGTCGGTGGCGAAAAAACCTCGGCGGCGACCATCCGGGCGGCGATCGAAAGACTGGCGCCGCTCGGTATGAAGGGCGTCCACATCGCCAAGGAGATCGAGGCCTTTGTCGGCGACCGGCTGCTCGAAGCGCTCTGGCGTGAGGCCTTGTGGCTGATCCATGACGATATTTGCACGGTCGAGACCCTCGACGATGTCATCCGCTACTCTTTCGGCTTGCGCTGGGCGCAGATGGGCCTGTTCCAGACCTACCGCATTGCCGGCGGCGAGGCCGGCATGCGCCACTTCCTCGCCCAGTTCGGTCCATGCCTCGCCTGGCCCTGGACCAAGCTCACCGATGTCGTCGATCTCGACGATGCGCTGATCGAAAAGATCGGCCGGCAATCCGACGAACAGGCGGCCGGCCTGTCGATCCGCGAGCTCGAACGCATCCGCGACGAAAACCTCGTCGGCATCCTGCAGGCCCTCAAGGGCGGCGATGGCGGCAAGGGCTGGGGCGCCGGCAAGCTGCTGAAGGACTTCGAGCAATCGCTCTGGGCGCAAGGCGGTAGGGCGGCCACGTCTTTCGACCCGTCGAAGCCGCTGAGGCTCGTGGAGACGAAAGTCGGCCCTGCCTGGGTCGACTATAACGGCCATATGACCGAGCACCGCTACCTGCAGGTTTTCGGCGATACATCGGACGCATTGTTGCGCCTCATCGGCGTCGATCTCGCCTATGTCGAGGCGGGGCAGAGCTATTACACGGTGGAAACCCATATCCGCCATCTCGGCGAGGCGAAACTCGGCCAGGCGATCCACTCGACCTGCCAGATCCTCTCCGTCGACGAGAAGCGGCTGCATGTCTTCCACACTCTGTACGACACGGCGACGGGCGAGGCTCTGGCAACCGCCGAACACATGTTGCTGCATGTCGACAGCAAGGCCGGCAAGGCCACACCGGCGCCGGCCGTCATTCTCGACAAGGTCAAGGCGGTTGCAGGAGCCCACGCGAATTTGGCCGTGCCTGAAGGTGCCGGCCGTCACGTCGGCCAGAGGCGGTAGGAGGATAGGCATGCATTTCGGACTGAGCGAAGAACAGGAAATGATCGTCGAGACGGTCCGCGCCTTCGTCGAAACCGAAATCTATCCGCATGAAAACGAGGTCGAGCGCAGTGGCATCGTCCCGCCGGAGCTCGGAGACGAGATCCGGCGCAAATGCATCGATCTCGGCTTTTACGCCTGCAATTTCCCGGAAGAAGTCGGCGGCGCCGGTCTCGACCATGTCACCTTCACGCTGGTCGAGCGGGAACTCGGGCGCGGCTCCCTGGGGCTGACGGTTTTCTTCGGCCGGCCGTCCGGCATCCTGATGGCCTGCGAGGGCGAGCAGCGAGAACGCTATCTCCTGCCCGCAGTGCGCGGTGAGAAGATCGATGCGCTTGCTATCACCGAGCCGGACGCCGGTTCCGATATGCGCGGCATGAAATGCGCTGCCCGCCGCGATGGCAGCGACTTCGTCCTCAACGGCACGAAACACTTCATCTCGCATGCCGACGTCGCCGATTTCGTCATCGTCTTTGCCGCAACGGGCGAGGAGGAAACGCCGAAGGGCATCAAGAAGAAGATCACCGCCTTCCTGGTGGATCGCGGCACGCCGGGATTCGAAATCCTCGGGGGCTACGATTCCGTTTCGCATCGCGGCTACCACAACTCAACGCTCAGCTTCACCGATTGCCGGATTCCGGCAAGCCAGGTACTTGGCGAGGTGCATCGCGGCTTCGAAATCGCCAATAAATGGCTCTATGGCACGCGGTTGACGGTGGCCGCCACCTGCGTCGGCCGGGCACGGCGCGTCTTCGACATGACGCTGCCTTATGCCGCCGAGCGCAAGCAGTTCGGCAAGCCGATCGGCGCCAATCAGGGCGTGTCGTTCAAGCTCGCCGATATGATTACCGAGATCGACGCGGCCGATTGGCTGACGCTCGCCGCCGCCTGGCGGCTCGATGCCGGACTCTCCGCAGACCGGCAGATCGCCTCGGCCAAGCTCTACTCCTCCGAAATGCTGGCCCGCGTGACTGACGAGGCGATCCAGATCTTCGGCGGCATGGGCCTGATGGACGATCTGCCGCTCGCCCGCTTCTGGCGCGATGCGCGCGTCGAGCGCATCTGGGACGGTACCTCTGAAATCCAGCGGCATATCATCAGCCGCGATCTGCTTAGACCCTTGGGAGCATAAGCCGATGACGCCGCGCCCGCTCGACCGCCTGCTCAGACCGCAAACGATCGCCGTCTTCGGCGGCCGCGAGGCGCGCAGGGTGATCGAGCAGTGCGACCGCATGGGTTTTGCCGGCGAGATCTGGCCCGTCCATCCAAAGCTCGACGAGGTGCTCGGGCGGCCCTGTTATCGCTCCGTCTCCGACCTGCCTTCGGCGCCGGACGCCGCCTTCGTCGGCGTCAACAGGATGCAGACCGTCGAGATCGTCCGCAGCCTTTCTGCGGCCGGTGCCGGCGGGGCGGTCTGTTATGCATCGGGTTTCAGCGAGGCGACGGGTGAACTCGGCGACGGCGCCGAGTTGCAGCAGGCCCTGCTGGAGGCAGCCGGCGACATGCCGATCCTCGGGCCGAATTGCTACGGGCTGATCAACGGTCTCGACGGTGCGCTGCTCTGGCCCGATCAGCATGGCATGCAGCGCATCGCACGTGGCGTCGCGATCCTCACGCAGTCCTCCAATATCGCCATCAACCTGACCATGCAGACCCGCGGCCTGCCGATCGCCTATGTGGTCACCGCCGGCAACCAGGCGCAGACATCGCTTGCCGATGTCGCCTGCGCATTGATCGACGACCCGCGTGTGACGGCGGTCGGCCTTCATGTCGAAGGTTTCGGCAATCTCTCTGCACTCGAACGGCTGGCCACCATGGCCCGACGGTCGAGGAAGCCGGTCGTCGTGCTGAAGGTCGGCAGGTCCGAGCAGGCAAAATGCGCGGCGGTGTCGCATACCGCCTCGCTTGCCGGCAGCGATGCGGTCGCGGATGCCGTGCTCGCCCGCCTTGGTCTTGGCCGTGTCCAGACCTTGCCGGCGTTGCTCGAAACCCTGAAGCTGCTGCATGTCGCCGGCCCGCTCGCAAGCCATTCGATCTCGTCGATGAGCTGTTCCGGGGGCGAAGCTTCGCTGATGGCGGATGCAGCCGTCGGTCGCAATGTGGAATTCCCCGCGCTGCAGCCGCAACAATTGCCCCGTCTGCGGCGCGTTCTCGGCGAGATGGTGACGCTGTCCAATCCGCTCGATTACCACACCTTCGTGTGGGGGGATCTTGCACGCCAGACCGAAGCCTTCAGCGCCATGTTCGAGGGCGGTTATGCCCTCAATCTCGTCGTCCTCGACTTTCCGCGCGATGATCGCTGCGATGCATCCGAATGGGCGATGACGGCAGACGCGGTGATTGCGGCTGCCGCTGCAACCGGTGCGCTGGCCGGCCTTCTGGCGACCCTTCCGGAAAACATGCCGGAGCCGATCGCCGATCGGCTGATGGCAAACGGCATCATTACCTTCTGCGGTATCGACGAAGCCATCACGGCTGCGGACGTCGCCGCCGGCATCGGCCAGGCCTGGGATCGTCCGCCGCCCCTGCCGCTGCTCGATGTGCCCTCTATCGATGGCGAGATCGAGACGCTGACGGAGGCCGATGCGAAGGCCGAGCTTGCCGCCTTCGGCCTTCCGGTTCCGCAAGGGCTGTTGGCCTCTTCTCCCGGTCAAGCGGCCGAGCAAGCTGAGCGGCTCGGCTTTCCCGTCGTGCTGAAAGCGCTCGGCATTGCCCATAAGACCGAGGCCGGGGCCGTCGCACTCAACCTAAAGAATATAAAGGCGGTGTCGAATGCGGCGGCGGCAATGCCGCCGAATGCCGGTTATCTCGTCGAGAAAATGATCGATCCGCCGGTTGCCGAGCTCATTGTCGGCGCTATCCGCGACCCTGTCTTCGGATTGTCGCTCACGCTCGGGGCGGGCGGAATCTTCGTTGAATTGCTTGAAGATTCCGTCATCCTACCCCTTCCGGCGACGAAAACCGACATTCACGCGGCAATTTCGCGCCTCAAACTTGCAAAATTGATCTATGGCTATCGCGGTCGGCCAAAAGGCGATCTTGAGGCCGCTGTCGGCGCTGTCTTAGCAACGGCAGATTATGTCGTAAAGAACGCGGCATGGCTGGAGGAACTGGACATTAATCCATTGATGGTTCTTCCCGAAGGGCGTGGCGTGGCCGTAGTCGATGCTTTGATACGGCGGAGGAGGTAGCATAGGTTGAGCGAACCCATTCGCACACGACAGGACGGCGGAGTGCTCGAAGTCGTCATCGACCGGCCGAAGGCGAATGCCATCGACCTTGCGACCAGCCGTGCTCTGGGGTTGATCTTCCGAAATTTCCGCGACGATCCGGCGCTGCGCGTCGCCATCGTGTCGGGCGCCGGCGAGAAGTTTTTCTGTGCCGGCTGGGATCTCAAGGCGGCGGCATCAGGTGATGCGGTCGACGGGGACTACGGTGTGGGCGGCTTCGGCGGGCTGCAGGAACTGCGCGACCTCAACAAGCCGGTCATTTGTGCGGTCAACGGTATCTGTTGCGGCGGCGGTCTGGAGATCGCGCTTTCTGCCGACCTGATCCTCGCCGCCGAACATGCGACCTTCGCCCTGCCGGAAATCCGCTCCGGCACGGTTGCCGATGCGGCTTCGATCAAGCTGCCGAAACGCATCCCCTACCACATCGCCATGGACATGCTTTTGACCGGTCGTTGGCTCGACGTTCACGAGGCGCATCGCTGGGGTTTTATCAACGAGGTCCTGCCGGCCGAGCGGCTGATGGAGAGAGCATGGGAGCTTGCCCGGCTGCTTGAGAGCGGGCCGTCGCTCGTCCATGCGGCCATCAAGGAAATCGTCCGCGAAGCGGAGGGTTCGACGTTCCAGACTGCCATGAACAAGATCACCAAACGGCAGTTTGCGACGGTCGACAGGCTCTATTCGAGCGAGGACCAATTAGAAGGCGCACGGGCCTTCGCCGAGAAGCGAAGCCCCATTTGGAAAGGAAAATAGCCAGGCGGCGGCAACCGCATTATTTTCCCGCATGATGCGGGCACCGGAGGTGGAGAGGAAACCGTCTGCGGACCTGCCCGGAAGTTCTGTCAACGCACCATAAAGAAGGAACTGGGGAATGAACGACTACACGAAGTATCTCGCAAGCCGTGTCACCGCCGGCGGGCTCAGCCGCCGCGAATTCATGGGACGCGCCATGGCCGCGGGCATCACACTTGCCGTCGCCGACAAGCTCTTCACCGAAAGTGCGCAAGCTGCCGAACCGAAGCGCGGCGGTCACTTGAAGCTCGGCCTCGAAGGCGGTGCCGCTACCGATTCCAACGACCCGGCGAAGTTCCTGTCGCAGGTCATGTTCTGCATCGGCCGCTGCTGGGGCGACATGCTGGTCGAGTCTGATCCGCTGACCGGTGCCGCCGTGCCGGCGCTCGCCGAATCCTGGGAACCGTCGAAGGACGCGGCGACCTGGACCTTCAAGATCCGCAAGGGCGTCAAGTTTCACGATGGCAAGGAACTGACGATCGATGACGTTGTTGCGACGCTGAAGCGCCACACCGACGCCAAGTCGGAATCCGGCGCGCTCGGTGTTCTCGGCTCGATCAAGGAGATCAAGGCCGACGGCGGCAATCTCGTGCTGACGCTCAGCGAAGGCAATGCCGACATGCCGCTGCTGCTGTCGGACTACCATCTGGTCATCCAGCCGAACGGCGGCGTCGACGATCCTCTCGCCTCGATCGGCACCGGCCCCTACAAGATGACAAGCTTCGAGCCCGGCGTCCGCGCCACCTTCGAAAGGAACAAAGACGACTGGCGCACCGACCGCGGTTACGTCGATTCGATCGAAATCATCGGCATGAACGATGCGACCGCCCGCATCGCGGCCCTGTCGTCCGGCCAGGTGCACTACATCAACCGGGTTGACCCGAAGACCGTCAACCTCTTGAAACGCGCACCCAACGTCGAGATTCTCTCGACCGCCGGCCGTGGCCATTACGTCTTCATCATGCATTGTGACAAGGCGCCGTTCGACAACAACGACCTGCGCCTGGCCCTCAAATATGCCATGGACCGTGAGGCCATGGTGCAGAAGATCCTCGGCGGTTACGGCAAGGTCGGCAACGACTTCCCGATCAACAGCACCTATGCGCTGTTTCCCGAGGGCATCGAGCAGCGCGTTTACGATCCTGACAAGGCTGCCTTCCACTATAAGAAGTCAGGTCATAGCGGCTCGGTCCTCCTGCGCACCTCCGAAGTCGCCTTCCCCGGCGGTGTCGACGCAGCCGTCCTCTATCAGGAAAGCTGCAAGAAGGCCGGCATCGAGATCGAGGTCAAGCGCGAACCGGGCGACGGCTACTGGACCAACGTCTGGAACGTCCAGCCCTTCTCGACCTCCTATTGGGGTGGCCGCCCGACGCAGGACCAGATGTATTCAACCGCCTATCTCTCGACGGCGGATTGGAACGACACCCGTTTCAAGCGTCCTGACTTCGATAAGCTGCTGCTGCAGGCCCGTTCCGAACTTGATGAAGTCAAGCGCAAGGACATGTATCGCACCATGGCGATGACGGTGCGCGACGAGGGCGGGGTGATCTTGCCGATGTTCAACGATTTCGTGAATGCCTCCACCAAGCAGGTGAAGGGTTATGTCCACGACATCGGCAACGACATGTCGAACGGCTACGTTGCGACCCGCGTCTGGCTGGACGCTTGATGGCAAGGGGACGTTTGCCCCTCTGATCTCCAACGAAGCCGGGACCGTGGGATGAAACCCCGCGGTCCTCCCGACGTTTTAGCGCGAGGTCCTCGCCATGACCAATCCTGCCCCAAGCATCTTGCCCGGCCTCGGGTTCCGGCAGCGTTTTCCGCTGCTTGCCCTCATCCTCGAGCGCTTCGTGCTCAGCCTGGTCCTGCTTTTTGCCGTTTCCATCCTGATCTTCGGCGGCCTGGAAGCCCTGCCCGGCGATTTTGCCACAACCTATCTCGGCCAGTCGGCGACGCCGCAGGCCGTTGCCAATATTCGCCAGGATCTCGGGCTGAACCGTCCGGTGACGACGCGCTACGTTGAGTGGCTCGGCAACGCCGTTCAGGGTGACTTCGGCACCTCCTGGGCCAGCAAGAATTCGGTGAGCGAGCAGATCGGCAAACGCCTCGGCAATTCGCTTTTCCTCGCGGGTTTCGCAGCGGTGATATCAGTGCCGCTCGCCGTCGGCCTCGGCATGCTGTCGGTGCACTTCCGCAACCGCCTGCCGGACAAGATCATCAACATCATCTCGCTTGCGGCGATCTCACTGCCGGAATTCTTTATCGGCTACCTGCTCATCCTGCTCTTCGCGGTGAACCTTGGCATGGCGACCTTTCCAGCGACCGTCTATGACAGCATGGGCTTCGTCGAGCGGTTGAAGGCGATCGCGCTGCCGACGGCGACCCTCGTGCTCGTCGTGCTCGCGCATATGATGCGCATGACACGGGCGGCTATCCTCTCCGTCATGTCGTCGGCCTATATGGAGACCGCCGAGCTGAAGGGCCTCAGCGCCTTCCGCTCGATCGTCAAACATGCCGCCCCCAATGCGCTTGCGCCGATCATCAATGTCATCGCGCTGAACCTTGCCTATCTCGTGGTCGGCGTCGTCGTTGTCGAAGTGGTCTTCGTCTATCCCGGCATGGGACAATATATGGTCGATGCGGTCACCGTGCGCGACATGCCCGTCGTGCAGGCCTGCGGCCTGATCTTCGCGGCTGTCTATATCTTCCTCAACATGACGGCCGATATTCTCGCGATTATCGCCAATCCCCGGCTGAGGCATCCGCGATGAGATTGCGAGATATCCCCATCACCGCCTGGATCGGCATGGCCGGTATCGCCATCGCTTTCATCTTCGCGCTCTTCGCTCCCTGGCTCGCCCCCTATGGCGAGACGCAGGTCGTCGGCGACGTGTGGCAGTTGCCTGATAACCAGTATATTTTCGGTCTCGACAATCTCGGCCGCGACATCTTCTCGCGGTTGATCTACGGCGCGCGCACGACGCTGACGGTCGCATCCGCCGCCACCGTCATCTCCTTCTCGCTGGGCATTATCCTGAGCTTCACCGCGGCCGTCTCGCGCGGCATCATCGACACGGTCTTTTCGCGCTTCAACGATCTGATGATGTCGATCCCGACGCTGATCTTCGCGCTCGTCGTTCTTGCGGTGCTGCCGCAAAACATCGTCGTGTTGATCCTTGTCATGGCGATCCTCGATTCCACCCGCGTCTATCGTCTCGGCCGCGCCGTCGCGCTCGATGTCGCGGTGATGGAATTCGTCGAGGCGGCAACACTGCGCGGCGAAGGCAAACTTTGGATCATCTTCCGCGAAATCCTGCCGAACACGCTGTCGCCGCTGCTGGCCGAATTCGGCCTGCGCTTCGCCTTCTCGATCCTGTTCCTCTCGACGCTTTCCTTCCTCGGCCTCGGCATTCAGCCGCCTGCGGCCGATTGGGGCGGCATGGTCAAGGACAACAAGGACGGCATCATCTTCGGTATCTCGGCAGCGCTGGTGCCGGGCACGGCGATCGCGACACTTGCCGTCTGCGTCAACCTCGTGGTCGACTGGCTCCTGAAACGCACATCCAGCCTCAAGGGAGGGCGCGGCGATGCCTGAGCTTCTTTCCGTTCGTAATCTGAAGATCGAAGCAACCAGCTACCCGCCGGGCGAACCGCCGAAGCGAGTGACGATCGTAGACGGGGTTTCCTTCGATCTGCAGAAGGGCAAGGTTCTCGGCCTGATCGGGGAATCGGGCGCCGGCAAGTCGACGATCGGCCTTTCGGCGCTTGCCTATGGCCGGGGCGGCGCCGAAATCACCGGTGGCGAGGTGCGGCTCGACGGCGCTGATATCCTGGTGCTCGGCAAGGACGGCATCCGGAAAATCCGCGGCGCACGGGTCTGCTACGTTGCGCAATCGGCCGCCGCCGCCTTCAATCCGGCCCACAGGCTCGGCGATCAGGTGATCGAAGCCTCGGTCAAACATAGATTGATGACGAAAGACGAGGCGCGCAAACGGGCGCTTTATCTGTTCGGGGTTCTCGGCCTGCCCAATCCGGAAACCTTCGGCGAGCGCTTTCCCCACCAGGTCTCCGGCGGCCAGTTGCAGCGCGCGATGACGGCGATGGCGCTCTGCTCCAATCCCGAACTCATCGTCTTCGACGAGCCGACGACGGCGCTTGACGTCACCACGCAGATCGACGTGCTGGCGGCGATCAAGCATGCCATCGAGGAAACGCACACCGCCGCCCTCTACATCACCCATGACCTTGCCGTCGTCGCCCAGATCTCGGACGACATCATGGTCCTGCGTTATGGCAAGCAGGTCGAATATGGCAGTGTCCAGCAGATCATCGAGGCGCCGCGGGAAGACTATACGCGCGCTCTCGTCAATGTCAGGCAGGCCTATCGTGAGGAGGCGGCCGACCAGTCTGCAGCACTTCTCAAGGTCGAAAATGTCAGCGCCGAATATTCCAACGGCTTCAAAGTGCTGCACGATGTCTCGCTGCACGTGCCGAAGGGGCAGACGCTCGCGGTCGTTGGTGAATCCGGTTCCGGCAAATCGACCCTGGCGCGCGTCATCACCGGCCTGTTGCCGCCGAGCAGCGGCCGCATCGTCTTTGACGGCAAGCCGCTGATGCCAGGTCTGAAGAGCCGGCCGAATGACGATTTGAGGCGCATCCAGTTGATCTACCAGATGGCCGATACGGCGATGAACCCGCGACAGACGGTGCGCGACATCATCGGCCGCCCGCTGACCTTCTATTATGGCCTGAGAGGTGCCGAGAAGACCGCCCGGGTGAAGGAACTGCTCGATCAGATCGAAATGGGCAAGGGCTTCGTCGACCGCTACCCGGCCGAACTATCCGGCGGCCAGAAGCAGCGCGTGGCGATTGCGAGAGCGCTGGCCGCCAAGCCCGAACTCATCCTCTGCGACGAGCCGACCTCGGCGCTCGATCCGCTGGTGGCGGAGGGTATCCTCAAGCTGCTTCTGCGCCTGCAGCAAGAAGAGCAGCTGTCCTATGTCTTCATCACCCACGACATCGCGATCGTCCGGGCGATCGCCGACAGCGTGGCGGTGATGCATCGCGGCAAGCTGGTACGGTTCGGTCCGAAATCGACGGCGCTGTCGCCGCCCTTTGACGACTACACCGATCTGCTGTTGAAATCCGTGCCGGAAATGGAAATCGGCTGGCTGGAACGGGTGCTTGCCACGCGTCGCATGGAGAGCGCCGGCAACTGACCTGACGAGGGCAGAACCTTCGTCTTACGGAATATGCATCAAGGAATGAGCATGACCTCGCGCGGCTTCACCACCATCGAGAATGAATGGATTACGCTGGAGGATGGGACGCGGCTTGCCGCGCGCATCTGGATGCCGGATGGCGCTAGCGAAGATCCCGTTCCCGCCGTCTTCGAATTCCTGCCCTATCGCAAACGGGACGGAACCAGCCTCAGGGACGAGTCGACCTATCCGGTATTCGCGGCCGCAGGCATTGCCGGCGTGCGCGTTGATATCCGCGGATCCGGAGAATCAGACGGCGTCATCGACGGCGAATATACCGAAAGCGAGCTTGCCAATGCCTGCGAGCTGATCGCCTGGATTGCCTCGCAGCCATGGTCGAACGGCGCGGTCGGCATGATGGGCATCTCCTGGGGTGGCTTCAACAGTCTGCAGGTCGCAGCATTGCGCCCGCCGGCGCTGAAGGCCGTCATATCGATCGCCTCGACCGTCGACCGCTACAATGACGACATCCACTACAAGAACGGCTGCCATCTCTCCGCCCAGCTCTCATGGGCGGCAACGATGCTTGGCTACCAGTCGCGCCCGCCCGACCCCGCACTCGTCGGCGAACGCTGGAAGGAAATGTGGCTGGAACGCCTGGCAGGCGAACCCTTCTTCATGGAGGAATGGCTGGCCCATCAGCGGCGCGATGTCTTCTGGCGTCACGGCTCGATCTCAGAGGATTTTTCGAGCGTGGAGATCCCCGCGCTGGTGATTGCCGGCTGGGCCGACGGCTACCGCAATACGCCGCTGATGGCGGTCGAAGGCCTGGGCGGCAAGGCGAAGGCGCTGATCGGCCCCTGGGTCCACAAATATCCGCATTTCGCCTGGCCGAAGCCGCGCACCGATTTCCATGGCGAGGCAATCGCCTGGTGGAACAAATGGCTGCGGGGCGAGGACAATGGGATCGACAGGCTGCCGCAGGCCCGCGCCTATATTCTCGATGCCATCCGCCCTGCCCCACGCCGCGACAGCGATCCGGGCTTCTGGGTCGCCAAGGACGTCTGGTCGCCGCCACAGATGCAGTGCTTCTATGTCGAGCAGTTCGGCAAGCTGACCGAAGGCATGCCGATCCCGCATGCGCCCGAACATCCCGTTTATCTCCGCTCTCCGCTCGACACCGGGACGGCATCGGGTGAATATTTCACGCTGAAACCCGACGCCGAAATGGCGATTGATCAACGCTCGGACGATGCCGGCTCGCTGGTCTTCGATACGATGCCGCTTGCTGGCGATCACGACTATCTCGGCCGGCCCGTGCTCACGCTTGCGCTGCGCTCTCGGGCGGCGTGCGGAAATCTCTGCGCCCGGCTCGTCGATGTCCATCCGGATGGCACGGCAACGCGTGTCGCTTTCGGCGTCGTCAATCTTACCCACCGGGACGGCAATGTAGATCCCAAGCCGCTGAAACCGGGCGAGACGGTGCCGATCCGGCTCGTGCTCGATGCCTGCGGTTATCGCTTCCGCAAGGGGCATCGCATCCGCCTTTCGCTTTCTACCGCCTATTGGCCGATGATCCTGCCGCCGCCTGATGACGACGGCATCGAGGTCGATATCGCCGCACTCGGTCTGGGGCTGCCGATGCTCGGCGAGCACCAGCGGATAGACATCAAGGAACCGGCCAATCCCGATCCGCTGCCGAAATACATTGAGCACGCGGCGGCCGCGACGAAGCGGCAGGTCGTCCGCGATCTCTCGGTCAACAGGACCGAGTATCACATCCACGAGGATACCGGGCTCACCGAGCACCCTGAGACAGGCCTCTCGACCCGGCAATTGCGCGAGGAACTCTGGTCGATTTCACCCGATAATCCCCTGTCGATGACCGGGACCTCGACCTGGACCTGCGACATGCGCCGCCCCGGCTGGTTCGTGCGGACAGTGGCGACCGGGCGTGTTGCCTGCACCCGGACCGACTGGATCATCAGTGCTGTCGTCACCGCCTTCGAGGACGACGTGCAGATCTTCGAAAAGGTCTTTGCCGAAAAGCGGATCGCGCGCGACCTGATGTGATCGTCAGGCGATCGCCAGACGCCGAACGGCCTCGCAGACGGCACGGAAGCCATCGCGGGCGCCGTCGCTCATGTGGCGGGCGCGCAGCCACGCGTGCACCATTTGCGGCTCCTCTCGGAACCAGACTTCGACGCCCTCCGCGGTGAGCCGGGCGGCATAGTGCCGGCCGTCGTCCCGAAGCGGATCGAAATGCGCGACCGTGATGAAGGCCGGCGGCAGCCCGGCAAGCGAAGCTGCCTGCAGGGGCTCGGCGATCTCATTGCCTGCCGGCGCCTGCAGGATTTCGCGATAATAGCCGACATCCGCCGTCGTCAGGCCCGGCGCCGCGGCCATTTCGACGTAAGAGCCTGCGGCAAGGTCACCGCCAAGCGCCGGATAGATCAGAACTTGGCCGACGACTCCGGACAGGCCCTCGTCGCGCGCGCGCAATGCAAGGCCCGCCGCCAGATTGGCCCCGGCACTGTCGCCGATCAGCACGACCTTGCTGTTGGCGGAAAGCAGATGCTTCAACACGGTAAAGCCGTCATCCGTCTGCGCCGGCCAGCGATATTCAGGGGCCAGCCGGTAATCGACCGAAACAAGTTCCGCGCCGGCAAAATCGGCGATCTCGGCGCAGATGGCATGATGGCTCTCGAGCGAACCGACAACAAAGCCGCCGCCATGAAGATAGAGCAGACTGGTGCGGGTGCTGATTTTCCGCGGGCGGTAGCGCCGGATCGGTATGCGCTGGAGCATGCCGTCCGCAAAGATCATCTCCGGGGGCAGCGGGCGGTCGAAACGAGCGCAGAGCGTGTCGTACCAATGTCGCTGCTGTTCGATCGATGCTAGAACGGCGTCTGGCGGATAGAAGGAATCGCAAATCGCCAGAAACTGCAGGATGCCCCTTTCGGTGGGGGCAGGTGGTTGAGCGGACATGAAGGTCCTTTCGCGATTTGGGACATGACAGATCATGTCCCTGGCCGACTCTGTCCTCATCATGCGCCTCTGTGAAGCGGACGATCTGTCTGGCCGCGACCCATGGATGTCGCGGCTTTCAAAATTCGCGATAATTTTTTCATCGCCGACCCAAGGAAAGTCATCCGAGAAACGTCTCAATCTCGAAATAGCATCTTGCTGGATAGCATGGGGTAGGTGCGGAATTGGACGCGGAGCTCATAGAACGAGCGCAGGGCGGCGACCGGGAGGCCTTCGGGCAACTGGTGTCGCGCCATTATGATTTCGTCCATGCGACGGCGTGGCGGTGGTCTGGCAGTTCCACGGATGCCGACGACATCGCCCAGGAGGTCTGCGTCAAGCTCGGCGCAGCCATCCGCAGCTTTCGCGGCGCCAGCCGCTTCAGGACATGGCTTTATACTCTGACGCTCAATGCCGCCCGTGACCATAGACGCAAGCTTGCACGAGAGGAGCAGACATTCCGCGCCTACGCTGTCGAACCGCAGCCCGATGCGCCGGCCGCAAATGACGATGAGCTATCGAGCGAATTATGGGCAGCCGTGCGCGCCTTGCCGGACAGGCAATGCGACGCAGTGCTGCTCGTTTACGGCGAAGGTCTCAGCCATTCGGCTGCCGCCGATGTCATGGGCTGCTCGGAGGCGACTGTGTCCTGGCAGGTTCATGAAGCGCGCAAGAGGCTGAAGGCCGTGCTCGGCAAGGAAGAGGTATGACCGTGGACAAGGAACTCGACAAGCTCTCCCGCCTGACACCGCCGGCAGCAACGCCGGAGGCGCGTACGCGTGCACTTGCTGCCGCGATGCAGGCCTTCGACACCGCGGAAAATAATGCAACGGCGGCCCAAGGAAATGCGAAAGGCTGGCGTCAAAGCTCCATCATCAACTGGATATGGAGCCCTGCCATGAACAAGAAATTCCTCGCCGGTTCAGCCCTTGCGACGCTGCTGGTCATTCCGGCCGCCGGTTATCTCGCGATCGAGCTGACCCGTAACGGATTGCCGATCATCGACCAGACTGAGATCGCCGGCAATCTTTCGAAAAGTGAGGCGTCGAAACAACCGGCTGCAACCACCGGTCAGCCGGTTGCGGTCGCGCCGCAAATACCGGCCGGGAACGTCAGCCTGGCTGAGCAATCTGTTGCTGTCGCGCAAGCGCTGCAGGACAAGGAGGCGCCGGCCCTCGCGAAACCCGATGCGTCGCAGACATCCGAATACGATGCCAACGCCGCCCTCACGAACAAGCCGGAGGGTTCTGCCGCGGCACTCGGGGCTACCAAACGCGCTGCGCCGGCCGCTCCCGGCATCGTCCCCCAGCGGCAGTTTGCCGAACCGATGGCCGCCATCGCCCCCTCGCCTGTTCCGCCTGCGGAGGGGCGCATGCAGATGCAGCTCGATCCCAATCGCGAGCGGTTTGCCAATGCGGCGGCAAATCCGATCAAGAGCGTCGCGACGGATCCGGTTTCGACATTCTCCGCCGATGTCGACAGCGCGTCCTATGCCTTCGTCCGCCGGTCGTTGACGGGCGGGGCAATGCCCGATCCACTATCGGTTCGCGTCGAGGAGATGATCAATTATTTCCCCTATGACTGGCCGGGTCCTAACAATGCCGACCAGCCTTTCAAGGCGACGGTGACTGTCATGCCGACCCCGTGGAACCGCGACACGGAATTGATGCATGTGGCGATCAAGGGTTATGATATTGCGCCGGCGACCACGCCGCGTGCCAATCTGGTTTTCCTGATCGACGTGTCGGGCTCGATGGACGAGCCGGACAAACTGCCGCTGCTGAAGAGCGCCTTCCGGCTCATGGTCAACAGGCTGAAGGCTGACGATACCGTGTCGATCGTCACCTATGCCGGTAATGCCGGCACGGTGCTGGCGCCGACACGCGTGGCGGAGAAATCGAAGATCCTGTCGGCGATCGACAGGCTGGAGCCCGGAGGCTCGACCGGCGGGGCCGAAGGCATCGAGGCGGCCTACGACCTTGCCAAGCAGGGCTTCGTCAAGGACGGCGTCAACCGGGTTATGCTGGCGACCGATGGCGACTTCAATGTCGGTCCGTCGAGCGATGGGGATTTGAAGCGCATCATTGAAGAGAAGCGCAAAGACGGCATCTTCCTCACCGTTCTCGGCTTCGGACGGGGCAATCTCAACGATTCCCTGATGCAGACGCTCGCCCAGAACGGCAATGGCAGTGCTGCCTATATCGATACCTTGGCCGAGGCGCAGAAGACGCTGGTCGAAGAGGCCGGATCGACGCTGTTTCCGATCGCCAGCGACGTCAAATTCCAGGTCGAGTTCAACCCGGAACGGATCGCCGAATACCGGCTGATCGGTTACGAGACGCGGGCGCTGAACCGCGAGGATTTCAACAATGACCGCGTCGATGCCGGCGATATCGGCTCCGGCCACAGCGTCACGGCGATTTACGAGATTACGCCGAAGGGAAGCCCCGCCGTGATGAATGACGACCTGCGGTACGGCGCAGCCGATAAGGTGCCGGCCGAGGCCTCCGACAGCGCCCATCACGGCGAGCTTGCCTTCGTCAAGATGCGCTACAAGCGGCCGGGCGAGGACAAGAGCGCCCTCATCACCACGCCTGTCAACGACGGCAACGCGGTCGCCACCGTCGATGCCGCGCCGCAGGATGTCCGTTTCTCGGTGGCAGTCGCAGCCTTCGGCCAGAAACTCAGCCATGTCGCGGCCGTCGACACCTATTCCTATCAGGCGATCGCCGATCTCGCCGCGGCATCGCGAGGCACGGACACCTTCGGTTACAGGTCGGATTTCCTCGGTCTGGTTCGGCTGGCGGACGGTCTCAGTCAACGGTGAGGCAAGAGGCACAAAACTGTACCAAACAAGAGGCCGTCCCAAAAGGGCGGCCTCTGCTCAGTGATCATCCCAGTCTCGTTCCGTTGGCGGTGAGATAAACAGCATAAAGAGACGTGCTTGCAGTGATGAAGAGGCGGTTCAGTTTCTCGCCGCCGAAAGTCACGTTGGAGACGCCTTCAGGAATATGGATCTTGCCGATCAACGTCCCATCCGGATCGTAAGCGTGCACACCATCGCCGGCGCTCGTCCATATCCTGCCCTTGCGATCGACACGAAAACCATCGAACAGACCTGCACTACATTCTGCGAAAACGCCGAGATCGGTCAGCCTCCCCTCATTCGAGACCGCGAGCTTTCTGATATGACGCGGACCGCCGGGCAGATGCGTTGCTCCGGTGTCGGCAACGTAAAGCAACGTCTCGTCGGGGGAAAAGGCCAGTCCGTTCGGCTTGACGAAATCGGAGGTCACCTGATCGGTGGTACCTGTTGCCGGATCATGCCGGTAGACGTGGCATCCACCGATTTCCTCTGCGCCGTAGTCGCCCTCATAATCGTGGAGGATGCCGTAGCTCGGGTCGGTGAACCAGACGGTCCCATCGGACTTGACGGTGACATCATTTGGAGAATTGAGCCGCTTGCCTGCAATTCGATCGGCCAGAAGGGTGACCCTGCCGTCGAAATCCGTGCGCGTGACACGGCGCGTCAGATGCTCGCAGGTAATCAGCCGACCCTGATTGTCGACAGTGTTGCCATTCGAATTGTTGCTGGGCGAGCGGAAGACCGACGTCTGCCCGCTGGCGTCGTCGTAGCGCATCATTCGGTTGTTGGGGATATCCGAGAAAACCAGATACCGCCCGGCGGCAAACCAGGCCGGTCCCTCCAGCCAGCGGCCGCCGGTCCAAAGACGCTCGACGCGGGTGTGCCCGACGAAGCAGCTTTCGAAACGCGGGTCGAGAACCTCAAACCCCGTACCGTCAATTTGCCCGAACATGATACTCCTCCATTGCGCTCAGATTGTTATCGATATCATCATGTCGTGTTTTGACGGCTTCGTACAGACGCCGATCTGCCGGCCTTTGCCAAAATTCCCAAGGAAGCTTGCTTTCTGGGCGTTCGAATGGTGTGTTTTTGCATTAATATCGATTGTACGATGATAACGATAACTTTATCGTCTCTTGAACTACCCAATTCGGAAGCTTGTTTGAAAGCGGAGACCAGTGAAAAACGAGGATGAGCCGAAAGTCAAACGTCTCAAGCCGGGAGACGCTCAAAAGCTGACGATGGCGGAGGTCGCCAAATATGTCGGCGTTTCTGCCATGACCGTTTCGCGTGCCTTTCGCCAGGACGCGAGCGTTTCCGAGGAGACCCGAAAGCGCATCATGGAGGCGGTCGACGCACTCGGTTATGTGCTCGACCTGTCTGCCGGCAGTCTTTCGTCAAGGCGAAGCGGCTTCATCGCTGCCCTGGTGCCCTCAATCAACAATTCGAATTTTTCCGACACTGCGCGGGGCATGACCGATGCACTGGAAAATACCGGCCTTCAGCTCCTCCTCGGCTATACCGACTATTCGTCGGAGAAAGAGGAAGAACTGATCGAGGCTATGCTGCGCCGCCGGCCGGAAGGCATCATCCTGACCGGTGGCTCGCATACGGCGCGCGCGCGGCGCATGCTGGCAAAAGCCGGCATTCCCGTTGTCGAAACCTGGGAGCTTCCGGAAGATCCGATCAATCAGGTTGTCGGGTTTTCCAACAGCGAGGCGATGGCCCTGTTGGTGCGGACGCTTGCCAGTCAGGGATATCGGAAGTTCGGCTATATCGGTGGAACGACGGCGCGCGATACGCGCGGCAGCCAGCGGCGAAGCGGTTTCCAGAGAACAGTCGAAGAACTCGGCCTCGGACCGGGACGAATGATTTCCTTCGGCGTGCCGCCCATCACCATGGAGCAGGGCGGCCAGGCGATCGTCAGCCTGCTGGAACGCTGGCCGGACACGGAAGTGGTTCTCTGTGTCTCCGACCTTTCCGCCTTTGGCGCCATCATGGAATGCACGCGCAGGGGAATGAAGGTTCCAAGGGACATCGCCATTGCCGGTTTCGGCGACTATGAGATCTCGTCCATCTGTCATCCGCGCATCACCACCATCAATGTGGATTGTTATGGCATCGGCCGTCAGGCCGCCGCCCGCCTGCTGGATACCCTCCATACCGGCGAGGCGACCGGCGATGAGATCACGTTGACCGGCTACAAGGTTGTCTTGCGCGAAAGCACGGACCGCAACGGCGCACCGACAGCTTGAGTACTGCGGCGCGGCGCGTCTTTTCGGATGCGCGGCGCTGTAACACTTTGAATGGCTGCAAGGATCATGCAGTCGGTCAGAAGGCGATCTGGACTTTCATGGACTTGCTGCGATCGCCGGCCAATTCGAAGGCGGCGACGGCCTCTTCAATCTTAAAGACACCTGTCAGCAGCGGCTTCAGATCGACGCGACGCGCGTTGATCAGTTCGACGGCGAGCGCAAATTCCTCGTGAAAACGGAATGTGCCGCGCATCTCGATTTCCTTCGCAACGATCATATTCTGCGGAATGGAAACATCGCCGCCAAGGCCGAGCTGCACGAGAACAGCGCGAGGCTTAAGCGTTTCTAGGCCCGAGCGCACCGCCCGCTCATTTCCCGACGCTTCGAACATGACATCGAAATATCCCTTTTCGGCACTGTAGGCCGCGAGGTCGGAAGCATGCGTGGCAACATTGATCGTTCGGTCGGCGCCGCTGGTGCGCGCAATCGCCAGAACGCTGTCGGTCACGTCGGTCGCGACGATCTCACGGGCGCCGAGGACGCGCGCCGCGACGATCGCCAACATCCCAATGGGGCCGCAACCGGTGACCAGCACCCGTTTGCCTAGCAGCGACCCGGCGCGGTTTGCCGCATGCAGCGTCACCGCAAAGGGTTCGGCAAAGGCGGCCTCGTGAATGGAAATGCCGTCCGCGACCTTGTGGCACTGCCAACGCTCCGCCACCAGCCGCTGGCGAAAGCCGCCCTGAATGTGCGGCATCGGCATGGCACTGCCGTAGAACCGCATGTTGAGACAATGGTTTTGCTGCCCCTTCAGGCAATATTGGCAATGGTTGCACGGCCGGCTCGGTGAAACCGCGACACGGTCTCCGACGGCAAGATCGGCGACGTCGGAACCCAGCGCCTTGACCGTGCCGGCGATCTCATGGCCAAGGATCATCGGTTCGCGCAGGCGAACGGTGCCGAAACCGCCGTGATTGTAATAATGCAGGTCGGAACCGCAGATGCCGCCGGCTTCGATGGCAATCTCCACCTGCCCGGCGCCCGCAACCTCCGGCTCGCGCTCTTCGATCCTCAGATCCTTGGCGGCATGAATGACGATGGCTTTCATATCGGGGTCCTCACACGACGGGAGTTGGAAGAGCGCTACCGGCAAAATGCGCAGCGAGATTGTCTCTGACGAGTTTGCCCATGGCCTTGCGGGTTTCGACAGTGCCAGAGCCGTGATGGGGCTGCAACACGACGTTTTGGAGGGTCAGGAAACGTGCATCGATCTTGGGTTCGTTCAGGAAGACATCAAGGCCCGCAGCCTGAATGGTGCGGTCTTGAAGGGCTGCGATCAGCGCCTCTTCGTCTACGGTCGTTCCGCGCGAAACGTTAATCAAGATGCCGTTCGGACCGAGAGCTTTGAGCACCTCCGCATTGATGATCTTCATGGTCGCCTCCCCGCCGGGAACGATGACGATCAGAAAGTCGGCCCAGTCGGCAAGCGCGATCAGGTCGGGCTCGTAGGTGTAGGCAACATCTTGGTGATCATGGCGGGCGAAATAGGAGATTTCGCAGCCAAAAGCGGCAGCCCTCCTGGCGATCGCCTTGCCGATCCGCCCCATGCCGGCGATCCCGACCTTCTTGCCCGAGACGCGCGTCACCAGCGGCATCGCGACACTGCCCCACTGGCCGGAGCGGACGAAAACATCGGCCTGCGGGACCTGCCTTGCCGTCGCAAGCAGCAGTCCGATGGCGATATCGGCGACATCTTCGGTCAGCACATCAGGGGTGTTGGTGACGCGAATGCCGTTGGCGCGGGCATAGGACAAGTCGATGGCGTCGGTGCCGACGCCGTAACAGGAGACAATTTCCAGTTTCGGCAATTGCGCCATCAGCTCTGCGGAGGCTCCGAGTTCGCCCCGGGTCGCTATGGCGCGGATATCCTTGCCGACCCTGGAGATCAGCTCGTGCCGATCTGCCGCTTCCCACAGGCGATGGATGCGGTAGTTCGCCTCCAGATCCACCATGTCCCATTCCGGATAAGCTCCGGTCATCAAGATTTCTACCTTAGGCATTCCGTTTCCATCCCGCATTTTGACAGTTGATTATGTTATCGATAACATATAATTCGGAAAAGCGATGTCAAGTGAGTTTCACCGTCAGCGGCAGTTTGAAGCCGTCACCCGCGGCGAAACCGGAGGAGTTATTTGCATGAAGAACTTGTTCGATCTTACCGGACGGCGTGCGCTGATCACCGGCTCGAGCCAGGGGATCGGCTATGCCCTGGCCGAAGGCCTGGCGCAGTATGGCGCCCAAGTCATCATCAACGGCCGCACGCCCGAAAGCGTCAACCGCGCGGTCGAGAGCCTGAAGGATCAAGGCCTGTCTGCCCATGCGGCGATCTTCGACGTGACCAGCAAGGACGCTGCCAAAGCGGGTATCGACGCGATCGAAGCCGATATCGGTCCGCTCGACATCCTGATCAACAATGCCGGCATGCAGTTTCGTACGCCGCTGGAAGATTTCCCGGCGGACAAATGGGAGCTGCTGCTGACCACCAATATTTCGAGCGTATTTTATGTCGGCCAGGCAGCGGCCAAACCCATGATCGCCCGCGGACAGGGCAAGATCATCAACATCGCCTCCGTGCAAAGCGAACTGGCGCGCCCCGGCATTGCTCCCTATACGGCGACCAAGGGCGCGGTGCGCAATCTGACCCGCGGCATGTGCGCCGACTGGGCCAAGTACGGCCTGCAGATCAATGCGATTGCGCCGGGCTATTTCAAGACGCCGCTCAATCAGGCGCTTGTCGACAATCCCGAGTTCTCGTCCTGGCTCGAGAAGCGAACGCCGGCCGGACGCTGGGGCAATGTCGACGAACTGGTCGGCGCCGCCGTTTTCCTGTCGGGCCGGGGCTCGTCCTTCATCAACGGGCACACGCTTTATGTCGACGGCGGCATCACGACCTGCCTCTGATAGAGACGAGACCATGGATTTCGACAAAAAGGCGCCACCTCTGGCCGTCGTCGTCATGGGCGTCAGCGGCTGCGGAAAATCTTCGGTTGGCGAGCATCTCGCCGCTCGAAACGGCATGCTGTTTCTGGAGGGCGACCAACTCCACCCCGCTGGCAATGTCGAGAAGATGGCGCAGGGCATACCGCTGACCGACGACGACCGCCTGCCCTGGCTCGACCGGATCGGCGAGGAAATAAGGACCGCGCAACACGCATCGCAAGGGCTGGTGATTTCCTGTTCGGCGCTGAAGAAAAGCTATCGGGACAGGTTGAGGCAAGCGGCGGACGGGCGTCTCGCCTTTGTTTTCCTGGAGGGATCCCGCGATCTGCTGCTGTCGCGGATGCAGGCCCGTCAGGGCCATTTCATGCCCGCGACTTTGCTCGACAGCCAGTTGCAGACGCTGGAGCCGCCGACCGGTGAAGCTAATGTCGTGACAGTGGCAATCGATGATGCGTTGGATGATATCGTAGCACTGGCTTGCAAGGGACTGAGCGGCATGGCCGTCAAGGGAGGAGATTATCATGCAGGATGACTACAGAGCAGATGTCGCCGTCATCGGTGCCGGCATCATGGGAACGGCGATCGTCACCCGATTGATCGAAACCGGGCATAAGGTATCGGTCTACGACCTGGATACCGAAAAAGTTGCGGCTTTGCAGGCCAAGGGCGCACGCGCGGCCGGCTCCGTGGAGGAAGCGGTCTCATGGTCGGCGTTTTGCGTGCTCAGCCTCAATCACGCAAACATCGTCCGCGCTGTCGTCTTCGGCGAAAAGGGCGTTGCGGCGGCGGCGAATGCTGACAAGGTGCTGATCGATATGTCCTCGATCGATCCGGCCGACACGGCCGACATGGCGATGCGGCTGCGTCGGGAAACCGGCATGGCGTGGGTGGATTGCCCGCTCTCCGGCGGCGTGCCCGGTGCGCTGAGCGGACGCCTGACGATCATGGCGGGCGGCAGTGCTGAGGATTTCGAACGGGCGCGCGTAGTGATGCGGCATCTTGCCGCCAATTACACGCTGATGGGTGTATCCGGCGCAGGGCAGACCACGAAGCTGATCAATCAGCTGTTTTGCGCCGTGCTGTTTCAGGCCGTCGCGGAGGCGGTCAAGCTCGCTGAAGCCGGCGGCGTCGATCCGGCCGCCATTCCTGCCGCCCTTGCCGGCGGCAGGGCGGATAGCCGCATATTGCAGGAATTCATGGCGAAATTCGCCGCCCGGGATTTCTCGCCGACAGGCAGAATCGACAACATGTTGAAGGACCTGGATTCGCTTCAAGTCTTTGCGCTGAAGACGAAGACGCCACTGCCGATGACTGGCTCGGTGGTCGAGATTCACCGTCTGCTCTGCGCTGCCGGGCTTGGGCCAAAAGACTCGGCCGAGATGATGCGCCTTCTCGACGGATTCCAAACCGACTGACGCCAATCTCCAGTTAAATTCGGGATCGCCATCTTTCCGCTTGACCACGCATAAATGTTATCGATAACATACATCCATGAAAACCGCAGCTTGGGAGGAGCCACAGTGGAAGCCAAGAGACTGCTGGAATTCCAGTCGATCACCAAGAGCTTCGGCGGAACGCAGGCGCTGCGCGACGTCTCGATCGACCTGCGCGAAGGAGAAATCCTCGCGCTGCTGGGAGAAAACGGCGCCGGCAAATCGACGCTCATCAAGACACTTGCGGGCATCTACAGGCCCGATAGCGGCGACATCCTGTTTCGCGGCCAGAGCTACCATCATCGTCCCCCGAAGCCGAACGAGCGGCAGCCGGTTGCCTTCATCCACCAGGATCTCGGTTTGATCGAGTGGATGACGGTCGGCGAGAACATGGGCCTGTCGCAGGGCTTCTCGATGCGTCGCGGCCTCATCGATTGGAACAGGACGCAGGCGCGCGCCAACGAAGCCTTGAAACTGGTCGGTTGCGACTTTGACCCCACGACGCGGGTCTCGGCATTGTCGCGCACCGAAAAGTCGCTTGTCGCCATCGCCCGTGCACTTGCCGTCGAAGCCGACGTGCTGGTGCTCGACGAGCCGACGGCGAGCCTTCCCGCCGATGAAGTCGATCGGCTGTTCAATGCGATCCGTCCGTTGAAGGATCGTGGCGTCGGGATGATCTACGTTTCCCACAGGCTGGACGAAATCTTCCGGATTGCCGATCGGGTCGCGGTTCTGCGCGACGGATGCATGGTGGGACAGAAGCCCGTCAGCGAGACCACCCCCGAGGAGCTGGTGACGATGATCATCGGCCGCAGCGGCGACAGCCTCTTTTCCAAGACGGCGATCACGCCCGGCAAGGCGATCGTTGAGGTCCGCGATCTCGTCTGCGCCGGCACAGGCCCGATATCCTTCGATATCCGCGAGGGCGAGCTTCTGGGACTGGCTGGATTGCGTGGCGCCGGTCAGGAACGGATCGGCCGCGCCCTGTTTGGTTGCGAGCCCTTCAACGGCTCGGTTCTGCTGCATGACGAGGCCCCCGACCTTTCCAGCCCACGAGGGGCAATGGCGTCGGGCATCGGCTTGATTGCCCGTGACCGGACGGAGGAGTCCGTGGCGCTCTCGCTGTCCATTCGGGAAAATACCTACCTTAATCCGGGAGCCGTCGGGCGTGGGCTATTGTCCTTCCTGTCGCCGCGCGGCGAAGCCGACCTTGCCCATAAGATCGGCCATTCCGTCGGTCTACGGCCGAACGACCCGGATCTGCCGGTGGAGGCCCTGTCGGGCGGCAACCAGCAGAAAGTGGTCGTCGGCCGCTGGCTGGCGACCGGCCGCAAGCTGCTGGTCGCCGAAGATCCGACCGCCGGCGTCGACATTGGGGCGCGTGCGGAGATCTACCGTCTGATCACCCAGGCGCTCGAGGCCGGTCTCGCGGTTGTCGTGGTGTCGACGGACTTCGAGGAAATCGCCCATATCTGCCACCGCGCGCTGGTCTTTTCGCGCGGGAAAATCGTCAGTGAACTGACTGGAAGCGCTCTGACGACGGAGGCGGTCATCACGGCCGCATCCGCATCGGAAGCCGCTTGAGCCATCGGGAGAACAGCCATGCAATCCATTGAATCCACGGCCCTGGAGCCGACCAAGAGCGAAATGGCCGGTCTGTCCACAGGACAGAAGATCGGACGCCTGATCCCGGTTTACGGGCTGGTGATCCTGACCGTCGGCCTGATCGTGATCTTCTCGATCCTTCTGCCGGATACTTTCCCGACCGTGTTGAATGTCCGCTCGATCGTGTCCGACAAGGCTATCATCGCGCTTCTGTCGCTGGCTGCGATGATCCCGATGGCATCGGGTCGCATCGATCTGACCGTCGGCTATGGCATCGTGCTTTGGCACATTCTCGCCATCAGCCTGCAGACGGCCTACGGCCTGCCCTGGCCGGTCGCGGTCGTCATCGTGCTCGCACTCGGTGTTCTGACCGGCTGCATCAACGGCCTGCTGGTCGAGGTTGCGAAGATCGACAGCTTCATCGCGACGCTCGGCACCGGAACGGTCCTATACGCGCTGGCCCTCTGGCACACCGGCGGCCGACAGGTGGTCGGCGTCCTGCCTGATGGTTTCTATGCGCTGAACGGCACCATGCTGTTCGGCCTTCCGATCACCGGCTTCTATGTGCTGCTGATCGCCATCTGCATGTGGATCGTGCTCGAATACCTGCCGATCGGCCGCTATCTCTACGCCATCGGCGCCAATCCGAAGGCTGCAGCCCTCAATGGCATTCCGGTCCGCAAATTCGTGATCGGCGCATTCGTCACCTCGGGGCTGCTCGCGGCCCTGACCGGGGTCCTGCTCGCCTCGAAGCTGCGCATCGGCCAGGCGAGCGTCGGCCTCGAATATCTCCTGCCGGCGCTTGTCGGCGCGTTCCTCGGATCGACGACGATCAAGCCGGGACGGGTGAACGTCTGGGGCACCTTGATCGGCGTCATCATCCTGGCCGTTGGAATATCAGGAATTCAGCAATTCGGCGGGTCGTTCTTCGTCGAACCGCTGTTCAACGGCGTGACCCTGCTGATTGCCATCGGCATCGCAGGCTACGCCCAGCGCAAGCGCGGAGCTGTGAGGAGGATCACACCCGCATCCAAATGAGGATGCCGGCTTATCCCGGCATTTCATAACAAACAAAATGGAGGAGTGAACATGAAGCGCAGAACATTATTGCAGGCAACGGTCGCAACCGTCGCCGTTATGCTCAGCATGCCGGCATGGGCCGATTCAATGGCCGATGCCAAGGCCGTGGTTGAAAAGTATGCTTCCAAGGTGAGCGCCTGGGACGGCCCGACGAGCGGCCCCAAGGGCGCTGCCGGAAAGAACATCGTCATTCTTGCCGGCGATATGAAAAACGGTGGCATCCTCGGCGTGGTCAATGGCGTTCAGGAAGCGGCAGGCGCGCTCGGCTGGACGGTAAAGGCGCTTGACGGCGCCGGCTCGATCGGCGGGCGGACCGCGGCTTTCGGCCAGGCCATGGCGCTGAAGCCGGATGGCATCATCATCAACGGCTTTGACGCGGTCGAGCAGAAGCCGGCGATGGAAGCAGCCAAGGCTGCCGGCATTCCGATGGTTTCCTGGCACGCTGCCTCGGCGGTCGGTCCGGTTCCCGAAGTCGGTGTCTTTGCAAACGTGACTACCGATGCGATGGAAGTATCGAAGTCCGCGGCGGATTGGGCCTTTGCCGATGCCGCCGGCAAGCCGGGCGTCATCATCTTTACCGACTCCACCTATGCGATCGCGATTGCCAAGGCCGATCGCATGAAGAAGGAAATCGAAGATCTCGGCGGCACGGTGCTCGAATATGTCGACACGCCGATCGCCGAAACCTCGCAGCGCATGCCGCAGCTGACCACGTCGCTTCTACAGAAGTATGGCGCGAAGTGGACGCATTCGCTGGCGATCAACGACCTCTATTACGACTTCATGGGACCTTCGCTCGCCTCGGCCGGCATTGCAGGCGATGGAAAACCGGTGAACGTTGCAGCCGGCGACGGGTCGGAAAGCGCCTATCAGCGTATCCGCGCCAAGCAATTCCAAGCCGTCACGGTCGCCGAGCCGCTCAACCTTCAGGGCTGGCAGCTCGTCGACGAATTGAACCGCGCCTTTGCGAAAGCGCCATGGTCCGGCTACGTGTCGCCACTCCATGTGGTGACCAGCCAGAACGTCGAGTTTGACGGTGGGCCGAAGAACAGCTTCGATCCCGACAACGGCTATCGCGATCAATACAAGAAAATCTGGGGCAAATAACCCTTCCAATCGGGGCGTATCGATCGATACGCCCCGACCTCACGATAACACGCCAACATCGATCCAGCTCCGGCGAGTTTTGGAAAAGAGAACCTATGATCATTCGTTATGCTTTGTTTGAAGGCGAAATCCATCCCGGTAAAGAACGGGAATTCCGCGAATTCGTGCGGCAGCGGCTCGTCCCTCTCTGGACGAAATTTCCAGGCGCCGAGGAAATCCGGGTGCTGGACGGGATGGAGCGCGACGAAGGCGCCCCGATCTATGCCATGGCGCTCGCCATTCGGTATCCCGATATGGACACGGTGAACGCGGCACTTCTCTCCGATGTGCGGTCGCAGAGCCGTGAGGTCACCGGCGAACTCCTGCAGCTCTTTACTGGCAAGGTGCATCATCACGTCTTCTCGGCCAACGAATACGCGCCGCATAGCGCCTGACACAGGCGATCCCGACGTCCGCGACGGCTTGGCGTCTGAAGGGCGGTCACTGCGGTTTGCTGCCAAGCCTTTATCAAGAGCAGGGTTAAACAAGGCCCCGTAAAGCGCCGTGGACGAACGTCCCAGGCGCTTTTTTCACGCCTGGATACATCGACCCTCGTGCCGACGCGCCGGACGCGGTGGTTTCGGTTTCCCGCCTTTTGAGCACAATTTTTCACCAGCGCCACTTTCATTAAACTAAATAATCTATCGATTTAGTAGATTACATTCCATCTTACCGTGCATCGCTCCTGCAATCAGCAATCGGAAACGGGAAGATCGACGATGACATTGGCAAAGACATTCAAAATTGCGTTGTTCAGTCTGCTTGGTCTCAGTGCCATTCACGGTCCGGCGGCAGCCGAGGCAGACGCTCCCCTGCTTCCCAAAGTGCCGCCGGGCACGGTGCTGACGATCGGCGATCCGGTCACGCAGAAAGCGCTCGAAGTGTCGGGCCTCGGCAAGGAGCTCAGTTTCGAGGTCAAATGGGCCAATATCAGCGGCGGGCCGCAGACGTCGGAAGCTTTCCGCGCCCATGCACTCGATGTCGGGTCGGTGGCCGAGATCCCTTCGATCTTCGCCAACTGGAACAATCTGCCCGTCCGCAACATCGCCTATCGCGAACGCCGCGACCCGATCGCCAATCCCATCTACCGCTTCGGCATCGCGCCAGGTGCGGCCGTGAAGACGCTCGCGGACTTCCGCGGCAAGCGCATCGCCTTCAGCCCGGGTCAGGCACAGGGCACGCTCGTTCTCCGCGCCCTCCGTGCCGCAGGCTTGAAGAGCGGCGACGTCACTCTGGTGGAACTGCCGAGTACCAGTGACGTCTACCCGAAGGCACTGGCGAGCAAGCAGGTCGACATCGCACCGCTCGGCGGCGTCTACATCAGGCGCTACATCACCCAATACGGACCCGATGGCGCGACCCTCGTGGAACATGGCCTGCGGGATGATCCGAGCCATCTTTATGCGCCGCAATGGGTTCTGGATGATCCCGCCAAGGCGGCAGCTCTCGCCGAATACGTCGGCCTGTGGGCACGCGCCACCGAATGGGTGAACCGGAACCCGGACCTCTGGATCAAGGAATATTACGTCGGTCAGCAGGGGTTGAGCCAGGAGGACGGGGAATATCTCGTCAAGTTGACCGGCGAACAGGTCGTTCCCAGCGATTGGAGCGAAGTGAAGAAGCGCCACCAGGAAACCATCGATCTACTGGCAGACGAGCTCGGCAACAAGCCCCTCAATGTGGAGCAGATTTTCGACAATCGCTTCGAAAAGCTCGGCGCCGCGGCCTTGGCCAAGAGCCAGTAACGCTCGACACCCCTTCGGAGAGGAGATTTGAAGCATGGCAACCACTTGGGATGCAGATGAGGCGAAACAGTCGCGGTCGTCCGGCGGTAGAATTGTGCGGGCAGGTTCTGGCCTGGTAAAACCGGCTGGCTCCACGGGCCCCCGAGCCAGGCGCAGGTTAGGCCCCGGACCGGCGATCCCTTTCGGACTGCAGATCGGGCCGGCATTACTCGTCTTGACCTGGGTCGTCGGCTCGGCGCTCGGATGGATCGACCCGCGTATCCTGTCGGCGCCGTGGACGGTGGCCGAGGCTTTCGTAAGGCTCATTGAGCAGGGTCGCCTGCAGGATAACTTCGTGACGTCGGCGACACGCGCCCTGCTCGGCCTTAGCATCGGTTTGCTGATCGGCACGATCCTGGCGTTGATCGCCGGCCTTTCCCGGATCGGCGAAGCCCTGATCGACGGGCCGGTGCAGATCAAGCGCGCGATACCGACGCTGGCCCTGATCCCCTTGCTGATCCTGTGGTTCGGCATCGGCGAGAGCATGAAGGTTACAACCATAGCGCTTGCCGTGATCGTGCCGATTTATATCCACACCCACAATGCGCTCCGCAGCATCGACAGCCGTTACGTCGAACTGGCCGAAACCCTGCGCATGAGCCAGAAGGACTTCATTCTTCAGGTGGTGCTGCCGGGTGCTTTGCCGGGTTTCCTTCTGGGTCTGCGGTTTGCCGTCACCCTCTGCTGGGTTTCTCTCGTCGTGGTCGAGCAGATCAACGCCACCAGCGGGCTCGGTTACATGATCGATCTTGCCCGCAATTACGGGCAGACCGACGTCATTCTCGTCGGCCTGGTGGTCTATGTACTGCTCGGTCTCGTCTCGGACGGTCTCGTCCGCCTGCTTGAACGGAGGGCCCTCTCATGGCGCCGCACCCTGGCAAACTGAAGCCCGCAAACAAAGCCGTCCACGTGCGAGACCTCGCACGGCGGTTTGCGACGAAGACGATCCTCGACGGCGTCGATCTCGATATCGAGGAAGGCGAATTCGTTGCCCTGCTTGGCCGCAGCGGCTCCGGCAAAAGCACGTTCCTCAGGGCTCTTGCCGGTCTCGATCATGGTGTCGAGGGAACGGGCACCCTCGAGACGCCGGAGAGCCTTTCGGTGGTTTTCCAGGATGCCCGCCTGCTGCCGTGGCGCACCGTCATCCAGAACGTCACGCTCGGCTTGACCGGCGCCTCCGGCCAGGAGGCCGGGCGGAAGGCTTTGGCGGAGGTAGGACTTGCAGGTCGGGAAACGGCGTGGCCGAACCAGCTTTCGGGTGGCGAGCAGCAGAGGGTCGCGCTTGCCCGTTCGCTGGTGCGCGAACCGGCCCTGCTTCTCGCCGATGAGCCGTTCGGCGCTCTCGACGCACTGACCCGGCTGAAAATGCACGATCTGCTGCGGGAGTTGTGCGCAAGACATCGTCCTGCCGTACTGCTCGTCACCCACGACGTCGATGAGGCGATTTCGCTGGCCGACCGGATACTCGTTCTCGACGAAGGCCGCCTCATCGAGGATCTCAAGATCGATCTGCCGACGCCCCGTGATCACGGTGATCCGAGCTTTGCGCAAACCCGCATCCATCTCCTCAGCCGGCTCGGGGTCGAGCTTCCGGGCCGCAAGGCCGCCTGACATCAGCAACAGTTCAATTTGAGGAGGATAAGCCAATGAGCATATCGAAAAGGCAAATGCGGCTTGGCGCATTCATCATGGCGACCGGCCATCATATCGCCGCCTGGCGCCATCCGGAGGCACAGGCCGATGCCGGCCTCAATATCGATCACTACCGCGAGCTCGCCCAGACCGCCGAACGCGGCAAATTCGATCTCGTCTTCGTCGCCGACAGTCCGGCTGGATGGGACCGCGCCAAGGATCCGGAAGCGCTTCGTCGCACCGCCCAGGGCGCGCATTTCGAGCCGCTGACCCTCTGGGCGGCCCTCTCCCAGGTGACCAAACATATCGGCTTCGTCGCCACGGCATCGACGACCTACGAGGACCCCTACCTTCTCGCCCGCAGGTTCGCGTCGCTGGACTATATTTCCAAGGGTCGCGCCGCCTGGAACGTCGTCACGACGGGTGCGGATGTTTCGAAGAATTTTTCAATCGCGGGCCATCCTGCCCATGCCGATCGTTATGAGCGGGCCGAGGAATTCGTCGATCTGGTGAAGGGCCTGTGGGATTCTTATGAGGACGATGCCTTTATCCGCGACAAGGAAAGCGGGGTCTATCTCGATCCTGACAAGGTGCATCTCGTCGATCACAAGGGCAAGTTCTTCTCGGTGGCCGGTCCGCTCAACGTCGGCCGCCCGGTGCAGGGCTATCCTGTCATCGTGCAGGCCGGCGCATCGGAACCGGGGCGCGAACTTGCCGCCCGCACGGCCGAGATGATCTTTACTGCCAACCAGACCTTCGAGGATGCGCAAGAATTCTATTCCGACGTCAAAGGGCGGCTCGCCCGCTACGGACGCCGGCCGGACGAACTGCTGATCAGTCCCGGCATATTCCCGGTGCTCGGCGGCACGGAAGCGGAAGCCCGGGCGAATTACGACCATCTCCAATCGCTGGTTCATCCCTCCATCGCCTGGAATATCCTTGCGCGCCACTACAAGGGCGTCGATCTTTCCGGCTACTCGCTGGACGATCCCGCCCCTCCCCTGCCTGATAATACCGAACTCAACAAAAGCCGCCTCAAGCTGGTTTCCGATCTGGTATCGCGCAACAATCTGACGCTGCGCCAGTTCTATCTGGCGGTCGCCACCGCTCGTGGCCACCGGACGGTGGTTGGAACACCCGAGCAGATCGCCGATGCGATGCAAAGCTGGTTCGAGAACGGTGCTGCCGACGCCTTCAACATCATGCCGCCGATCCTGCCCACCGCTTTGACCGATTTCGTCGATCAGGTCGTCCCGATCCTGCGCAAGCGCGGCCTGTTCCGGCACGAATACGAAGGCACGACGCTGCGGGAAAACCTTGGCCTTCAACGCCCGCCAAATGGCTTTGTGGTTCAGGCGGGGCAGCAGCAGGCGCAGGCGGCCGTATGATCTCTAGAGGGGCCTTCCTCCCCCTCGTTTTGTTCCAATCACACACAGAACCGCAGCATCGCATGAGCAATAATTCCGAATTTCTTTGGTATATTCCGAACGACGTCAAAGCCGGTCATCGCGGTGATTCCGCCGTCGAGAACCACAACAGCCTGGATACGCTGACCAGCCAAGCAAGGGCGCTGGAAGAGCATGGCTGGAAGGGCGCGCTCATCGGCACCGGTTGGGGCCGCCCCGACACGTTCACCGTTGCGGCCTCGCTCGCCGCCCGGACCACCACCTTCGAGCCGCTCATTGCGATCCGCCCAGGCTATTGGCGACCGGCGAACTTCGCTTCCGCAGCGGCGACGCTGGACCATCTGACTGGCGGCCGCGTGCGGATCAACATCGTGTCTGGCAAGGACAACCTGGCTGCCTACGGCGACAGCGAGGGTGATCAGGCACACCGTTATGCCAGGACCAAGGAGTTCATGCGGCTGGTCCGCAGATTATGGACCGAAGAAAACGTCACATCCGCGGGCGAGAACTTCCGCGTCGCTGAATCCACCGTGGTGCCACGCATCCAGGTTCGCGACGACCGTCGGCACCCCAAATTCTATTTTGGCGGCGCTTCGGAGGCGGCCGAGCGGGTGGCCGCCACCGAGGCCGATGTCCAGCTCTTCTGGGGCGAGCCGCTCGAGGGTGTCCGCGAACGGATCGCGCGGCTCAAGGCGTTGAGCGGGGAGCTGGACCGCGACCTCCCGCCGCTGGAGTTCGGCCTGCGGATCACGACGCTGGTCCGCGACACCACGGAACAGGCATGGACTGACGCCGAGGCGAAGGTCGCCGAGATGGCGAGAAGCAAGGGCAGCGGCTGGCACGATCACCAGCGGGTGCTCGCCGTCGGCCAGCAGCGGCTGCTCGATCTGCACGAGCGCGGCGACGTCCTCGACGACAACCTCTATACCGCGCCGGGCAAATTCGGCGGCGGCGGAGCCGGCACCACCTGGCTGGTCGGGTCGGCGGAAGACGTCGCCCGCTCGCTGCGCAAATACCAGGATCTCGGCATCACCCACTTCGTGCTGTCCGACACGCCCTATCTCTCCGAAATCAAGCGGCAGGGCGATCAGCTGCTTCCGCTGCTACGTAGCTGAGGCGGGAGCACCAGAGCTGCGGCACCGCAGCTGCAATTCATGCCAACTGCCGAGACCTTTCGGCAAATCACTAGCCGATGCCAGAACGGCGTCGGCTAGTCGCAGGCAAGCCGCAGCGCCTTGTTATGCAGGGGAGTCCGAGGATTTCGCAACCACCGGGAGAGCGCTCCTCAAATAGTCCATCCGAAAAACGCAAATGCTATCCAGATATGGCGATATAGCATGCTCCGTCGGGTCCGTTTACACTCTCTAAAATATATTCCGCTAATTTTTTGGATATCGGGACGACGTTCTTTGAGGTTCGTCAGCTCCGCCATGATGGCGGGTCAGGCGCCCGAATTTCGCATGAAATCGGCTTTTATTGCTTTGACGGATGTCCCGTATCTCAAGCGCGATTCCGGGCACCGAGGTGCCTGTCGGATGCACTCGGAGACACCGAGGCTCTGCATTCGAACGAGATATGACAAGCAATCCTGGCTGCCGAGACATCCTTCCAACAAACCTCACCGCGAGGGGAGAGTGCATATGAAGAATATCATGAGTTTCGGGGTTGTGGCGCGCTTGGCGCTTGGCTTCAGCGTTCTCCTTTTGCTGATGGTCGGCTTGACCATCTATTCGACGGAAAAAGTTGCGCAGATCAACGATAAGCTTGGAACCATCAACGACGTCAACAGCGTGAAGCAGCGGTTTGCCATCAACTATCGCGGCAGCGTGCATGACCGGGCGATCGCTATTCGCGACGTCACTCTGGTGACGTCTGACGATGAACGGAAGACCGCCGAGGCATTGATCGAAAAGCTGGCAGCGTCTTACGCCGAGAATGAAAAGCGCATGGCGGATATGGTTGCTTCTCCGGCCGGCGCGACGGAACAGGAAAAGACCATTCTCGGTGAGATTGCAGACATCCAGGCGAAGACCAATCCTTTGGTCGCCCAGATCATTGCGCTGCAGGAGAAAGGCGACGGCGAGGCCGCTCGCAAGATCCTGCTCGAACAGGCCCGGCCGGCCTTCGTTGCCTGGCTTGGCGCCATCAACAAATTCATCGACTACCAGGAAGCGCTGAACAAATCGATTGGCGGCGAGGTTCGCAGCACGGCAAGCGGCTTCAAGCCATTGGCCCTGACCGCGCTTGGCATTGCGGCTGTTCTTTCACTGGTTGCCGCCGCCGTGACCGCACGCACGATCGTCGGCCCGCTGGCAAAACTTCAGCTTTCGCTGAAAGCGATGGCCGACGGCAATCTTAACGGCGATCGTCGCCTCGAAGCGCGCGGCGACGAGATCGGCAAGCTTGCACGGGCGGTAGCGGGGCTGCGCGACGCAATTTCGGCAAAGGCCGAACGGGAAGCCGACGCTGAGGCGAAGCGAGCCGTGTCGGAGCGGCATCGGCTCGAGCAGGATGCCGATGAACGCCGTACGCTCGCCGAGCAGACGGACAAGGCTGTCGGCCAGCTTGGCGACGCGCTGCAGGCGCTGGCTGATGGCGACCTTACACAGCAGATCGGCACTCCGTTCATTCCGTCCCTGGAAAAGCTGAGAGCCGACTTCAATTCCGCGGTCGAAAAGCTCCGTGCCGCCATGCAGAAGGTTGCTCAGAACGCCAGCGCCATCGCGGGCGGTGCACAGGAGATCCGCTCTGCCTCGGACGATCTCGCCAAGCGGACCGAACAGCAGGCAGCCTCGGTCGAGGAAACCGCCGCTGCTCTGGAAGAGATTACGACCACCGTTGCCGACTCGAGCAACAAGGCTCAGGAAGCCGGCCAGCTCGTTCGCAAAACCAAGGACAGCGCGGAGCGCTCTGGCAGCGTCGTTCGGGATGCGGTCGACGCCATGGGCAAGATCGAATCCTCCGCCACCGAAATCGGCAGCATCATCGGCGTTATCGATGAAATCGCGTTCCAGACCAATCTGCTGGCGCTGAATGCCGGCGTCGAAGCCGCCCGTGCCGGTGACGCAGGCAAGGGCTTTGCCGTCGTGGCTCAGGAAGTGCGTGAATTGGCGCAACGTTCTGCCAAGGCGGCAAAAGAAATCAAGGAACTGATCAACGCTTCGAATGGCCACGTCAAAAGCGGCGTTGCCCTGGTTGGCGAGACCGGAAAGGCGCTGAAGGAGATTGCCGAGCAGGTACAGCAGGTCGACGGCAATGTGGGCGCCATCGTCGGCGCCTCGCAGGAGCAGGCGACCGGGCTGAAAGAGATCAATACCGCCGTCAACAGGATGGATCAGGGCACACAGCAGAACGCCGCCATGGTTGAAGAAGCCACAGCGGCGGCTCATAACCTTGCCAAGGAAGCCGACGCGCTGTTCCAGCTGCTGGGCCAGTTCAACATTGGCGGAGCGGTGGCACCGAAACGGGTATCGCCGCCCGCTGCCGCAGCGCCTCGCGCCCAACCGGCGCCCTCGCCCGCGCGTCAGATGATTGCCAAAGTGGGCAAGTCGTTCCAGACGAATGGGAATGCGGCATTGGCCGGCGATTGGGAAGAGTTTTAAGTCGCTCTGATCTCTTTCCGGCTGATACTGGAAAGCAAAGCCGAATGATTTTTGCGAAGGGCAGCGTTTGCTGCCCTTCGCATTTGCATCTTATGCCCGGGCCGGAGCCTTGGCCGGAAGCAAGGCGTTGACCACGACCGCAACGGCGATGTTGGCCGCAAGCGCCAGCAGTCCGGTATAGACGGTGAAGGGTTCGCCGCCGAGGCTGATCAGATGCAGAGGCTTCCAACC
Organism: Rhizobium leguminosarum bv. trifolii WSM1325; assembly: GCA_000023185.1. NCBI lineage: Bacteria > Pseudomonadati > Pseudomonadota > Alphaproteobacteria > Hyphomicrobiales > Rhizobiaceae > Rhizobium > Rhizobium leguminosarum. The sequence goes on along the minus strand of CP001627.1, from coordinate 112,895 downwards.
GGCATCCCAGACGAGGAAAGTGCCGCCGCCGAAGCCGACGAACCAGCCGGCAAGCAGAGCGGGTGCACGGAACCAGTTGGTATAGAGGCCGAAGACCAGCGCCGGAAGCGTCTGCAGGATCCAGATGCCGCCGAGCAGCTGCAGGTCGAGGGCGAATTGCGTCGGCAGGAAGATGATGACGAGAAGCGCCCCGATCTTCACGACGAGCGAGGTGATCTTTGCGACCTTCGCCTCGCCCGCATCGCTGACATCAGGATCGACATAGGCTTTCCAGAAATTGCGGGTGAAGAGGTTGGCGGCGCCGATGCTCATCACTGCCGCCGGCACCAGCGCACCGATGGCGATCGCCGCAAAGGCAAAGCCGGAGAACCAGCCTGAAAACAGCGTCTTGAACAGCGTCGGAACAACGTCATTGGCGCTGTCGAGCTTCAGGTTGGCGGCATGCCCCATATAGCCGAGCAGCGCCAGAAGGCCGAGCAGCAGCGTATAGGCGGGCAGCATGATCGCATTTTTGCGGATCGTTTTGCCGCTGTTGGAGGCAAAGATGCCGGTCAGCGTATGCGGATACATGAAGGCCGCGAGCGCCGAACCCAAGGCGAGCGTGGCATAGGCGACATACTGATTGCCGCCGAGCAGCAGGTTGCCGGAACCCTTGGCCTGGAAAGCCGCGTCGGCCGAGGCAAAGACATTCGCGTAACCTCCGAGTTTCGACGGGATCAGTGCGACGGCGGCGATCACGACGATATAGATCATGATGTCCTTGACGAAGGCAATCAGCGCCGGTGCGCGCAGGCCCGCGGAGTAGGTGTAGAGCGCCAGCACGATGAAGGCGATCGCCAGCGGCAATTCGCCATGCAGCCCGAGCGCCTTCAGCACCGCCGTCATGCCGACGAGCTGGAGGGCAATATAGGGCATGGTGGCGATGACGCCTGTTGCCGCCACGGCAAGTTCGAGCCCGCGCGATCCATATTGACCGTGGACCACGTCGCCAGCCGTCACATAGCCGAAATCCTTGGCGCGTTTCCACAGCACAGGCATGACCATGAAGACGAAGGGATAGACGACGATGGTGTAGGGCAGCGCGAAGAAGCCGTAGGCGCCGACCGTGTAGACCAGCGCCGGGACGGCGATCACGGTGTAGGCGGTATAGAAATCGCCGCCGACCAGGAACCAGGTGATCCAGGTGCCGAAGTTGCGTCCGCCGAGGCCCCATTCGTCTATACTCGCCAGCGTTTCCGGCTTACGCCAACGAGAGGCAACGAAGCCCATGACGGTGACGAGTACGAAAAAGAAGATGAAGACGGCAAGCGCCGTGCCGTTGATGTCAGTCGTCATGGCGAGTGCTCCGATAGGCGATCCAGGTCAGCGCTGCGGTGATCGGCACCCAGAGAAGCTGATACCAATAGAAGAAGGGAAAGCCGAAAAGAGATGGCTCGCGGACATTGTAAAATGGTGGCCAGAGCAGACCTAGATAGGGAATGACAAGCAGCCAGAGCGCTGCCTTGCTACGTGGTTTTTCCATGTCGGGATACCTTTCAGGCGCCGCGTCGGCGGTCGCCATGTTCCAGTTGTCGGCGTGGAAGGCAGGTCTGTCAGCCGGCGGCCGCGGCAGGCCCGGCTCGGGTCGCTCGAGGTTTTCCGACCGATCGGAAGCTGATGTAACGCATGTGAATTCCTCCCAACGGCTCGCACTTGGCCAGCCGTGGATGGAGTCCTATGGCGGTGGTTTTGTTCTCACAAGATGGGCGCGGCGCTGAAATGCCGGGGCCTACCCAGAAGTGGGTAGACGCGATTTACCCGGTTTTCGAGACGATGCCGTGATCGAGCGCATAGCGGATGAGGCCCGCTGTGGTGGCGATACCGAGCTTCTTCTTGAGGTTCTTGCGATGGGTTTCCGCCGTGGCGGAGGTGATCCCGAGCGTTTCGGCGATCTCCTTGTTGCTTCTGCCGGCAACGATCAGCCCGAGAATGTCGCGTTCGCGCGGGGTCAGGGGATCGCTACCCTCCTCGGCGCGTTCGCCCATCAGCGCGTCGAAGACGCCGGACGAGAAATATGTCCCCCCGCCCGCTACGGTCTCGATGGCCGAGACGATCTCGTCTGTCGAAACGTCCTTCAGGATGTAACCGGCAGCGCCATGCATGACCGAGGAGGAAATATACTCGCGGCTGTCATGCATGGAGAGCATCACGACCCGCGCCTGGGGAAGTTCGTTCCTGAACAACTCGATCGCATCGATGCCGCTCAGCTTCGGCATGTTGATGTCCATCAGCACGACCTGCGGCAGAACTTGCCGGCCGATCTCCAGCCCCGTTTGCGCGAGCCCGGCCGTGCCGGCAACTTCGATATGGTCGAATGTTTCGAGCACCGCCTTCAACCCGTCCAGCACCAGCGGGTGGTTGTCGATCAAGAGCACCCTGATTTTCGGGCGTTCTGTCATGCCGCTTCTGCCCGCTTGCCGGCGGGACGATTGGCTGATTTCGGCAGCATTGCCGTCAGCGTCGTGCCGGTCTCGCTGCTGTTGATCAGCAGCAGGCCGCGGAAGTGGGCCATCCGCTCCTGCATGTTGCGCAGGCCGAGACCCGATCTGCCGGACAGGCCGTCCTTGGCGCCGTCGAAGCCAGTGCCATTGTCGGTGACCGTCATGCGGGCGCGGCCGTTGTCGCTCCAGACCTTGACCGCAAGCTTGGAGGCGCCCGAGTGGCGTTCGACATTGTTGAACGCTTCCTGTGCGACACGATAAAGCGCGGTATTGGCTTCGGCCTTCAGCGTGTCGGTGAAGCTTGAGGCGTCGATCTTCGTCTCGATGCCCGTCCGCTCGGCAAAGTGATAGCAGAGTGCCTCGAGCGCCGCCGTCAGGCCGAGGTCGTCGAGCACGCGCGGGCGCAGGTCGTGCGACAGCCGCCTGATTTCCTTGATGGCGCCGTTCAGCGCCTCGACACCGCGATCGATCGTCAGTGCTGCATCGTCGACATTGGTCCTCACCTTGCGGCCGGCAAGATCCATCGCATAGCGCACGCCGACGAGATTTTGGGAAATGCCGTCGTGCAACTCGCGCGCCAGCCGTGCGCGCTCTTCTTCCTGGGTATCGATGACCCGCTGCGTAAGGGCCTTGAGCCGGCTGTCGGCCATGCGGCGCTCGTGGAACGTCAGCAGCATGCAGGTGGTGAAAACGACGAGCACCGAAGGCACGGCGATCAGCGCGACGATGATAAAGGTCCGTTTTATGTTGGCGCGCATGCCGGCGTTGGCGGCGGCGCTTTGGGCAAAGACGTCATCCAGATAAACACCGGTGCCGACGACCCATTGCCATTTGTCGAGACTGACGACGAAGGAGAGCTTGTCTGCGATCTGTCCGGTCGATGGTTTCTGCCATTTGTACTGATGCAGGCCCCCGCCCGCTCTTGCCGTGGCGATCAGTTCGGCAATGACCTTGTCGCCATCCGGATCGGTAAGATCGAGCCAATTATGCCCATGCCGGAAACTCTGGCGCGGATGGACGATGTTGTTGCCGTCATAATCGTAGACAAAGAAATATCCGTCCTTGCCGTAGTCGAGCGAAGTCAGGATCGCCGCCACCTTTTGCTTGGCGGCTTCGTCGTCGGCACCGGCATTGTCATAGATCGTCTGGATGGCGGACAGGGCAAGGTTGGTCAGATTGAGGATCTCGGCTTCCTTGGTCTTCAGCATGTTCTGCTCGAACGTGTCGATGCTGTTCTTGGCGAGGTTTGCCGATTGCCAGGTGATGAAGGTGGTGATCGCAAGGATCGATATGACGAGCGGGACGATCGCCAATGCGATGATCTGGTGTCGTAACGTCAACGATCATTCCTCCCGAGAATTTGCGCCCGGAATTATGCCCTTTGTCAAATGCGAGTCCAGCGGCTTGTCGGTTCCCGATCTGTGGCAGCCGGAACCACTGCCGACGGAGCATGGCGTGCGCGCTAGTCCAGGGGCACGAACAGGCCGAGCTTGACGTCGCGCAGCACGACATTCGTGTGCATGCGGCGGATCTGCGGATTGTCAGCCATGATCAGCGCAGCGATGTCGTCATAATGCTCGACGTCGCGGGCGGTGACGATCGCGATCAGATCGACCGCGCCTGTGACGTAATAGACCTGTTGTATGTGATCCTGCTTCTCCGCCCAGAGGCGGAATTTCGCCAGCGCGTCGTAATTATCCCGCTCGATCTCCATCCCGACGATGAACACCATCGCTGTGCCCGTCGCCTTGCGGTCGACGACGGCCACCTCCGCCTTGATGATCCCTTCCTCGCGCAGCCGCTTCAACCGCCTCTGCACGGCCGAAACAGACAGTCCGATCCGTTCGGCAATGGTTTCGGCTTTCAGCTGGCAGTCGCGCTGAACGATATCGAGAATGTCACGGTCAAAACGATCCAGCTGTTCCATTGTCCAATCCTAGTTCTCGCCGCAGCAATTCGCGCATTCTGCCGTACTTGCCGCATGAGGAAGATTATTTTGCATAAAATATGCAGAATAGGTGAAAACTGCGCGAAAAAACCGCGTTATTTTGTCATTATCCTTCGCAAGCTCAATTCACCCGGAACCATGCATGGCAGATCAACCCTTTCCTGCTCTTCGCGTCGAAGATCTCCATAAAAGCTTCGGCTCGCAAGAGGTTCTCAAGGGTATTTCGGCGCAGGCCGAGAAGTCCGATGTAATTTCGATCATCGGCTCGTCGGGCTCCGGCAAGAGCACTTTTCTCAGATGCATCAATTTCCTAGAAACGCCTGATCGTGGCCGCATTGCCGTAAACGGCGAGGAGATCGCGCTGAAGATGGGGCGGGGCGGCCGGCTGCAGCCGCGCAGCTGGCGGCAGATCGAACGGCTGCGGACCGGACTGGGGATGGTCTTCCAGAGTTTCAATCTCTGGGCTCATCGGACGGTGCTGGAAAACGTCATCGAGGCGCCAGTGCACGTCATGGGCATTTCGCGACGCGAGGCCATCGAAAAGGCCGAGGCCCTGCTTCACAAGGTCGGGCTCTTCGACAAGCGCCATGCCTATCCCGCTTTCCTCTCCGGCGGTCAGCAGCAACGCGCGGCGATTGCCCGGGCGCTCTGCGTCGACCCTGCTGTCATGCTGTTCGACGAGCCGACATCGGCGCTTGATCCGGAGCTGGTCGGCGAGGTCCTGAAGGTCATCCGCGATCTCGCGGAAGAAGGCCGGACCATGTTGATCGTCACGCATGAAATGCGCTTCGCCCGTGACGTCTCGAGCCGTGTTCTCTTTCTGCATCAGGGACGGATCGAGGAAGAAGGCCCGCCGGAGCAGATCTTCGGGGCGCCGGTCAGCGCCCGCTGCCGGGAGTTCACCGGCCTCAGCGCCCACTGATGCACTTCGAGCTCTCATCGACAACACAACACAAACCAGGAGAATCCTGCGAATGAAACTGCTCCCCACACTGTTCGCCGGCGCGGCACTCGTGCTTTCCGCCGTCACCGCACAGGCCGAAGTCCGCTTCGGTGTCATGAACGAATCCTATCCGCCCTTCTTCGCCAAGGACGCCTCCGGCCAATGGCAGGGATGGGAGATCGACCTGATGAACGCTGTGTGCGAGCAGATGAAGGAGAAATGCTCGATCGTCGAAATTTCCTGGGATGGTCTCATTCCGGCTCTCCAGAGCAAGAAGTTCGACGTGATCTGGTCGTCGATGTCGAACACCGCGGAACGCTCGAAGGTGATCGACTTCACCGATAAATATTACAACACGCCGAGCACCTTGATCGGCCCCAAAGACCAGAAGCCGGGCGCCACTGCCGAGGACGTGAAAGGCAAGACCATCGGCATCCAGGTGTCGACGATCCAGTCGGAATATTACAAGAAGTATTTCGCCGAGGCTGCCGAGGAAAAGACCTACCAGACGCTCGACGAAGCGTTCCAGGATCTCGCCTCCGGCCGTATCGACTATGTCTTCGGCGATTCACTGGCGCTTGACGCTTTCCTCAAAAGCGATGGCGGCAAGGATTGCTGCGCCAAGATGGGCGACGTTGCCGACGACAAGGAGATTCTCGGCGCCGGCGTTTCGGGCGGCCTGCGCAAGGAAGACACTGAGCTGAAGGCCAAGCTGAACACGGCGATCGCTGCCGTCCGCGCCAGTGGCCAGTATGACGCCATCAACAAGAAATACTTCGATTTCGACATCTACGGCGCAAAGTAAGCAGCCGGAACGATGGCGACCACGCAACAAGGTATTCTGGACCTGCTGTCTCCCTATCCTCCGGGATGGGGCGGCGTCCTTTTGGCAGGTGCGGTCTCCACGGTCGCCATCTCCGCTTGCGCCTTCGCGATCGGGCTGCTGCTCGGCACGGGCGGCGCGCTTGGAAAGCTTTCGGGCAACCGCATGCTCCGCCTCCTGCTTGATCTCTATACCACGCTGATCCGCGCCGTTCCCGAGCTGATCCTGATCGTCGGGCTCTATTATGCCGGCACCGATGGCCTCAACCGGCTGCTCGCCGCGTTGGAGCTGCCGCCGGTCAATGTGAATGGGTTCGTGGCGGCCGTTGCGGTGCTGGGTTTCGTCCAGGGTGCCTACATGACGGAGGTGCTGCGCGGCGCGATCCTCGCCATTCCCGTCGGCCAGATCGAGGCCGCCAAGGCCTTCGGCATGGGACCGGTACTGAGGTTCCGCCGGGTCCTGCTGCCGGCGCTCCTGCCAAACGCGCTGCCGGGTCTTGCCAATCTGTGGATGTCGGTCACCAAGGACAGCGCGCTGGTCGCGGTCGTCGGCTACCAGGAACTGGCGCTCGCCACCCGTCTTGCCGGGGCAAGCACCAAGCATTACTTCGTCTTTTTCCTTGCTTCGGCCCTTCTCTATCTCGCCATCACGCTTGTTTCCAACGTCGTCTTCAAACTGATCGAGGCACGGGTACGGCGGGGGCAGCCGCGCCTTGCCTGAAGAAAGCGCCCCATGAATTTCACCTGGATCTCTTCCTATTGGCCGCTGCTTCTGACCGGCGCCTGGCAGACTGTTTGCCTGCTGGTGATCTCCGTGGTGTTCGGCTTCGCCATCGCCATAGGCCTCGCCTTTGCGCAGGTCAGCGGCGGCAGGCTGACGCGGCTCCTGGCGCGCAGTTACTGCACCTTCTTCCGCGGCACGCCGCTGCTGATACAGCTATGGCTTCTCTACTACGGGGTGGGCTCGCTGCTGCCCATGGTCCCCGGCATCCGCCAGAGCCTCTTCTGGCCGATCCTGCGCGAGGGCTTCTTCTTCGCCGCCGTCAGCTTTACCCTGAACTACGCAGCCTACGAGGCAGAGGTGTTGCGCGGCGCGCTGCTCGCCGTTCCCAAGGGCGAGCTCGAAGCGGGCCGGGCCTTCGGCCTGTCGCCCTGGATGCTGATCCGCCGCATCTGGCTGCCGCGCGCCATTCGCATCGCCCTGCCGACGATTGCGGGAGAGATCGTCATGCAGCTCAAGGCGACGCCGCTCGCCTTTACGGTGACGGTGATGGATCTCTATGCCGTGGCAAACAAGGTTCGGCAGGACACGCTGCTCGTCTATGAACCGCTGCTGGTCGTCACCCTCTTCTATCTCGCGCTGACCGCCGTAATCGCCCGCGTCTTTCGAGGTCTCGAAGCGCAGGTGCCGGTTCGCCGCTAGGCCGACGGGAAAGAGACTGGTCATGAGTTCCCTCACGCACGAACCACGTACATCTCGCCCACCTTGTTATGCAAAAGCCCGCCGCCGATGACGGCGCGACAGCCTGAATGGAGACCTCTTCATGAGCACGATGCGAATTCTCGATGGCGGCATGAGCCGCGAACTGTTGCGGCTGGGCGCCGAGCTGAAACAACCGGAATGGTCGGCATTGGCGCTGATCAATGCGCCTGATATCGTCCGTAAGGTACACCAGGAATTCATCGCCGCCGGCTCTGAGGTCGTTACGACAAACAGCTATGCGCTCGTGCCCTTTCACATCGGCGAGGATCGGTTCTGGAAGGAAGGGCCAGCGCTGATCCGTCTCGCCGGTCGCTTGGCGCGCGAGGCGGCCGATGCCGTCACGGATCGGAAGGTGCTGGTTGCCGGTTCGCTTCCGCCGATCTTCGGCTCATACGAGCCGCAGAATTTTCAGCCTTCACGGGTGCAGGATTATCTCGAGGTGCTTGTCGAAAATCTTTCTCCCTTCGTCGATATATGGCTCGGTGAGACGTTGAGCCTGATTGCCGAGGCAGAGGCTGTCCGCAAGGCGGTGGCGACGTCAGGCAAGCCGCTCTGGATTTCGTTCACCCTGGCAGATAACGAGGTAGCCATAAGGGGCGGCGAACCGAAGCTTCGCTCCGAAGAAAGGGTCGAGGACGCGGCATCCTGGGTGGTTTCATCGGGCGCCGAAGCCCTTTTGTTCAATTGCAGCAAGCCTGAGGTCATGCAGGCGGCCGTGGAGACCGCGGCGCGCGTGTTCCGGACAATGGACGCGCGCATCGAAATCGGCGTCTATGCCAATGCCTTCGAAGGGGAGCAAGGCGAGGCAGCCGCCAATGAAGGCCTGCATAAGACCCGCAACGACCTAAATGACGATGCCTACTCGCGCTATGCCTGCTCCTGGGCTGAGGCCGGCGCGACCATCATCGGCGGCTGCTGCGGCATTGGCGCCGCCCATATCCATCGCCTGAAGAAGACGCTTTTGGATTGAAGCGGCACGTCAGGAGATCGGCTATGTCGCAATTGTCATTTGGTGTTTGACGCCGTCTTCTGGAGCTCGAGCAGAAGCTCGATCAACTTCGGGGCCATCTCCCTGATTTCCGAAAGGTGGACGGCGCTCAGTCGCGTCAGAAGCGCGTCCGCCTTATCCGTCAGAAGAACCGTCTGGCGGCGCCTGTCGGCCGGATCGGCATGACGTTCAACCAGTCCGGCATCCGACAGCCGCCCGACAAGCTCGGTCGCCGTATGCGGCGCGATGATCAGCCGCTCGGCTAGCATGCCGATGGTCATGGCATCGCCACGTTGTCCCTTGATCGCCAAAAGGGCCTGATGCTGCTGCGGGGGCAATCCCTCCGACTGGGCGGCAGAGGCGCTGAAGTCCATGAACTGGCGAAGCGCGAATCTGAGGTCGGCGAGAGCTTCGTAATCCTCTTGCCTCAGCGGCGGCGCGGTCTTCTTCAAAGCACTTCTCCTCTGCCGCAACGGCCGCCAAGGTCGGCAGCGCATGCCGCCATCCTCGAATAGATGGGCAGTCGCCAGCCGGTCAAGTGAGGCATCTTCATGGGACATTTTCGCCTTCATGCTTTCACCCATTGATTTATATCGTATCACGATATATTGACGCGCCTCAAGCGTATCCATTTCCGGCGTAGCAGAGGCTTCCATGGCGCAGCATCCACCAAACAACCGGCCGCACGATTTCACCGGCGGTCTTTCCCGGCGCGAGGCCGGCGATTTCACCACCGACAGGCGGGTCCTCCTCCTGGTCGGCATGTCCATCATTGTCGGCACCGCCGGCGCGTTTGCCGCCTGGTGTCTCGTCAGCCTCATTGCGCTGGTGACGAATGTCATCTGGTTCGGGCAGATCGGCATCCAGCCTGCCTCTCTGGCTGCGGTGCCGCGCTCGCTGTGGGTGGTGCTTGTTCCGCCGCTGGGTGGACTTGTCATCGGACTGATGGCCCGTTTCGGGTCGGAGAAGATCCGCGGCCACGGCATTCCCGAGGCGATCGAGGCCATCCTGATCGGCGGCAGCCGGATGTCGCCGAAGGTCGCGGTCCTGAAGCCGCTGTCGTCTGCCATTTCCATCGGAACCGGCGGCCCGTTCGGCGCCGAGGGGCCGATCATCATGACCGGCGGTGCGATCGGATCGCTGTTCGCGCAATTCTTTCACATGAGTGCGGCCGAGCGGAAAACGCTGCTCGTCGCCGGTGCGGCCGCAGGCATGACGGCGATTTTCGGTTCGCCGATCGCCGCGGTCATGCTGGCGGTCGAACTGCTGTTGTTCGAATGGAAGCCGCGCAGCTTCATTCCCGTCGCCGTTGCCGCCTGCGTGTCGATCTGCTGGCGCCCGCTGCTGTTCGGCGTCGGCCCGCTGTTCCCGACCCACTTCCAGGTGGCCTTGCCCTGGTGGGGTATTTTTGCCTGTGCGGCGATGGGCATCATCTCCGGCCTGCAATCGGGATTGCTGACGACGCTGCTCTACCGGATCGAGGACCTGTTCGAAGCCTTGCCGATCCACTGGATGTGGTGGCCGGCGCTCGGCGGTCTCGTCATCGGTCTCGGCGGCCTGATCGAACCGCGGGCAATGGGCGTCGGCTACGACATCATCGATGGCTTGCTCAACAACCGGCTGCTCGCCCCGGCTGTCATGTCGATCCTGCTGGTGAAGACGATCATCTGGCTGTTTGCCCTGTCGTCGGGCACCTCCGGTGGCGTGCTTGCGCCGCTCCTCATCTTCGGCGGGGCTCTCGGATGGCTGGTCGGTCTTGTCATGCCGGGCAATGATCCCGGCTTCTGGGCGCTGCTCGGAATGGCGGCGATGATGGGTGGAACCATGCGTGCACCGCTGACGGGCACTTTCTTTGCGATGGAGATCACCGGCGACGTCAGCACGCTCGTTCCGCTGCTTGCCGCAACCGTGGTGGCCTATGCCGTCACCGTGCTTTTGCTGCGCCGCTCGATCCTGACCGAGAAGATCGCCCGCCGCGGTCAGCACATCACCCGCGAATATGGCGTCGACCCGTTCGAACTGTCGCGCGCAAGCGAGATCATGATCAGCGATGTCGACACGCTTCCCGTCGCCATGACGATGGGAGAGGCCTGCGATTTCTTTGCCTCGCAGCGGAAGACGCACCGGATCTATCCGGTGGTCGATGCGACAGGCAGGCTGGCCGGCGTCGTATCGAGAGCCGACGCTCTGCTCTGGCAGGGGAATCCGGACCTTGCCAGCCAGACGCTCGCGGAAAACGTGACGGATGATTCCGTTCCGGTGGGGCATCCTGATGATACGGTCGCATTCATCGCCGATCTGATGCTGTCGACCGGCGACGGACGCATTCCGATCGTCGATCCGACCTCAGGGAAATTGTGCGGCCTGATCGCCCGCAAGGATCTGCTGCGGCTGCGCAGTTCCTACAGGTCGGCGGAACTGGATCGGCGCCCGTATCTCACCGCCAGCTCGAAGAGCAAGTCGCGGTAGCGGTCCGCGGGCGTCCTCCGCATCGCTATTGCTACTGCCGCGCGCCGCATGGATCAGGTCCCATGCGGCGCGCGCTGACGCTTGAAGACGTCAGTGCAGTCCGAACAGGTTCAGCAGCTCTTCGCGGTGTCGAACGAATTCCGGTGCGCTGCGGTCGCGAGGACGGGGCAGATCGATTTCGATCAGACGCGGCTCGCCGCCCTTCTCCCGTGGCAGGATCAGGATCCGGTCGGCCAGATAGATCGCCTCCTCGAGATCATGGGTGACGAGGATGGTCGTCACATCCTCATCGCGCCAGATCCGTGCGAGTTCTTGCTGCATGCCGATCTTGGTCATCGCGTCGAGCGCGCCGAGCGGTTCGTCGAGCAGCAGGATCTCCGGCTGGACGGCCAGAGCCCGGGCGATGCCGACGCGCTGGGCCATGCCGCCGGAGAGCTGCCGGGGATAGGCAGCCTCGAACTGCTGCAGGCCGACGAGCTTGACATAGTGGCGCGCCCGTCCCCTCGCCTGCTCACGCGACAGGCCGCTAGTTTCCAGCCCGAAGGAGACATTGTCGAGCACGGTCAGCCAGGGCAGAAGGCGCGGCTCCTGGAAGATGACGGCGCGCTCTGTGCCGACGCCTCGCACCGCCTTGCCATCGACGAGGACCTCTCCCGTGTCGGAGTCCTCAAGACCCGCCAGAACTCTGAGCAGGGTCGTCTTGCCCGAGCCGCTGGCGCCGACGATGGCGAGGCTTTCGCCGGAGCGGACGTGGAGGTTGATATCCCTGAGAACCTGCAGCGGTGTCCCGTTCAACCTGTAGGATTTGGAGAGGTGACGGATCGTCACCTCCCCGCGGCGCGTGTCCTCAGCGATGCTCATCATCATTCCTCAGTTGCTTGCCGGCTTGGCGTCGACGGTCAAGAGGATGTCCTTGGCGGCCAGCTGGCCTTGCTTCAGCTTGCCTTCGCGAACCAGGACGTCGATCCAGAACTGGATGTCGCGCTCGATCGGCAGGCCGCCGGCACGCACCCCATAGCCTCGGAAGTACTGTGCGATATCCGCGTTCTCACCACGCTCGCTGAGCGCCTTGGCGAGGATCTTCTTGGTTTCCTCCGGATGCTCGCGGGCGTAATCGAGAGCGCGAGCCGACTGCTCGACGAAAATCTTTGCAGCTTCAGGATGTTCGCGAGCGAAATCGCGGCGCAGGACCACGAAGCCCCCGGCGATGTCTCCAAGCACGTCGGTATCGTCGAAAATCGGACGCAGGCCGCCATTCTTCAGCGCAGCCCCTTCGAAGGTCGTCTGCCAGTAGCCGAAGGCGGCAATATCGACCTGTTTGGAGCGCAGCACCTGCTCGAGCTGCGGCCCGGGAACGACAAGCTGATTGGCTGCGTCCGCCGGTAGGCCTACGGAATGCAGGGCTTCGCGGATGGTATAGTCGAGATGCGCGCCGAGCGTATTGACCGCGATGCTCTTGCCGGCAATGTCCTTGATACTCTTGATCGGGCTGTCTTCCAGCACGTAGAAGGTCGACTGCACCTCGTTATTGATGCCGTTTGAGGGATAGGCGGCGACGAAATCATTGCCGCCGATGATCGAATTCAGGACGGCGGAAGTTGCGGCGCTGCCGATCTCGACATCACCCGATGCCAGGGCGATCAGGGAGGCCGGGCCGCCCTGGGCGTAGCCGACATTTTCGAGCGTGATGCCCGTTCCGTCGAAGTAGCCGAGTTCGGCGGCGAGTTCATGAGCGGCAAGACCACCCTGGCTGGCGAGATAGCGCAGCTTCACCGTATCAGCGGCCGCGGCGGGTGAGGTTAGGCCGAGAGCAATCACTGCCGGCAGGAGAAGGTGGCGGGGGTGGAATGTCATCTGGTGGGACCTTTCGGAAGAGGAAAATCGGGAAAGCAGGTCAGCGGCTCGGCTGAGACCAGCGGCAGAGACGGCGCTGCAAGAGAACGAGCAAGGCATTGGCGGCAAGCCCGAGGAAGGCGAGCAGAAGGATCGCTGCAAACATCAGCGGGATCTGGAAATTGTACTGGGCATTCATAACCTGGAAGCCGATGCCCTTGTTGGCGCCGATCATCTCGGCGGCAATCAGCAGCAGAAGTGCCGTCGTCGCCGAAAGACGCAGGCCGACGAAGATCGCCGGTACCGACGCCGGCAGGATGACGCGGCGGAAGATGGTCAGCGGTCCGGCGCCATAGGTCCGCGCCATCTCGATGAGCTTCTTGTCCACTTCCTTGACGCCGCCGATCGTGGCAAGCAGCACCGGAAACAGTGTGGCCCAGAAGATCACGAAGATCTTCGATGTTTCGCCGAGGCCAAGCAGCAGGATGAAGACCGGGTAGAGCGCCAGCGCCGAGGTCTGGCGGAAGAGCTGCAGGATCGGATCGAGCGCCTGTTCGACCGCACGAACCTGGCCCATGAACAGGCCGAGCGGAATGCCGATCACCACGGCAAAGGCGAAGGCAGTTCCGGATCGCTGCAGGCTGATGGCGATATCATCGAGCAGCGCGCCGTTGGCAAGATTGGTCCAAAGAGCGGACAGGATCACGTCCAGGGGCGGGAAGATAGCGGGATTGACCCAGCCCCTGGTGCTCGACACCTGCCAGAATACGAGGAAGCCGATGAGAAGGCCGTAGCGCGGCAAAAGCGATGCGAGCACCCCGCGCACTTGCAAGGCGAGAGTGGAAATATGGCTTTCGCTGTTTTTCAGGCGGCCGAAGCTTCTCGGAAGAACCTGGTTGATTTCATAGGACATCGACCGCTCCTCACTCTGCTGCCTGGAGATCTGCTTGTTCTGCAGCCCACCGATTGGTCGGGAAAGGCAGGCCGAGGTTTTCTCGAAGCGTCTTGCCCTCATAGGCCGTGCGGAACAGGCCGCGGCGCTGCAGTTCCGGAATGACCAGATCGACGAAATCGTCGAGCGCCGTCGGCAGCCAGGGCGGCAGAATGTTGAAGCCGTCGGCAGCTTCGTTCTCGAACCACTTCTGCAGCGTATCGGCGATCTGTTCGGGTGTTCCGACGATGGTGTAGTGACCGCGGGCAGACGCGATCCACTGATAGAGCTGGCGGATGGTGAAGTTGTTTTCGTCGGCGATCTGGCGGATGAGGGCCTGGCGGCTCTTCATGCCTTCCGTCGGCGGCGCCGGCGGTAGAGGGCCGTCGAGGTCATAGCCGTGCAGGTCGAGCGTGCCGCCGGTCAGGCCATTGAGGAGGCCGATCCCGTCCTCTTCGACGATGAGCGACGTCAGGCGGTCGTATTTCTCGCGCGCCTCCGCCTCGGTCCTACCGACGAAAGCGGATACGCCGGGCATGACGAGGATATGATCGGGGTTTCGGCCGAGAGCGCGGGCGCGCGCCTTGATATCCCGATAGAACTCCTGGGCGGTTTCGATATGCTGATGGGCGGTGAATATGACTTCGGCCGTTGCTGCGGCGAGCCCGCGTCCATCTTCGGATTGCCCGGCCTGGACGATGACGGGATGCCCCTGCGGCGATCGCGAGATGTTGAGCGGACCGCGCACGCTGAAGTGTTCGCCGCGGTGATCGGTGTCGTGCAGCTTCGCCGGATCGAAGAAGACGCCGGATTGCTTGTCCCGGATGAAGGCGTCGTCCTCGAAGCTTTCCCAGAGTTTGCGGACAACATCGACGTGTTCGGCGGCGCGGCGATATCGGTCTGCATGCGGAAGCTGGGTATCGCGGTTGAAGTTCTGCGCCGTCAGGTCGCCCGTCGTGGTGACAACATTCCAGCCGGCACGGCCCTCCGAGATCAGGTCCAGCGAGGCGAATTTGCGGGCGGTCGTGTAAGGCTCTTCGTAAGTGGTCGAGGACGTGGCGATAAAGCCGAGATGGGTGGTGAAAGGCGCAAGGGCCGAGAACAATGTCACGGGTTCGAAGCCGGCCACGCGGGCGTTGCCGCCTTCACGCGCACCGCCAAAACCGACAGCCAGCCCGTCGGCGAGGAAATATGCATCGAAGAGGCCACGCTCAGCCGTCAAGGCAAGACGTTTGTGAAACTCGAAACTGGTCGCGCCGTCTGCCGGCTGGTCGGGATGCCGCCATGACGCAACATGCTGTCCGCCACCGGGAAGAAATGCCCCAAGCCTGATTTTCCGTGTCATTTCGTGTCCTCTCCGTTTTCCGTCAACAGCCCGGTCTTCCCCAGGGCCAAGTATTCAATTGGCTGTTGGGTTGCTAAAATACGTTCTCCATAGAATTTATAGAGAAACTGAATTTCGTAGTTTCGGAGGAAGGGTGAATAGATTTCCCGGTTTGGCATGAAATTGGAAATCAACGGTCAGGGCGACTATCCCGGGGTATGCGGGCGCGGACCGGCAGATGGGACCTGCGGGCGTGGCGAAGAGCCCGGCCGAGACGACAAATGGCAATAGGTCTTCTGAGCGTCTTATGCCCGCTTGCAGCCCCGCCGGAGCGAGGATCCAGTTTGACGAGCATGCAAGGGAATGGCGGTTTTCGCACGAACGCCCGTGCTACCTGAGATCAATGCCTTGATGTGCTCAGGGCATCAGCCTCGTTTTGGCCGGGTCGGGGCATGGTCGAGGCCGGCGGCGGCCTTCTTCAGGCAGTCGAGGTAGCGGTCCCGGTTGGCGATGCCATCGTCGCGTGGCGTGACGAGGCAGAGCGTTGCGGCTGCATGGCCTTCCTCGCCCCGCACCGGTACGGCAAAACAGTGGGTGAAGCTGTCGACGATGCTGTTGAAGGTGAAGAGACCTTCGCGCTCGGCCTGGCGCACCTCGGCGATGAAGGTTTGCGGCTCAAGCCATTCGCCGTTCGGCAGGCGAAAATCCTGCGGCGGAATGAAGTTAAGAATGTCCTGATCCGACAGGTGTGCGACGAGCAGGCGGCCCGACGCCGTCCACGGGATCGGCACCGACTGCCCGACATCCGTCGAAATGCGGAAGGGGCGCGCGCCTTCGCGCATGCGAACGACCGTGTATCTGTTTCCATCCAGCATGCAGAACTGCGCTGTCTCCCGCGTCTCGTCGGCAAGCTGTTCCAGCGCCGCCTCGCATTCGCGGGTGAAGTCGAAATGGTTCTCATAGGCTGCGCCGAGGAAATACAGTTTGCGGCCGAGATAGACACGCCCCTCGCCGCCGGTGAATTCCAGGATACCATTCTGCAGCAGCAGGTTGACGAGCTCGTAAACCGATGAGCGCGGCGCGCCGATCTGCGCGGCGATTTCATTCGGCTTCAGGGCCTGCCGTTTCTGGCGCAGGAAATCGAGGATCTCGAAGGCGCGGTCGAGCCCTCGGGCGCGTTTACCGGCTGCTTCGTCCTGAACTGCATCCATTTCTATCGATCCCTTTTTTGTCCGGCCAAGCTTTTCAAGCCGACTGCCGCATCTGTCAATCGATCCCGTCATTCGCCGCGAATGAAATTTTCCCACCCCTCTTGCGAGGTAGAAAAATCGGCATAAGATCGCCTCGTCCGGTATATAGATCACATGTACATTATATTGGACACCAATGGCAAGCCGTCAACGCTGCCGCACACAAAAAAGGGGATCGACATGAAGAATCTTGAAAACGGCATTTCCGCTTCGCTACGCCGCCAGCTTCTCGCCGGTGCTGCCGCCGCGGCCGCACTCCTCGTCTTTTCGGCCGGTACGGCCTCGGCCGCCGCCAATTGCATCAAGGGTGACAGGAAAGCGCCCTATACGATCGGCTGGGCAAACATCTATTCGGTGCCGACCTGGATGAAGCAGACCGAAGGCACCATCACGGCCGAAGTGGAGGAGCTGAAGAAGGCGGGCCTGGTGAAGGACCTGATGATCACGGACGCGCAGGGTAACGCCCAGACCCAGATCCAGCATATCCAGTCGATGATCGACGCCAATGTCGACGCCATCGTCGTGATCGCCGGTTCCTCCAACGCGCTCGACCGCGTCATATCAGATGCCTGCGACAAGGGCATTGCCGTCGTGAATTTCGACAGTCTGGTCAATACCGACAAGGTGACGGCGAAGATCAACACCGATTCCAACGAATGGGGCGCGACCGCTGCCAAGTGGATGGTCGGCCAGCTCGGCGGCAAGGGCAAGATCATCATCATGAACGGCCCGGCCGGCATTTCGGTGAGCGACGACCGCCGCAAGGGCGCCCAGCCGGTCCTTGACGCCAATCCCGGTCTCCAGGTGATCACCGAGACGAACACGGAATATAACGTCGCCCCGGCACAGGAAGCGATGACCAGTCTGCTCTTTGCCAATCCCGAAATCGACGGCGTGCTGTCGCTCGGCGGCGCGCTATCGGCCGGCTCGGTGCTGGCCTTCGAGCGTCAGGGCCGCGACCAAGTGCCGACAACAGGCGAAAACGCAAGGCAGTTCCTGGAGCTCTGGAAGGAGAAGGGACTGAAGGGCTGGGCCACCATGCAGCCCAACTGGCTCGGCGCGCTGTCTGTTTACACCGCCGTGCAGGCGCTGGAAGGCAAGGACGTTCCGGCCTTCGTCAAGGTGCCGCTGCCTGTCATCGACGACAGCACGATCGGCAGCTACCTCGCCCGGGCCGACAAGTTCCCGGCGGACGGCTATATCTACTCGGACTACGACAAGGCGCTCTTCGACAAGCTGCTTGCCGCCAAGTAATCCGCCCAAGTAACTCGGGTTGAGGAAAGCCGTCATGACGGAAGAAAGACCCCTGCTGGAAGCCCGGCAGGTGTTCAGGGGATTTTTCGGCAATCCCGTTTTGAAGGGCGTCGATATTGCCCTTCTGCCGGGCAGGGTTCACGCCCTGCTCGGCGAAAACGGCGCCGGCAAATCCACGCTGATCAACCTCCTGTCCGGTGCTCTCCAGCCGGACAGCGGTTCCATCCTCGTCGACGGCAAGCCAGTCGAGCGCTTCAGCCCGGCGGCTGCGCGCGGTGCGGGTATTGCCGTCGTTCAGCAGGAGCTGAGCCTCACGGCCAGTCTGTCGATTGCCGAAAACATAGGGCTCGGCGCCTTTCCGCGCCGGTTCGGCCTTATCGATTACAGAGCGCTTCATCGCGGCGTGTCAGACGTCTGCGATATGGTCGGGCTCACCGAGCCGCTCGACATGCCAGTCGCCGATCTGGCACTTGGCCGCCGTCAGATGGTGGAGATCGCCAAGGCACTGTTCCGCAAGCCGCGTGTGCTCATTCTGGACGAGCCGACCTCATCGCTCTCCGCGCACGAAGCCGGCATTCTTGCCCGCCTGATCGAGACGCTGAGAGATCGCGGCACTGCACTTCTCTATATTTCCCACCGCCTCAACGAGGTGCAGGCGCTCTGTTCACATGTCACGGTGCTGAAGGATGGCCTGGTCACCGCCGACCAGTCGCTGTCCGGCATCGACGGCGAAGGGTTGGTGCGCCTGATGGTCGGCCGGGAGACCGGCGACCTGTTCCCGCCGCGCTCCGTCACGGCACCCGGCGCGATTTGCATCAGCGTCGAAGGTTTTTCCGCCGGCATGGTGCGTGACATCGATTTCTCCGCCCGCGCCGGCGAGATCGTCGGCATCGGCGGGCTCGTGGGACAAGGGCAGGAAGACCTGCTGCTCGGTCTCTACGGCGCGATTCCGGCCTCGGCCGATCGGGCGGAAGTATCCGGCAAACCCGCCCTGCCCGCCAATGTCGGCGAGGCGAATGCCGCCGGCATCGTCTATGTCCCGGCCGACCGCAAGCATGAGGGGCTGGTGCTGCCGCATTCCATTGCCTCCAATCTCATCCTGCCCTCGCTCGGACGGCTCGCCCGCAAGGGCTTACGCGACCGATCGGCGGAAAACGGACTGGTCGCCGATCTGGCGCGCCGGCTGACGATCAAGGGCGACACGGCCCGCCCGGTCCAGGCGCTTTCCGGCGGCAACCAGCAGAAGGTGGCGCTCGCCAAATGGCTACCGCTCGATCCCTCCGTTCTGCTCCTCAACGATCCGACGCGCGGCGTCGACATCGAGACCAAGCGGGAAATCTATCTCATGCTCCGTGCCTTCGCCACCGAGGGGCGGCTCGTCATTCTGGCGAGCTCCGATACGCCGGAGCTGGTGCATCTCTGCGACCGTGTCGTGGTTCTGCGCGAGGGCGTCGTCGCCGCGGTGCTGTCGCAAGATGAAATCAGCGAAGGAGCGATCGTCGGTGCGGCCATGGGCATTACCACCACGACACAGGGAGAGGCAGCATGAGCACAAGTTCATCATCCCGGCTCTACGGCTCGATCCAGCTTCGCCGCAACCGTGGCCTTGCCGGCCTCTATCTGGTTGTCGCCGCCTTTCTCATCCTCTATGCGCTGCTCTTTCCCGGCATCCTTTCGATCGGCGGCTTCTCCAAGTTCACGCAGAACTGGTTCCCGCTGGCGCTCGTCACCATGGCGCAGGCGCTGCTCATGCTGAACGGCGGCATCACGCTCGCAATCGGCCCGCTCGTCAGCCTTGGAGCGGTGATCGCCGCGACGACGATGCAAGGGGCGCTCGGCGTGCCGGGCGGCATTCTTGCGGTCGCACTCGCCGGTCTTTTGATCGGCGCCGCCATCGGCGTCATCGTTACCTATCTGAGGCTGCCTGCAATCATTGTCACGCTCGCCGGCTCCTTCATCATCGGCGGGGTCGCACTCATCCTGCTGCCGCGGCCGGGTGGGTTCATTCCCGATTGGCTGTCGACGGTACTGGCCGGCCACACGCCCGTCGCCTTCCTGCTGCTCGTCGTGATCCTGGTACTGTGGAAGGCCTTTCTTGCAACGCCGCTCGGCCTCGGCATCTACGCGGCCGGCGACAATCCGGTCGGCGCGTTCCGCTCCGGCGTCCCGGTTGAACGGGTGAAGGTCGCAGCCTTCGCGCTGTCCGGTCTTCTCGCCGCCCTGACCGGTCTCTTCGTCGCTGCGCAGACCGGCTCGGGTGATCCTGTTATCGGCACGCCCTTCACGCTGAACTCGATTGCCGCCGCCGTGCTCGGCGGCGTGGGCTTCCTCGGCGGCAAGGGCACGATGCGCGGCGCGATCTGCGGCAGCCTGCTGCTCTCGGTGATGATCAACGTCATGTTCTTCCTGGGCTTCCCGCCGGTCGCACAATATGTCGCGCAAGGTCTGATCATCGTCGGCGCGGTCGCCGTGCCGGAACTTCTTGGGGCTTGGAGGGCAAGGCGATGAATATCATCAGGTCCGCGTTCCGCAATCCGCCGCTGCTGACCTTCCTTCTGGTCGCGCTCGTCTGGATCGTCGCAAGCTTTACGTTGCGTGGTTTCGGCGCCTATGGCCACCTGCGCTACCTGCTCGAACTCGCCGCGGTGATCGGCATTGCCGCCGCCGGCCAGACGCTCGTCATCCTGATGGGCGGCATTGATCTCTCCGTCGGCGCGGTCATAACAGTCACGGCGATCCTGCTGCCGCTGATCTCGCCAGCCTGGGACCCGACCGGCCTCGCCGGCATCGCGGCGGCCCTTGCCATCGCCGCGGCTATCGGCCTGATGAACGGCGCCGGTGCTGCCTATCTTCGCGTGCCGCCGATCATCATGACGCTGGCCATGGCGACCTTCCTGCAGGGGCTGCTCGTCATCGTCGCCGGCGGCAGCGCGGTTACCGTCAGCAATCCGGCGGTCATTCTGCTCGGGCAGGCGCGGCCGCTCGGCATTCCCTCAGGCATTATCCTGTGGCTTGTCGTCTCGATCGTCGTCCTGCTGCTCGTCCACCGCATGCCGATCGGCGCCCGTTTCCTGGCGCTTGGGGCAAACCCGCTGGCGGCCCGACTTTCCGGCGTAAGCGTCACCCGCGACACGCTGATCGTCCACACTCTGTCCGGCTTTTTCGCAGGGCTTGCGGGCATTCTCGTGCTCGGCATGAACCGGCAAGGTTATGTCGGCATCGGCGACCCCTATCTGCTGACCTCGATCGCCGCCGTCGTGCTCGGCGGCAGCTCGATCCTCGGTGGCCGCGGCACCTATGCCGGCACCATTCCCGGGGCAATCCTGCTTGTGACGACGACGGCGCTGATCACCGTCGTCAATGCCTCCCCCGGCTGGCGGTCGATCATGTTCGGCACCTTGATCCTCGCTCTTCTGCTGGTTTCCGGACGCGAGGCGCGCAGATGACGGAGCTCTATGACGGGCCGGTGATCGACCCGCATCACCACCTCTGGGACCTCAGCCTGCAACGCCATCCCTGGCTGCAGAAGGCCAGAGCTTCCGGCGAAGAGATGGTTTTCGGAAGCCTCGCGCCGATCCTGCGCGACTACGGCATCGACGATTATCGCGCCGATGCTGCCCGCCAGAACGTAATTGCAACCGTGCATGTGGAGGCCGGCTGGTCCGTTGCCTGCCCGCTGGACGAGAGCCGCTGGCTGGATGGCCTCGACCGCAGCTCCGGTGTGGCGCGCCGTTATATCGCGGGCGTTCCTCTCGACGGGCCGGACGCCATGCGCCTGCTCGAGACGGAAGCGGCGAACCCGAATGTCGTCGGCATCCGTGATATTTTGAGCTGGCATCCTGAAGCGGCGAAGAGTTTTGCGCCGCGCCCGAACCGCATGGACGATCCCAGCTGGCGGGCGGGACTTGCCCATGCCACGCGGCTCGGACTGGTCTTCGACCTTATGCTTTATCCCTGGCAGATGAATGAGGCGCTCGAACTGGTGCGTGCTTTTCCGCAAACGCTTTTCGTGCTCAACCACGGCGGCAGCCCGGCTGACCGGACGGAGGACGGCATGGCGCTCTGGCGCCGTGGTCTGCGGGCGCTCGGCAGTTTGCCGAATCTGCGCCTGAAGATTTCCGACCTCGTCGCCTATGACAATAAGTGGACGCTCGAAAGCCTGCGGCCGGTGATCGAGCATTGCCTCGCTTGTTTCGGCCCGGCGCGCGCCATGTTCGCGAGCGACTTTCCGGTTGCGGGCTTGCACGCCTCCTTCGACGAGGTCTACCAGGTTTTCCGAGCGGTCGCCTCAGAGCTCTCTTACGACGAGCAGCGCGCCCTGTTCTTTGCCACCGCCAATGACACCTATCGCCTCGGCATCGCCGACCCGGCCGAGATCAGGAGTGGCTGCGATGTCTGACCTCCATATTGCGACGGAAAACGTGCTGATCGACGAGCAGGTGCGCGGCTTTCCGCCGGGCAATCCGCCGCTTCCGCTTGCTGCAATCGGCAAGCAGGGATGGAAGCCCTATGACGGCAGGATGGCCCTGCCGCTGATCTCGCTCGACCGGCAGGCTTTCACGGGAAATGTCGAACTGATGATGGCCTATGTGATGAGCCACGGCGCCGATATCGCGCCGCACGCCAAGACACCGATGTCGATGGCGCTGGCGGAGGCACTTCTGGCGGCAGGCGCCTGGGGTACGACGGTCGCCGATATCCGCCAGGCCGCCGTCCTGCTCAAGGCGGGACAGCGCCGGCTGATCCTCGCCAACGAGATCGGCGGGGCCGCCGCCGCCCGCCGGCTCGCGGCCCTGCTTGGCCACTATCCCGATGCGGAACTTCATATCTTCGTGGATTCGACGGCGCTGGTCGAGGCTCTTCGCTCCGCCTGGCAGGAGCGTGTCGATCTGCCGCCCCTCGGTCTGCTGGTGGAGTTCGGTGCCGGTCGCGCCGGTGCCCGCGGCGTCGCCGCCGCCGAGGCAATTCTGGAGGCGATCCTTGCCGCGGAGACGCCGGCCTTCCGGCTGACCGGCATCGCCGCCTATGAAGGTGCGGCCGCGACCGCCGATGCGGAAGAGACGATGCGTCGCATCGACGCGCTGATGGCGGTGACATCCGATTTCCTGCCGAAGCTGCGCGCCCGCATCGGCGACGAGCGGTCGCTCCTCGTCACGGCCGGCGGCTCGGTGTTTTTCGACCTCGTGATTGCCAGGCTTTCAGCCGCCGTTGCGGCCGATCCCGCCTGCCGGCTGGTGCTGCGCAGCGGCGCGATCTTCTTCCACGATCACGGCATCTACGAGCGCGGCCTTGCCGGCCTCGATGCACGCGGCGGCTTCCGCATCGGCGGCGAGACGATCTCGGCGGCCGCGGGTTTCCGTCCGGCGCTGCGGGTCTGGGCCGAGGTCCTCTCTCGGCCGGAGCCGCGGCTGGCGATCTGCGGCATGGGTATGCGCGACGTGGCCATGGACCAAGGCCTGCCACGGCCGTTGGCGCTCTATCGCAATGGCGCGCGTCTTGCCGATCTCGAGAGCGCTGACGTGTTTCGCCTCAACGATCAACACGCCTTCGTCGCCCTTGCCGACGGCAGCGACGTCGCGGTCGGCGACGTCATCGAGTGCGGCATCTCCCATCCCTGCACCTGCCTTGACCGGCATGCCATCCTCTACGGCCTCGACCCGGACCATTCGGTGACGGCGGCCTATCTGACCAGCTTCGGCTGAACTCTCCCTCCAAAAGCAAGAAAAGGAAAACCCGCCATGATCCAGCGTTATCAGAAAGGTTCGCGTATGAGCCAAGCCGTCAGCTACGGCGGTCTCGTCTATATTGCCGGCCAGGTCGCGGAAAATCGCAAGGCTGATATCAAGGATCAGACCCGCGACGTGCTCGGCAAGATCGACGCCCTTTTGCAAGAAGCCGGTATCGACCGCTCGCGCCTGATCGCCGTCAACGTCTTCCTGCCGGCGATCGTCGATTTCGAGGCGATGAACAGCGTCTATGATGACTGGATCGACATCGAAAACCCGCCGGCCCGCGCCTGCACCGAAGCTCGTCTCGCCGATCCCGATCTGCGTGTCGAAATGACTGCCGTCGCCGCCCTTTGACGGCATCGCAACCGCCGCACTGGAGACATCATGCATAGCGGTCTCGTCAATCCGATCGACTTTTCGCGCGAGGGCCGGCAGGCCGGCCATCTCGCCATTCCCTATTCGATCGACCGGTCGCCCTATTATCAGATCCGCATTCCGATCCTTTGCCTCAGGAATGGCGAGGGGCCGTCTTTGCTGCTGATGGCCGGCAACCATGGCGACGAATATGAGGGCGAACTCCAGCTCGGCCGGCTGATGCGGCTGCTGGATGTCGCCGAAATCCGCGGCGCCGTCACCATCCTGCCAATGGCGAACCTGCCGGCGGTGATGGCGGCCAAGCGCTGCTCGCCCTTCGACGGCGGCAACCTCAATCGAGCGTTTCCCGGCGATCCCAGCGGCTCGCCGACGGCGCGTCTGGCGCATTTCCTCGAACACGAACTCTTTCCCCGCCATGACGTCGTGCTCGATCTGCATTCGGGCGGCACCTCCATGGCCCACCTGCCCTGCACGCTGATCGAGCGGCAGGCCGATACCGCCCGCTTCGAACGATCCGCTTCACTGATACGCGCCATGGGTGCCGCGCATGCCTTCGTCGCCGATAACGGGCCGACCGCACCGACATCGATGGGGGCGGCCGCGCGGGCCGGAACCATCGGTCTTTCCGGCGAGTTCGGCGGCGGCGGCACCGTGACGCAAGAGACAATGGGTTTCACGGCGGCCGCGATCGACCGGCTGCTCGTCACACTCGGCATCGTGAAGCATCCGGTCCTGTCGCGCGTGCCGCTCGCCGAGCCGGGACCGTTGCAGCTGCTTTCACTATCTAGGCACAGCCAGGGCATCCATGCGAACCACAGAGGCTGGTTCGAGCCGGCCGTTGCCCTCGGCGCCACCGTTGCCGCCGGCGAGTTTGCCGGATGGTATCATGATCTGGAACGCCTCGAACAGCCGGAGGAAGAGCTGCGCTTTGCCGAGAGCGGCATTGTCATTTCCCACAGGCTGCATTGCGACAGCCAGGCCGGCGACTGCCTGATCCAGGTCGCCGAACCCATTGCATCCTGAGAAGCGCTGATCTGCTCAAGCGATTGCGTCGACCGCTGCCTTGACCCAGTCGAGACGCTTTGCCGGTATCAGGCCGTAATTGTAGAAGTTCACGCCGTCAGCGCCGGCATCGACGGCAGCCTTGGCGCGTGCGGCCAGGATCGCCGGCCCGCTGACCTCGGGATAGAAGACGCGCAGGCCCACGGCGAGGAACTTGCCCGGTCCAATTGCCGCCCGGCCGGTCCGGATGACATCGCCGACGGCGTCCGGCTCCATGTCGTAACAGCAGAGGATCGCCCCGTCGCAGAGCTTGCCGACGGCTGCGAGATCGACGCCGCCGAGCCAGCCGTCCTTCAGGTCGATGAGCACGATGCGGGTTGCCGGATCGGCGGCCGCCTTGATCTCGTCGATCAGGCTGGTCACCGGTTCGCTGCGCCAGGTGAGATAGGCATGCAGATCTGGATGGTCGCGAAAGGCATCGATGCCGGCGGCCGGAAAGTCCGGGAACTGCCGTTCCGGGATAGCTCGTTCGCAAAGTTCGGCGATGAAGCGCGCGACCGATCCGCGCGCGCCTTCGACCGGCACACCGGCCTTTGTGGCGCGCGCCGTGCAATGGTCGCAGAAGCAGAGCGACAGCAGGAAATCGTCTTCGGCGTTCAGGCCGACACCGTCTTTTTCGTGATGATATTCATGCGCGAAGCCCATGAAATTCGGGCTCTCGAGCTCCACCATATCGGGCCGGTAGTTGGTCGTGATGTCGCGAACGAGGGTGACGGCATAGGCCCGCGCCGCCGGGCTGGAGGGGCAAAGATTGTAATAGTTGGGATTGCCGAAGGCGTTCCGCGTCACATGATCGGGATGCAGCATGCCGAGGCGGGTATTGTGCAGGCAGACAGTCCAGCAGGAGACCTTGAGACCCGTCGCCTCGCGTCCCTGGACGAGGGTTTCCAGCATGTCGCCGCGCTCAGTGACATTCCCAGCCATCAGCGGCCGGATCAGCTTGTCCTGCCACAGGCTTTCATCCGGCCGGAAGTAGACCGTCCCGTCCTCGGGGAAATAGGCCTTCTGCTGCGGGCTCCGCGGCTGCAGGAACCGGCCGGCATGATAGGAGGTCGCCAGGCTGACCGTGTTCAGGCCGGCGCGGCCGCGAAGCTCGGCGGCGAGTGCTGCAAGCCCCTGGTCCTGGATGTCCCAGGGATAAGTCCACATGGAAAGATGCATGGCGAGCTCCCGTCGAATCTGTCCATTTTATAGAACATGCGTCCATAATAGTGTCCAGACCGATCTTGGAGGCGTGGCGCCTGCCTGGTAGCGTTCTTGCATAAGGCGGCTGGCCGAAAAGGCCAGCCGCTTTATAAAGTGGCAGGGCTGATGGCTATTGCGCTGTCGTCTCAGATGTCGACGACGAGACCCTTGGCTTTCAGCACCGGTTCGAGATTGCTGACCTCGATGACCGATTTGCCCTGCTTATATGCCGCGATATAGCCGGCCTCGGCATCTTCGCGGCTCTGTGACAGCCTGGCGACTTCCTGCGCTTCCTGGCGACGCACGACCACCAGGCCGTCGGCATCACCGGCGATGATGTCGCCGGGATGGATGATTTCGCCGCCGACGATGATCGTGTCGTTCACCGCCGCGATGGTTTCCTTCACCGTCCCCTTGATGCAGACGCTGAGCGAGAAGACCGGGAAGCCAAGCTCCCTCAGTTGCAGCGTGTCGCGCACGCCGGTGTCGGTCACGAGACCGCCGATACCTTTTGCAAGGCAGGCATTGGCAAGCACATCGCCGAAGGATCCGGCCTCTTCGTATTCGCCCGCCGATACGACGATGATATCGCCCGGCTTTGCGTAGTTGATGGCGAGCTGCAGCATGATGTTGTCACGCGGCGCGCATTTCACCGTGAAGGCCGGGCCGCACAGTTTCATGCGGTAGTCGACGGGCTTGAGGCGGGAGGAAAGGGCTCCGCGGCGCCCTTGGGCTTCGTGGATCGTCGCGGGTGAAAATTTGGAAACGGCGTCGATATCGGCTTTGCTTGGCCGTTCGGCGATATCTTTAATATGGATCACGGATGCCTCCCATTTTTGGTCGACGGCGGGCATGCCCCGCCGTCTCAATTCGTTTGGACGTTGTCGGTGGATGACGCCGAAGCCGGTCGACTTACGGGATCGGGTCGAACTTCAGCTCGGAGAGCGATACGACCTTGTCGGTGCGCGTCATCTTGTATTCGGTATCCGGACCGAGCCACTTGTCCCAGATCTTGTTGATCTCGCCCGATGTGTCGAGCTTGCGAAGGATCTCGTTGATCTTGGCGGTCAGCGCCGGCTGATCCTTGGCCATGCCGATGCCGATCGGCTGGTACAGCATCGGCTCCTCGATCATCCGCATTGCCTTGCCCTTGCTCTTCGATTCATTGACGAATTTGGTCGTCGTCATGGTGTTGGCCACCATGCCGCGCGCCTTGCCCTGCTGGACGGCTAGATAGGCCGAGGCGGTATCCTGGAAGGTCAGTGGGTCGGATTTGTTGAGCTTGATCGACATCTCGGAGGTCGAACCCTTGGTCGAGGCGATGCGCTGGCCCGCATAATCGGCCTTCTTCTTGCCGGCATCGTCCGCCGGCACGATCAGCATTTCCTTGGCGAGATAATAGGGATCGCTGAACTGGATCTGCTCGGCGCGGCTCAGAGTATAGGCAAGGTTGGCAACGGTGATGTCGACGCGGCCGAGCTTGACCTCGGGCACGCGCGCCTCGACCGAAACTGGCTTGATTTCAGCCTTGACGCCCAGTTCCTTGGCGATGGCGCCGCAGAGGTCGACGTCGAATCCGGCCATTTCGCGGGTCTTCGGATCGGGAGAGGCGAAGGGAGGAACGTCGGCGAAAGTCGCGCAGCGCAGGGTTTTCGCTGACATGATGTTGTCGAGCTGATCGGCTTTTGCGGGCAAGGCGGCCGCCATGCCGGCAAATGCGGCGGTGAGGGTTAGGCATTTCCAGTTCATTGCTGTTCTCCTTTGTTTTTGGTGGTTGGTATCAATGCCTGAGATCAGCGAGGAATCGCTGCGCACGGGGATGGCTTGGATTTTTGAAGAAGTCCTCGGGGGTCGCCATTTCGAGGATCTGGCCGGCATCGATGAACCAGACCCGATCTGCGACGTCGCGCGCGAAACCCATTTCGTGGGTGACGCAGAGCATGGTCATGCCTTCGGACGCCAGGCTCTTCATGACGGCCAGCACTTCGCCGACCATTTCAGGATCGAGCGCGCTGGTCGGCTCGTCGAACAGCATCACCGGCGGTTCCATGGCAAGGGCGCGGGCGATAGCCACCCGCTGCTGCTGGCCGCCCGACAATTGACCGGGATAGGCCCGGGCCTTGTCGGCAAGGCCGACCCGATCGAGAAGCTTGAGGGCTTTGTCCTTTGCGACGTCAGGCGCCACGCCTTTCACCCGGATTGGCGACATCGAGACGTTTTCGACCACCGAAAGGTGCGGAAACAGGTTGAAGTTCTGAAATACGAAGCCGATCCGGCTGCGCAGCGCATTGAGTTCCTTCGCCCGCATGGCGGCATGAATGTTTTGGCCGTCGAGCGTAATCGATCCGCTGTTGATCTCCTCGAGGCGATTGATCGTGCGGATCAGCGTCGACTTTCCCGAACCGGACGGCCCGCAGATGACCACGACTTCGCCGCGCGAGACCTGTGCATCGATGTCCTTCAGAACCGGGTAGTCGCCGTAGCTCTTGCAGACCTGCGAAAGCCGGATCGTCTGCAATTCCTGGGCTGAAACTGACATGGTCATGGCTGCTCCGATATGATTTTCGATGGCGCGACCAGGGCGGCGGCAGGAAGGTTGGAAAGTCCCGCACGCCGCCGCGTGATGCTCCGCTCGAGGCGATTTGCGAAGTAGGTGAGCGTCCAGCAGATGGCGAAGTAGACGATCGCCAGAATGAGGAAGACCTGGAAAGGCTGCGTCAGGAGCTGGTTGTTGACCTGGCTTGCGGCAAAGGTTAGGTCCGGCACGTTGATCACGTAGCCGAGCGTCGTGTCCTTGATCGTTGAGACAAAGGTGGAGATGATGCTCGGGATCATGTTGTAGAGCGCCTGCGGCAGGATGATGAAGCGCATCGCACCTAAATAACCGTGACCAAGCGCACGTCCCGCGTCCATCTGGCCCGGTCCGAGCGCAACGATGCCGGCACGCACGACTTCGCTCAGGAACGCGCTTTGATAGACCACGAGTGTCGTCAGCATCGTCACGAAGCTCGGCACATCGGCGCCGGTCAGCAGCGGAACGAGGAAATAGCTCCACAGGATGAGCATCAAGAGCGGCACGCCCCTGGTGAAATAGACGAGCGCGGTGACCGGCCAGCGCAGCAGCGGCGACCTGGAGAGCCGCGCCAATGCGAACAGGATGCTGACCGGAAAGGCGAGAGCGATGCTGAGCGCTGAAAGGATCAGCGTGTTGGCGAGCCCGCCAAGCGGCCCGTTCGGATATTGGCCGATCAGCAGCAGCAGCCAGTAGTCTTGGACGATGGCGATCATGTCGTGGATCATGCTCGCGCACTCCTGGCAGGATCGGTGCGCATCGACAGATAGGCGCCGATGCTCATGATCACGAGCGAGAAGAAGAGGTAGAGAACTGTGCCGATCAGGTAGATCTCGAAGGTCCGGAAGCTGAGGTTCTCGATTTCCTTGACGGCATGCGTCAGTTCCGAGGCTCCGATGACGACGGCGAGACTGCTGTTCTTGAACAGGGAAACGCTGTGATTGATGAGCGGCGGCAGCGCGTTGCGCACGCCTTGCGGCATGATGACGAAACGCATCGCCGAGACATAACCGTGGCCAAGCGCGCGGGCTGCCTGCATCTGGCCTGGACTGACCGAGCGCACGCCCGAACGAAGATCTTCGCTGAAATAGGCCGCCTGGCAGAGCCCGAGCCCGATCACCGCGAAGATGGCCTCGGCATTATGGACGGCCAGCCATTCGGCTACCCCGCTCGGCATCAGGGTGAAAATCCCGAAATACCACAGCATCAGCTGAACCAGGGTGGGGACGTTACGGTGGTAGGATACGTAAGCAGCGACTAACGGATCACCGAAACGAAAGGGCGACAAACGCAAAGCCAGCAGCAGAAGTGCCAGCGCCATCGCCATCGACCAAGAGCCGGCGTAGATGATGAAGGTCATCTCGATGCCATGCAGCAGCATGGCGGTATATTCCGGATTTCCCAGGATTGCCGAAAGGTCGAAACCGCTCACGGGTTTGGCTCCCCGGATTGATCCAGCTTCGCCGCAGGTTGGGGCTTTGCCGTCTGCAGGCCGCCCATGACCTGCAGCGTCGGTGTGATTTCCATATGTCCGATGTTGACGGCGACGGGGGCTGCTATGGCGAAGGCAATCGCGTCGGCGATATCGGTCGCCTGCGGCAGTTCGAAGCCGTCGATGAACCGTTCGCGGATGCTGGGGTCATCGCCGTGGACGTGATTGAAGATGTCAGTGGCGACCCGGCCGGGGCAGATTTCCGTGACCCGTACCCGCTTGCCGAAAGCGTCGATGCGCAGCTGGTTGGACAGCATGCTCACCCCTGCCTTGGTGGCGTGATAGGATGAGTTGCCGCCGAAATTATAGGCGCCGGCGATCGACGAGATGTTGATGACATGTCCGCGGTCGCGCGCCACCATACCGGGCACGACCAGCCGGCAGATGTGCAGAACCGCCCGGAGATTGACGTCGACGATGAGATCGATATCGCCCTCGTCGGCTTCCAGGAATTTCTTCGGCCGGTCGACACCGGCATTGTTGACGAGAATATCGAACTCCACCCGACGTGTGAGCTCTGCCATGGCCTGACGGTCGGTGACGTCGATGACGTGGGCGAGGCAGCCCGTCCGCGCGGCCAGCTGCTGCAGCGCTTCGGCACTGCGGGCAACGGCATGGACCTCGATGTTCTCCCGGCGGAACCGCTCAACCACGGCTGCGCCGATACCGGAGGATGCGCCGGTCACCAGTGCGGTCTTGTAGTCGGAGAATGGCATTGTCGTTCCCTTGTTGTTGATTGAGACAGTAGCGAAGCTTAAACCCCTTGCCTAAGACCGATTATCTCTGGAGCAATAAGCAACGGTTATGGAGCTGGCGCAGGCTGCTGAAGAAGATAAAGAGCTGATGCCGGGCTTCAGCTTGCTGCGTCCGGGCCTGAGGAAAGCAGCGACGGCGTCGCGTTGCAAAAGCAATGCGTGTCTGCAAATGTAAGCCGCGCAGATCAGAACGGTACCCCGATCCTCATGGACATCAGACGCCTCAAATCTTTCATCGTGATCGTCGACAGCGGCAGCATCACGCGAGCGGCGGACCTTTTGCACATCGCCCAGCCGGCCCTCAGCCAGCAGCTTGCGGCACTGGAGGAGCATTTCGGCCACAAGCTGCTGATCCGCAGCCAGCAGGGCGTCAGCATGACCGACGCGGGACACGCGGTGTATCGCCATGCGCAGATTATCCTTCGGCAGATGGAGCAGGCGCAAGCGGATGCCTCCGCAGCCGGGAATTCGCTTGCCGGGCGTGTGTCCGTCGGTCTCGTGCCGTTCAGCAGTGCGGCCACGCTGTCGGTCGACCTCCTGGCGGAGACCCGCAAACGGCATCCCGGTATTCTGCTGCACCTGACGGAAAGCGTCGGCCAGACCTATAGCCAGATGATCATGAACGGCCGGCTGGAGATGGCGCTTCTCCATGGAACCGGACCGATCAAGGGCGTCCGGTTCGAGCCGATTCTGAGCGAAGAGTTTTTCCTTGTCGCCCATCGGGACTTTGCGATCGAGGCGGATGCGAAACCGGTTCCGGTCAATAGTCTCGACGGGATGCCGCTGCTGTTGCCGCCGGCCTATAATTTCGTGCGCCGCGCGGTCGATACCGCCTTCACGCGCACCCGCACCAATTTGAAAGTCGTGGCGGAAGTCGAAATCGTCCGCACGCTCGCCCGCGCGGTGGGCAGCGGTCTCGGCGCGACGATCATGCCCAAAGCCATCGCCGACCGCATCGTATCGGAATCGAGCGAGCCGCTGATCTGCCGGCTCGTCTCGCCGCGGATCGAAGAAACCCTGTCGCTGTGTGTGTCCGATCAGAATCCCTTGTCCGAACCGGCCCTTGCCGTCCGCGACATCCTTCTCGAGCTGACGGCGCGGTTGAAACGCTAGAGCATGATGCCGAAAAGTGTGAGCGGTTTTCGGACGACATCATGCTCCATTTCTTTGCTTTAGATCCGAAATTCAGATCTAAAGCGCGTTGCCGATCAGCGCATATCCCTGCAGAACTGGGCTATGCGCGCGCATCCTTCGCCGAGTTTCTCCATGCTCGTGGCGTAAGAAATGCGAAAGAAGGGGCTCATTCCGTAAGCCGCCCCTTGCACGGTCGCGACATGATGCTCGTCGACGAGCGCCATGACGAAATCGACATCGGTTTCGATCTTCCGACCGCCCTTGCTGGTCTTGCCGATCAGCCCCGAGATATTGGGGTAGATGTAGAAAGCGCCTTCGGGCCTATGGCAGCGCAGCCCTTCCACCTCAGACAATCTGTCGAGAACGAAGTCGCGTCTTTCCTTGTAGATCGCGGCACGCTCCTTCAACAGATCCTGAGGACCATCGAGCGCCGCGGTCGCCGCAGCCTGGGTCAGCGTCGCGATGCCGCCGCCATTCTGTCCGTTGACGTTGCTGACGGCGGAGATCAGCTCTTTCGGCCCGGCGCAAAAGCCGAGCCGCCAGCCTGTCATCGCGTAAGCCTTGGAAACGCCGTTCATCGTCAGGACGCGATCATAGAGCCTGGGCTCGACTTCGGCGATCGTGCAGAACTGGAAGTCGTCATAGACCAGGTGTTCGTAGATATCGTCGGTCATGATCCAGACATTGGGATGTCGCAGCATGACCTCGGCGATGGCAGCCATCTCCGCCCGGGAGCAGGCGGCTCCGGTCGGATTGTTCGGGAAATTCAGGAAGAGCCATTTGGTGCGCGGCGTGATCGCCGCCTCCAGATCCTCGGGGTGCAGCTTGAAGCCGGTCTGCTCGTGGCACGGGACGGCGACCGGGACACCGCCGGCGAACTTGACGATATCCGCATAGCTGACCCAGGAGGGCGTCGGAATGACCACCTCGTCGCCGGGATTGCAGGTTGCCAGCATGGCATTGAAGATCACCTGCTTGCCGCCGCCCGAGACGACGATCTGGCTGGCATCATAGTCGAGATTGTTGTCCCGTTTGAACTTCCGGATGATGGCCGACTTGAGCACCGGCGTACCGTCCATCGGAGGATATTTCGTATCGCCTGCAAGAGCTGCCCCATAGGCCGCCTCGATCGCGTGCGCCGGAGTGGGGAAATCCGGCTCGCCCGACGAGAGGCTGACAACTTTGATGCCTTTGGCGGCCAGTTCCCTGGCGCGCTGGGTCATGGCGGCGGATGCGGAGATGGAGACGTTTTTCAGGCGGTCAGCGATGACGGACATCGACATGGTCCTTCGATGGGAGATGGGAACGGGAAACGCCCGCGGGCGATCGGGATTGCGTCAGTCGGCGAGTTCGGCGGCAGGCGCGAGCGCAGCACCCGTGGCTTCGATCTCGCCGCGCACGATGCCGGCAAGCTCGAGAGCGCCGGGCGTGTCGCTATGGACGAGAATGGAGCGGGCCGGCATTGCGATCACCGCTCCGTCGATCGTCTCGACAGTTCCTTCGAGCAGAAATTTCCGTACGCGCGCACGCACCGATGCCTCGTCCTTGATGACGGCGCCAGCGAGCCCGCGCGCGACAAGTCTGCCGCCAGCGTCATAAGCCCGGTCCGCAAGGAAAAGCGCCAGCGTCTTCAAACGCGCGCGCCGAGCTGCCTGCTGGATCTCGCTGCCTGAAGTGACGAAGACGACGAGGCCGGCATCGACCGTGGCGATCGCATCCATCATCAGATCGGCCAGCACAGGATCGCGGTTGACCATATTGCCCATAGCCGCGTGGAAGCTGATATGGGAGACAGTGACACCCTCGGCTTTGGCGATCGCCATCAGTGCGCCGAGCTGATAGAGCATCTGCTGGCGAAGCTCGTCTGCCGGAAACGGTATTTCGCGCCGGCCGAAACCCGGCCGATCAGGCAAACCGGGGTGCGCGCCGATGCCGACGCCGTTCAGTTTCGCAAGCCGGACCATGCGTCCCATCGTATCCGGGTCGCCGCCATGGAAACCGCAGGCGATGTTGGCCGACGAGACAAGTTTCATCATCGCTTCGTCGTCGCACAGCCGGTAGGGACCGAATCCTTCGCCCATGTCGGAATTCAGATCGATCTTCATCAGTTCCTCCTTTTGACGGCCTTTTGGGCTACACGCATTAGGCCATCGCCTTCAAGGCGCGCTTGACCAGTCGGGATGTCTGCCTGACGTCCTCGACATAGCCGGCGACAGCCTGTTCAACTGAGCGCGCCTCCGCATGCGTCGAGCGAACGAACTTCAGCCGGGCGCCGATCCGGGCTTGGCCGAGCCGCCAGAGATCGCATTCGATCACGCCGGCGATCTTCGGATATCCGCCGGCGGTGTTGGCATCGCTCATCTGCACGATCGGTTCGCCGCCGGGCGGAACCTGGATCACGCCGGGCACGACACCGTGGGAGCGCATCTCGATGGACGCTGTCGGCTTGATCGGCTCGCCGGACAGGCGATAGCCCGTCCGGTCGCTTCGCGAGGAAATCCTCCAGGTCTGGCTCCAGAAGGCTTCGCCATCTCCGGCGAAAAGATCATGCTCGCCGGCCGGTAGGGCGCGGATCGGCAGTGTGCCGTCGACAGCAGCCGGGAAGACTTCGCGCAGCGCCACGGCCGGTTCGACGACGGCGAGCCCGGAGGCCGGCAGCATAATCATTTCTGCGTCCTCCCCG
Source organism: Rhizobium leguminosarum bv. trifolii WSM1325 (assembly GCA_000023185.1). NCBI lineage: Bacteria > Pseudomonadati > Pseudomonadota > Alphaproteobacteria > Hyphomicrobiales > Rhizobiaceae > Rhizobium > Rhizobium leguminosarum. The sequence goes on along the minus strand of CP001627.1, from coordinate 78,183 downwards.
ACCGCGATCCGATCGCCCTTCGCCAGAGGCCGGCCTGCATTGCCCCCGAAGCTGCCGCGCAGCGACGTGCTTCGCGAACCCATGACAACGGGGATGTCCAGCCCGCCTCCGAGCGAAATATAGGAGCGCGCCAGTAGCGGCGGCTGTTTCAGTTCGAGAAGCTGTCCGGGCTCCGCGATATAAGCGCACCAGGCAAGCAGTTCCGATCCGTCGAGATGAGAATTGCCGTCCGCGCCGGTCACGGCAAAGGCGATGCGCCGTTCGAAACGCAGGCTGAACGGGAAGGTCTGCACCTCTATCGCGGCTGCGTTTTCGTCGTTGCCGACGAGAATGTTGCCGATCCGGACCGCAAGCGGATCCATCGCGCCGCTCGCCGATACGCCGATGTCGCGATAGCCGGGGCGGCCAAGATCCTGCACTGTGTTGAACGGACCGCTTTCCATGATCTCGATCATAGCTCGATCCTTGCCGGCAGGAACCGCACCGTATCTCCCGGCGCCATCATGGCGGGGCTCGGCAACATGGGGTCGAACATCTCAAGTGCCGCGAAGCCGATGGAATTCCAGCCGTTGGGACCTGTGAGCATGGCGACGCCGGTCTGCATACCGCCGATGGTCACGCAGCCCTTCGGCATCTTCAGCGAGGGCACGGTCTTTCGCGGCATGTAGATGCGCGGATCGAGACCATGCAGATAACCGAAACCGGGAGCGCTGCCCAAGGCGAAGACACGGTAGGTCGCTTCATGATGGATGCGGACGACCTCACGGTCGCTCAAGCCCGAGAGATTACAAAGGGCCGGAAGATCCGTCGCAAATTCGCCGCCATAATGGACAGGGATCTCGACGGTCTTGCCGTTGAGATCGATGCTGCGGGCATTCTCCCATGCCTCCAGCAGCCGGGCGACCACCGCATCAGGATCCTCGGGCGTCTCCTTGAAGATCACCAGCAGATTGGTCATGCCCGGAATGTTTTCCGCAAGGTCCGCCCAGTCTTTCACGGTCTGGGACAAAGCCCAGATCCGCCGCTGTGCGATGAGATCGAAGTCGCCGGGCGCCTCGAGCAGGAAGGATCTGGCGCCGATCGAGGAAACCCGCGCCAGGCTTTTGGTGGCCGGAACGATCTCGCGTTGCGATGCATGTCTGTTCGTCGTGACGATCATGACTGGAGCTCGATTTCGAACAGAGGATCACCGAAGCTAACCAGCGCACCAGGCTCGGCGAGCAGCCTGGTCAAAACACCGGAACGTCCGGCGCGAAGGGGAAGCAGGATGTGCCCTACCCCGACAAAGCCGACGATATCCGCATCGGATACGGAGCGCGGCAGATCTTGCGGCACGGCGGAGGCGGCCGGGTGCTCGACACAGAAGCGGCCGGCCATCGGCGCCTTCACGACGGCCGATGCGGAGCCGGGAGCCAAACCGGGAGCAGGAGACGTCGCCCCGGTCGAGCTGATCCGGGAGCCGCCTTTTCCGGCGACGACGATGCGAAGCTGTCCGCCCGGTCGGGAGATTTCAAGTCCGTCCACACCGGCGGCCGTCAGTGCCTCGGTGAGCAATGCAATCGTCGCCGGATCGCTGAAATCGATCGCGCTCATGCCCCCCTCCGCAGTTTCAGCCATTGTTCGAGATAATGGATATCCGTCTCGCCGCGCGCGAACGCGCCATCCTCGAACAGGGCGCGCAGGAAGGGGATGTTGGTGGAAATCCCCTCGACCTCAGTGCCCGCAAGCGCCTCGCGCATTCTTGCCATCGCTTCCGCCCGCGTCGGCGCATGAACGATCAGCTTGGCGATCAGCGAGTCGTAATAGGGCGAGACCTTGTAGCCGGCATGAATATGCGTATCGACGCGGATGCCTGGTCCCGTCGGCAACGCCAGATGGGTGACGACACCCGCCGACGGCAGGAAATTTTCCGGATCCTCGGCGTTGATGCGGCATTCGAAGGAGTGGCCCTCGCATGTCACATCGCCTTGGGTGAGATCGAGAACGTGGCCCTGCGCCGCCCTTATCTGCGCCTGGACGATATCGACACCACTCGTCAGCTCGGTGACGGGATGCTCGACCTGAAGTCGCGTGTTCATCTCGATGAAATAGAAAGCGCCGTCCTCATAGAGGAATTCGAAGGTTCCGACGCCCCGGTAGCCGATCTGAAGGCAGGCCTTTACGCAAGCCAGACCGACCGGCTGGATGATGTCGGGTGCGATCCCCGGCGCCGGCGCCTCCTCCACCACTTTCTGATGGCGGCGCTGCATCGAGCAATCCCGGTGGCCCAGCCACACGGCATTGCCGTGATCGTCGCAAATAACCTGGATCTCGATGTGGCGCGGATGCTCTAAGAATTTCTCTATGTAGAGCGAGGGGGAACCGAAGGCCTTGCGGGCCTCCTCCCGTGTCAGCGCAATTGCTTCATGCAGCAAATCGGCCTTGGGCACGACACGCATGCCGCGTCCGCCGCCACCGCCGGCTGCCTTGATGATGACGGGATACCCGATTTCCAGCGCTATGCGCTCGATCGTGGCGGGGTCATCGGGCAGCGCCGTGTCCGGACCGGGAACGCAGGGCACGCCGGCCGCCATCATCGCGCGCTTTGCCGCGATCTTGTCGCCCATAATCGCAATCGATGACGCGGTCGGACCAATGAAGGTCAGCCCCGCCTTTTCGATGGCGTCGGCGAAGGCGGCGTTTTCAGACAGAAAACCGTAACCTGGATGGATGGCGCCTGCGCCGGCAAGACGCGCCGCCAGAAGGATGGCATCCTGATTGAGATAACTCTTGGCGGCGGTCGATGGGCCGATGCAAAGAAAGCTGTCGGCGGTGCTGCCGTAAGGCGCTTGCCTGTCGGCCTCGGAGCAAATGGCGACCGTCTTCAGGCCGAGCTCATGGCAGGCGCGCTGGATCCGGGCTGCGATCTCGCCACGATTGGCGATCAGAACAGTATCGAAGCGGTCGGTCGCGGATCGTTCAGTCGTTTCCGGCATCAGGCAATCTCCGCCAACAGGTCGCCGGTCTCGACCTCGCCCTCGTCGATTTCGGTGAGGTGCGTAATGCGCCCTGACCGCGGCGCAGCGATCGTGTTGAAGACCTTCATCGCCTCGATGATGAAAAGCGTCTGCCCCTCCTCCACCTCGTCACCGATTGCAATGAATGGCGGTTCCCCGGGTGCCGGGGTCCGGTGCAGAACGCCGAAGACAGGCGCCTTCACCGCATAGGAAGTTTTCTCGAGCCTCGACGACGCATCGGAGCCCGCATCATCGGCAAAGCTTGTCGTCGATCCTGCCTTTTGCGCGGGCTCGGCAGCAGCCTCCTGACCCGGCGACGTGCGGAAAATCCGAACCGTCACGTCCTTTTCGGTCACGGTCAGCTCGGCAATGTTCGATCGTCCGACAAAGTCGATCAGCGTCTTGATCTTCGAGAGGTCCATATGCGTGCTCGGAATTTCAGAATTCCACCGCGCAGACCCGAAGTTTCAAGTCGCCCGGTGTTGTGATTTTTCGTAGCACGACGTATGGGCTGATGGGGTCAGACGAAGTTTTGATGGAGCGTAATCGGCCTTGCGGGAACCGATGGTCGGCAATGGCGTCCGTATCAGAACCCTGCTTCCTTCTGATGCCGTACCGCGAGGATCATCAAAATATCGCCATCAATACGATAACGAGCGACGTATCCGCTATCTCCAAAATCGATGAGCCACTCCCGGTATTGCTCGGGCAAGTCCTCGATGAGGCGTCCAATATGGGGATGTACGCCGAGGGCTCTCAAGCCTTTGAGTATAGTTTCGCCTGCTCGCTTGGCGGCCGATGGGTTTTTCAGTCGTAAGAACTCTCGGAGCCGCTCGAGGTCGCGGATTGCGGCCGGGGAGAAAACTACTTGTGGCATTCGGGTGCGGACAACTCGTCGTCAGTTCCCCAAGTCGAAAGCCAGCTTTCGACCTCGGCGCCGGTGACATGCAGTCCCGTCGCTTTAAATTCATGCCAGGCGTCAAGCGTTTCCTGTCGCAGCGCCTCACGCTTCTCCTCGCGCTCAACATATTGCGCAATAGCTTCACGCATGATCCAGTGGGACGAGCGGCGGCGAGCCTCGGCCAGTTGCTGAACGCGGCCCTTTAGCTCATCATCGAGTTTGAGCGAGGTCGGCGATGCCATGAGGCCTCCTTAGTTAAAGGTATTACCTAGCGCTAACCTAAGCTTTCCCGCGGTGTTTGTCTATGAATGCGTTCAACGAATGCACAATGCTTTTCTAACGGTTCAAGACCGTTACAAGGCTTTCCAACCGTGAAGTGAAGGCCGGTCGACTGACCGCGGCATGCGTTCCCATGCGCTTCTGTGCGTCGTCGGCTCCTCATCGTCAGCTCTTCGGAGCGGCGATGCTTTCGCGCAGGATAAGGCTGCTTCGGATGACGGTGCGAACCGCCGCCGTATTCTGCCGCTGGTCAATGGCGTCGAGCAGAAGATCCACCGCCGCGCGCCCCATCTCTTCCACCGGCTGCTTGATCGTCGAGAGCGGCGGCGAGCAGAATTCGCAGACCGGGGAGCCGTCGAAAGAGACGACGGACAGATCACCGGGAATGCGCAAGCCCGCGCCCTGGATACGGCTGACAAAAGAAATGGCCATGTCATCGCTGGTCGCGATGACGGCTGTCGGCTTTTCGGTCAACTCGGCGAAATCGTCCGCCGCCTGGACGCCAATGTCGAAGCCGTGCTGATAATCGAGATGACCACCCGAGCGACGCACCGCCTCCTCGGACAATCCTGCCGCCTCGAGCGCCTCGAGCACGCCGCCGTAACGCTCGACATCGTGATAATTGCCTTCAGGCCCTGCAAGATAGAAAAACCGCCGATGACCCAATCGGATCAGTTCGGCCGTGACGTCGCGCACGGCTTCGCGGTCGTTCGTCACGACGCTCTGCAGGCCGGCATCGCTCATGTCGAGCAGCATCGACACGATCGGCAGACCGGAATTGGCCAGCGAGCGCCCGTCGACCTCCGGAAGCTTCGACGACAGGATGATGGCCCCGCGTACGCTGCCGCCGAAGGCGAGGTCGAGGATATGCCGTTCGGAAATTTCGTCGCGATCGAGGTTGGCAATCATCAGGTTGTAGCCGCCCTGGATCAGCGATTGATTGATACTCTGCAGCACCTGCGGAATGACCTGGGAAGCACCATAGTAGAGCGATCCCGGCAGAATGATCATGATGACGTTGGATTTGCCGACCCTAAGGCCGCGCGCCATCGCGTTCGGCGTATAGCCCAGTTGCCTGGCTGCGGCATTGATCCTGGCGCGCGTCTTCTCGTTGACCCGGCCGGGATTGGCGAGCGCCCGGCTGACTGTCGATATCGCAACGCCGGCGAGCCGCGCGACATCGGCCATCAATGCACCCGATGGCTCCTCTCCCACCACATCCTTGTTTTTATTCATGTTTATTTCGGTCTCCCGGATGCTTCGATTTGCAACTCTAAGACAGGGAGCGATTTATAGCAAACGTTTGCCAAAAATCGCTTGCTTAAAAAACCGGCTTGGCTATTATCTAGCCATGGCAAACGATTGCCATTTCTTAATGCTTTGAAAACCCATGATTTATTGGATGCGGAACGGCACTTCCGCACGCTGGTAGGTCATGCCTCGAGAAATGGACAAATTATGGCTACTGACAGGCTGCGCTTCGGTGTCGATCTCGTGACATTCTTTCATCCCGGCTTCTGGGGCGTCGACAGCCATGAGGCGATCGTCGGCTACGCCCGCGCCGAGCCCCGTGACTTCTGGGACAAGATACTCGACAGCGTCCAGGCCTCCGGCGTTGCCGGTGTCGAGCTGACGTTCTCTCCCTTCAACTGGCAGGACGCCATCAAGACCTATGGTTCCGTCGACGCCTTTGCAGCCGAACTGGCAAGACGCGGCCTGACGCTGTGCAGTGGCTTCTTCGCGGAACTGGAGGCGGCCGGCGATTTCGCTGAGCCCGAGGCCCAGCGCGCGCTGATCGACAAGGCGGAACGATATGCCGACTTCCTGAAAGCCTGCGGCAGCGACATCATGGTGATCGGCGCGCCGCTGCGCCAGACGCTCGGCGCCCAGCCGGTGCAATTCCATGATTTCGACCGCGCCAAGGTGATCGCCGATTTTCTGAACCGGCTTGGTGCGACCCTCTATGCCAGGGGCGTGCGGCTGGCGCTGCACACCGAGGCGCACTCGATCTTTGCCGCCGCGCGCGACGTCGATCTGATGATGCTTTTGACCGACCCGGCCTACGTGCACATGTGCCCGGACACGGCCCATATCATCGTTGCCGGCTCCGATCCCGTCCAACTCGTCGATCGCCATCACGAGCGCATGATCATCGCTCACTGGAAGGATGCGATCGGCCCGATGCCCGCCGATACGCCGATCGACAAGCACATCCATGAACGCCACCAGCCCTATTTCTGCAGCTTCGGCCTCGGACGGGTCGACTGGCCATCCTGGATCCGGCTGCTGCGCGACCGGGCCTATGAAGGCTGGGCGATCCTCGAACTCGATGCCGCGCCCGATCCCGTCCGCGACATCGCCAACGGGCTCACGCTCGTCCGGCAGGCGCTCCTGCCGATCTATCGCTGACAGTCATCCCTAAGACAACGAACGCCCCGCAAAGAGGGCATTTTCAAGAGGTGGAACAATGAAGACCATGATGAAGCTTTTTCTTGCCGGCGTGGCATTCGCCGGTCTCTTCGCCTCGGCCCATGCCGAGGACAAGCCAACGATCGAGATCATGTCGTCCTGGACGTCGGGCGGCGAAGCTGCCGCCCTCAACGTCATCAAGACCGAGTTCGAAAAGCGCGGCGGCGTCTGGAAGGATTCCTCGATCGCCGGCTTCGGTGCGGCCGATGCCGCCTTCCAAAACCGGATCGTCGCCGGTGATGCGCCCGGCGCCAAGCAGGGCGTCATCGGTCTCGCTGCCGCCGATTTCATCAACCAGGGCCTGTTCAATCCGATCGACGACGTGGCGGCCGCCGGCAAATGGGCTGACGCCCTGCCGAAATCGATCCATGATCTCATCACCTATAACGGCAAGGTCTACCTTGCGCCGACCGGCGCCCATGGTGAAAGCTGGCTCTTCTATTCCAAGGAAGCCTTCGAGAAGGCCGGTATTTCGCAAGAGCCCAAGACCTGGGACGAGCTCTTTGCCGATCTCGACAAGCTGAAGGCTGCCGGCATGGTTCCGGTCGCTTGGGGTGGCCAGCCCTGGCAGCAAACCAAGGTCTTCAACATGATCCTGCTCTCGCAGGTCGGGATCGACGGCTTCCTGAAGATCTATGTCGATAAGGACAAGAGCCCGGCATCCGTCGAAGGCGTGAAGAAGACCCTCGAAATCCTCGGCAAGCTGCGTGGTTATGTCGATGCCGGTGCCGCCGGGCGCAACTGGAACGACGCGACCGCCATGCTGATCACCGCCAAGGCCGGCGTGCAGTTCATGGGCGATTGGGCCAAGGGCGAATTCACCGTTGCCGGCAAGGAGCCGGGCAAGGATTATGGCTGCATGATCGTGCCGGAATCGAAGGGCATGGTTTATATCGCCGACTCCCTCTGGTTCCCCAAGACCGGCAAGGCCGAGACCGACAAGGCGCAGAAACTTCTCGCCGAAGTCGTCATGGATCCGGCCGTCCAGGTCGAATTCGCCCTCAAGAAGGGTTCGGTTCCGATGCGCGCCGACGTCGACAAGTCGAAGCTGGACGTCTGCGCCCAGAAGGGTGTCGAGCTGATGGCAGCCGGTGCGATCGTGCCGGACCAGGCGATCGTGCTGACGCCCCAGCAGGTTGGCGCGCTCGATGACTTCGTCGACGAATACTGGAGCGGCGGCTCGGACGATACGGTCTCCACAGCTGGGAATTTCTTCGCCATCTTCGAGTAGGATAGTAGCCCGTGGCGTCGACCTGATGTCGGCGCCACGGCTGCCAGCCGCCGCCTCGCGCGGCGGCGCGCCCTGCTTTCCACTCCGTCAACGAGCTGGCCGATGTCCATCAAACGCAAGCCCAATCTTTCCGCGACCATCGCGCTTTTGCCGACATGGTTCGTCGCGGTCGTGGTCTTTATCGGCACCATGGCCTGGTCGATCCGCCTGTCCTTCACCAATTCGACGCTTTTTCCATCCTCGACCTATGTCGGCTTGGCGCAGTATTCGAAGCTCTTCTCTTCCGCCAAGTGGCTGGCCTCGCTGCAAAACGTGTTGATCTTCGGCGTGCTATACGTCGCAGGCTGTTTGCTGCTGGGCTTCCTGCTGGCTGCGGCGCTGGACCGCAAGATCCGCTTCGAAAGCGCCTTCAGGACCATATTCCTCTATCCCTACGCCATGTCCTTCGTGGTGACCGGGCTGATCTGGCAATGGATGCTCAATCCGACGCTCGGCATCCAGGCGAGCGTGCGTTCGCTCGGCTGGGAAAGCTTCGTCCTCGACTGGGTGGTCAATCGCGACATGGCGATCTATGCGCTGGTGCTTGCCGGCGTATGGCAGGGCGCGGGGCTCGTCATGGTCATTGCGCTCGCCGGCATGCGCGGCATCGAAGGCGAGCAATGGAAGGCGGCGCGGATCGACGGTATCCCTGTCTGGCGGATCTATGTCTCGATCATCCTACCCCAGCTCGGGCCGGCGCTGGCCGCGGCCGGCATGCTGCTCGCCATGGGCGTGATCAAGACCTATGACATCGTCGTTGCCATGACCAATGGCGGCCCCGGCAATGCGACGGAGGTGCCGGCGAAATTCATCATGGACAATCTGTTCGGGCGCCAGAACCTCGGCCTCGCCACAGCCGGCGCGACGGTGCTTGTCCTCGGCGTGATCATCGCAGTCGCCCCGTTCCGCTACATCATGCACATGCGTGACAAAGCCAAGGGAGCCGCGTGATGGCACGTCTTCATCCGAACGGCCCGAAGCCGGCACAGATCACCGCCGGGCGCATCGGCCTCTATGCCTTCCTTGTCGTCGCAGCGCTTTTCTTCCTTTTACCGCTCTACACCATGGTCGTTACCTCGCTGAAATCGATGCCCGAAATCCGGCTCGGCCAGATCTTTGCCCTGCCGGCGACGCTCGATTTTTCTGCCTGGGCAACCGCCTGGTCGGGGGCCTGCATGGGAACCGTCTGCGTCGGCATTCGCAGCGGCTTCTGGAATTCGGTGGCGATCACCCTACCCTCGGTCGCGCTCTCGGTCTTCATCGGCGCCGTCAACGGCTATGCGCTGTCGCTCTGGCGGCCGCGCGGGGCAAACCTGCTCTTCGGCCTGCTGATGGCCGGCGGCCTCATCCCCTACCAGATCTTCCTCTATCCGATGGTCCGGGCGATGGCGAATATTGACCTTTATAATTCGCTGGCTGGCATCATTCTCGTGCATGTCATCTTCGGTCTGCCGCTGGTGACGCTTCTTTTCCGCAACTATTTCCTCAGCGTGCCGGAGGAGCTCTGCAAGGCGGCGCGCGTCGACGGCGCGGGCTTCTGGCGCATCTTTTTCGAGATCATGCTGCCGATTGCCGTGCCGATGGTCGTGGTGGTCTCCATGCTGCAGTTCACCGGCATCTGGAACGACTTCCTGCTCGGTCTCGTCTTTGCCGGCCGCGACAACCTGCCGATGACCGTGCAACTCAACAATATCGTCAACACCACGATGGGCGAGCGGACCTACAACGTGAACATGGCGGCGACGATCCTCACTGCCATCGTTCCGCTCGCCATCTATTTCCTGTCCGGCCGCTGGTTCGTGCGCGGCATCGCGGCCGGCGCAGTCAAGGGGTAACACTTCCATGCAATCTGCCGTCTCCGTCAAGGACCTGAAGATCGCCTACGGCGACCATACAGTGATCGAGAAGATGTCGATCGACATCGCGTCGCGAGAGTTCCTGGTGCTGCTCGGCCCTTCCGGCTGCGGCAAGTCCACGCTTCTGAACGCCATTGCCGGTCTCCAGGACATCACATCAGGCGAGGTCTGGATCTCGGGCAGGAACGTCAGCTGGGAGGAGCCGAAGGACCGCGGCATCGGCATGGTCTTCCAGTCCTACGCGCTCTATCCGCGTATGTCGGTCCGCAAGAACCTCTCCTTCGGGCTTCGCGTCGCCGGCCTGCCGAAGGCCGAAATCGAGGCCCGTGTTTCCCGCACCGCCGCCCTTCTCCAACTCGACAAGCTGCTCGACCGGCGTCCGGCCGAGCTTTCCGGCGGCCAGCGCCAGCGCGTCGCCATCGGCCGGGCGCTGGTGCGTGAAGTGGATGTCTTCCTGTTCGACGAACCACTGTCGAACCTCGATGCCAAGCTGCGCAACGAATTGCGCGTCGAGATCAAGAAGCTGCACCAGCGCCTCGGCAATACGATGATCTATGTCACCCACGACCAGGTCGAGGCCCTGACGCTGGCCGACCGGATCGCCATCATGCGCGACGGCGTCATCCAGCAACTCGCCTCGCCGGCCGAGATCTACCGCCGCCCGGCCAATCTCTTCGTTGCCGGCTTCATCGGCGCTCCGGCGATGAATTTCATCGAGGGCCGGATCGAGCCCGGCAACGGCGCGCCGCTCTTCCGGAGCAAGGAGTTCACTGTCGATCTCTCCGGTTATTCCTTCCGAGCGGACGCAGCAGAAGGGCCTGCTACTCTCGGCTTTCGCCCGGAACACCTTGTGCTCGATGGCGCCACGAGCGGCCTGCCAACCATTCCGGGGCGCGTTTCCGTCGTCGAGCCGATGGGTTCGGACGCCGTCGTCTGGTTCGACTGGGCAGACCAGAGCCTATCGCTCCGGCTGATGGGCGATGTCACGCTTGAGCCTGGCGATCCCGTGGCTCCCGGGCTCGATATCGCCAAGGCGTCCCTCTTCGGCACTGACGGATCGCGGCTGTGACGCGCCACCCCTTTGTTTCCCCGCAATTCCTGGCGCTTTTCGTGCCGTTTTGAGGATTGCTCAAGGACAGGATTAGAAAAGACATGTCTGAGATCGTCTATGATGCGCTGGTGATCGGTTCCGGCGCGGCGGGTTCATTCGCGGTAAAGGAACTGACGGCACAGGGATTGTCGGTGCTGCTGCTCGAGGCCGGCCCCGCCGTCGGACCGAAGGATTTCGATCCCGTCCGCAAGAAGGCGCCGGCAAGCAGCATCAATATCTGGGAGCGTGCGCGGGCCACTCTCAAGGGCCAGCCGATCCAGGCGCGCGCGGCGTTTTTCACCGAGCGCTTCAGCCACTTCTTCGTCAACGACCGCAAGAACCCCTATACGACGCCGAAGGGCGAACCCTTCCTCTGGATCCGCGGCCGCCAGGGCGGCGGGCGCCTCCACAGTTTCGGCCGGGTGCTGCTGCGCTGGACCGACGACGATTTCAAGATCCGCTCACGTGCCGGAAAGGGTGTGGACTGGCCGGTCTCCTATGATGAGTTGGCGCCTTTCTACGACGAGGTCGAGGCCTATCTCGGGCTCTATGGCAACAAGGACAACGTGGCCACGCTGCCGGATGGCATCTATGCGAAGCCGGCAAGCCTGACGCCCGCCGAACAGATCTTCAAGCAGGCGGTCGAAAACCGCTGGCCGGAGAGGCACGTCGTCTCCTGGCGCTACATCGCGCCTGACGCCGACCGGATGCCGCGACCGCTGCGAGATGCAAAGGCGACCGGTGAGCTGACCATCCGCTACGACGCCGTCGTTCGCCGCATCACCACGGACGAGAAGACCGGCCGCGCTACCGGCGCCGAATATATCGATCGCAACACCGGTGCGGTATCGACGGTTCGCGCCGCGACGGTGGTGCTTTCGGCCTCGCCGATAGAGAGCGTGCGGCTGCTCTTGAATTCGGCGTCGGCGAAACATCCTGATGGGCTCGGCAACAGTTCGGGCGCTCTCGGCCGCTATTTCATGGACCAGCTTCCATGCCTCGCCTTCGGCTCCTTCTCCAAGGCAAAGGGTTGGGCGCCCGACGAGTCCGCGCCGACCGACCCGTTCTATAATCCGTCGGGCGGGATCTTCATTCCCCGCTTCGGCGAGAGCGACGCGGCCCGCGGCGATTTCGACTACCAGGGAAGCGTCGGCCGCGCGCCGGTCTCCGTGGACACGGATGCACGTCTCGCCTTCTTCGGCTTCGGCCGCATGCTGCCCTATGCCGACAATCGCATCACGCTCGATGTCAGGCGTAGGGATGCCTGGAACATTCCCGTGCCGCATATCCGCTGCGTCATGCAGGAGGAGGAGCAGGCGCTGCTCAGAAGGCAGGAAGAAACGCTGATCGCATTGATCAAGGAGGTCGGCGGCGACCTCGAATTCATCGGCTCGCCGACCGGCCTCAAGGAGATGGGCAAGGGCGCATTTCCCGAAGCCGATGTCTTCAGCCGCTTCATGTTCCGCAAATGGTTTCGCAAGACCATGTGCATGGGAGCGGCAATCCATGAGACGGGCGGCGCGCGCATGGGCGAAACCCGTGAGGCTTCGGTTCTCAACCCCTATAATCAGCTCTGGGATGCCCCGAACCTCATCGTCACCGACGCCAGCGCCTTCCCCGGCAGCGGCATCGCCGGCACCACGCTCACCGTCATGGTCCTGACGATCCGCGCCTGCCGGAATCTTGTCGACCAGTACCGGACAGGACGGCTGTAGGCGCCCGCAACGGCTGAACTGCTAGATCGTTCACGCCGCTTTGGTGTTTCGGCGCTCGGCAAGGATCTGTTCGAGGAGGTACATCGTCACCACGGGACCGACAGCTGTGCCTGCCGCAGATGCATGCGCAAGATGAGCGACCGCGTTATCCGCATTGCCAACGGCAAACACGCCCGACCTGCTGGTCCGGCCATCCTTGTCGGTCCTGGCGAGACCGATCTCATCGACCTCGCAGAGGGATGCGGCGAGGCCCGATGCAGCCCGAATCTCCGCCGCGATCCATGTCGCATCGCAGGCGATTTCCCCGCCGCCGCTCGCCGTCGAAACGCCAACAAGCTTGCCGTCTCGATGGACGAGCCCGGTGATTTCGTCCGGAATGATGTTGATATCGAGAAGCCGCAAGCGTTCCGCGTCGGCTTCATTGAACCTGTGCCGTGAGACGATAGTGACATCACGCGACCACATCCAGACCCAGGACGCCATATGCGCCAGGCGTTCCGGCAATCCGAACACCACGAAACGCTTGCCTCGAACTTCATAGCCGTCAAAACAGGGGCAGACACGCACGTCACGCCCCCACGCTTCCGGCAAGCCTGACAGTGGTGGAAGGTCGTCTATCACTCCCGTTGCCAAGACGATCGTGCGTGCTGCGACTCTGGATCCCGTGGCTTCGACCCAGAACAATCCGTCCTCACGAGGCACGATGGAATGGACGTGCTCGGATCTGATGTCCGCACCGTAACGGACGGCTTCCGCACGCGCTTGCGCCATGAACGCTGCTGTCGGCATGCCGTCGAAGCCCAGATGCTCCCGCACCTCTTCAACGCTGAAAATGCGCGATTTACCGCCGTCGAATACAAGCGTCGATCGGCCGGCTCTTCCCAAAAAAAGGGCGGCGCTGAGCCCCGCGGCCCCGCCGCCGACCACCACCGTATCGACTACATCATTCATAACCTTGGCCTTCGATACCCGTGTGATTTCCATGACACTGACACGATTGGTAACATATCCCGTTATTCGACACAACAAAAGTTACGAAAGCGCTTTGTGCAGAATGAAAGGTCCGGATGTGCGTTCTTTGCCGAGAATTTGAAGGACGACGCATTCTCGCCCCGTTGATTACACCTGATGTAATTGAGGGCATTCCCTGTCCCGCGATATTAGTGAACGGCCTTCCTGCAGGAGGAACAATCCTGTCAACAGAAGCGGCCGACAACCGATGTCGATGGCTCAACTGCCGTCACCCGTACAAAGCGGCCGAGGAGAACGACGATGACGACCATGAATTTTACCAAACGAGAACCCCCTGAATGGCTGTTGGCCTTCTGGAAGGAGATCGATGACAAGACCTTTGGCGGAGGCTTTGACTGCCTGGCACAGGATGCGACCTGCAATCTGGGCGTCGCCGACTGGAAGGGGCGAGACTCCATTCGTGAGAACCTGCGCGCCTTCATCGACACGGGTTTCTCAGCGCTTCACGACGTCGCGGAATATTGGGACGGCGGCTCGCTGAAAATCTTTCGCGGGACTGTCACAATGACGCCCGACGACGAGGCTCAACCGGTTGTCAAACCGGTGATGACGCACTTCTTCTATATGGATGAACGAGAGCCGGCCAAGGTCGGCTGCTGGTACGGATCGGTTGGCCCGGTTGCTTTCTGATCGATATCGCAGCTGGCGGGAGCGTTATTGCCCCCGCCGGCCATTAGCCACACAGACGGAGATCGCCATAAGATGAGCTCGACGCACAGTCCTTCAAGCGCAGTACCGAACGAGCTTGGCATCCAGTTGCGCGCCTGGCGCGACACGCGCGGCAAGAGCCAACTGGATCTCTCACTCGACACCGGCATATCGCAGCGTCAGATCAGCTTCATCGAAAGTGGCCGAAGCACGCCCGGCCGCCACAATCTGCTGCATCTCGCCGACGCCCTTGATGTGCCGTTGCGAGAGCGCAATACGTTATTGCTCGCCGCCGGTTACGCCCCGATTTACGCCGAAGGCGGTATCGACGATGTTGAAATGAAAGGCGTCACGGGCGCGTTAAGGCGCATGCTTGTTCAGCACGAGCCGTTTCCGGCAGTTGTCATGGATCGGTATTGGAACGTCGTCATGACGAACGACGCGACGCAGGGCTTCTTCAATAACTTCATTGACATGGCGGCACGGGAAAAACCGCGCAATCTGCTGCATCTGATGTTCGATCCGGCCGGTTTGCGGCCCTTCATCCCAAACTGGGAGGAAACTGCAGAAAGTCTGATGGCGCGGGTATTCAGAGAGTCCGTGGGCCGCGTCATTGACATGCACACGAAGGCGCTGATCGATGCGCTCCTCGCCTATCCGAATGTGGACAGTGCCTGGAAGGTCTCGACGACAGCGGACAGCACACCCGTCATCCCCTTGTCCTTCGTCAAGGACGGGCAGGTTTTCAGCTTCTTCTCGCTGGTGACCACGGTCGGCACTGCGCAGACGATAACGACCCAGGAATTGAGGATCGAGTGCATGTTCCCGCTGGATGATGCCACGGAGGTGGAATACGCCAAGCTGATGAAGCAGGCTGCCGCGCGTTGGCGCCAGACCGGGAAGTGAGACATCGCCGTCAAGGCCGTGGCGTAGGACAATCCAGCTTTCCGTACCTGAACCGTCACACAAACTTCGCAGTGCCATGCTCCTGTCAAAAAAAGCAGGAAGGGAAAGCCCATGTCTCAAACACCTCAGGACCAACTCAGCCGTATAAAGGCCGAAATCGCCGACAGCTTCGATGAAGAGCTGGAAATGCAGATGGAGGAAGACCGGCTTGACGATCTGGTCGCCGAAGGAATGTCGGAACCGGCAGAGCAGACGCTCGAGCGAAAGATCTACTTCCGGGAGCTTTTCCGTCTGCAGCACGAACTGGTGCGGCTGCAGGATTGGGTTCAGCACAAGAAGCTGAAGGTGGTTGTGCTTTTCGAAGGCCGGGATTCGGCCGGCAAGGGAGGCGCGATCAAGCGCGTGACCCAGCGGCTCAATCCGCGCGTCTGCCGGACGGTCGCGCTGCCCGCTCCTACCGAGCGGGAACGCCATCAATGGTATTTTCAGCGTTATGTCCCGCATCTTCCGACCGGTGGCGAAATGGTCCTCTTCGACCGAAGCTGGTACAATCGCGCCGGTGTCGAGCGCGTGATGGGTTTCTGCACCGACGAAGAACTCGAGGAGTTCTTCCGCTCGGTGCCTGAATTCGAGCGAATGCTGGTCCGTTCTGGTATCGTGTTGATCAAATACTGGTTTTCGATCACCGACGAGGAGCAGGAATTTCGCTTCAAGATGCGTATCCACGATCCGCTGAAGCAATGGAAGCTCTCACCGATGGATATGGAAAGCCGGGTCCATTGGGAGGAATACACCAAAGCCAAGGAAGAGATGCTGGCGCGGACACACACGGAGGATGCACCTTGGTGGGTGGTGCAGGCGGTAGACAAGAAACGGGCGCGTTTGAACTGCATCGCCCATCTTCTCGAGCAGATCCCTTACGAGGATGTTCCAAAACCCGAGATCCAGTTGCCGGACCGCATCCGTCACGCCGATTACAACAGGGCGCCGGTTCCGCCTGAAATGCTCGTGCCGGAGCGCTATTGAAAGCATGGCATTCGCCGCGCCCTGATCTTCAGGGGGCGGCTCTCGCGGCGTGCTGCCTCTGGACCATTCCCCGCCCGACACTAGGTTCCGCTTCAAGAGTGAGGTTCCGTCGACCGTGCCTCAGAGTGGACGAGTGAGGGAAATGCTTGCTTTCCAGTAGCCGATTTTACGCCGATAGACGTGCCACGTGGGGATACGAACCAAGTTTCGACGGCGCCCTCATCGCATGGTGGGGCTCCAAACGCGGCGCTCGCGCCGTCTTCGTCGGAGAATTTTCCGGCGGAGAACTCAACATCATCGCCACGTTCAAAGGTGCCCTTTCCCACTTTGGCTGGCGGCAATACGCTGACCTTTTGGTTCTCACCGAGAAAGACCGTCTGTGGGAAGTAGATCCCAGGCGACCCGGGACACGCACCGACGTTACTCCACGAGATTTCCAAACGTGGCAGGTGATCGTCGACCCTCGACACGCCGCAGACAACCAATTCCTGGTTTCTTACGATCGCAGCCCCGCCGTCGCCGATCTCTATGCAACCAGTGCGGACGGACGCGACAAGCGGCTCTTGGAACAAAACAACGGCTCGACCGAAAGCTGGTTGTTGAATGAGGCGCAGGTTCCATGCATTCGCGTCGAGCTGACTGCCTCGGGAATGAGGCGATACCTTCACCGAATTAACGCCGACAAGCCGTGGCGAGAGATGGCGACACTCGAGCCGGATGACACGCTGGTCATCTGGCGTACGGACAGGTCAGGCAATGCCTTCGAGGCGCTTTCCAACCGTCAGCGGGACAAGATCGCGTTAGTTTCGCTGGACCCGGTTACCGGTGGAGAAACCGTGCTGGTCGAGGACGGCGATGTCGATGTTTCAGACGCGCTGCGCTTCACGCCCACCGAACCGGCTGACGTCGCCGTCATTCGCGACGGCTATCCACGATATATCGCCCTTTCGGAAAGAGGAACGATCTTCACTGAGCTGGTTCTGGATCGCAACGGGCATGCCGACGTCGAAATCTCAGGTTCTTCCAAGGCTGGTGCGCTGCTCACGGTCGCGATCTCCTATGATGAACGACCCTACCAGCACTATCTGTTAAACTTGGCGGATAAGAGCAAGACGCTGCTTTCCGCGCCGGCGGAAAAGCGCAAGTCGGCATTTTCGGCAGTTACGAAGCCTGTCTACTTCACGGCCGGAGATGGTGAGGAGATACCAGCATTGTTGACGCTTCCGGCTGGCTCACCTCATCCTGTGCCGACCGTCGTAATGGCTCACGGCGGCCCGGCGCGCCACGACAGCTGGGGTTACAACATCGAGAAGAGCTTTCTCGCAAGCCGCGGATACGCGACCTTGTCAGTCAACTATCGCGGCTCGACCGGCTTCGGGAAGAGGTACCAATCTCTGGGCTATCGGCAGTTTGGGCGAAAGATGCAGGACGATATCGCCGATGCCGGGCGATGGCTGCTCGCCCAAGGCATCGCGGCTGAAGGCAAGCTTGCGGTCGCCGGCGAAAGCTACGGAGGTTTCATGGCCGCGCTGGCAATGGCCGACGACAAGCTCTTTTCCGCGGCAATCATCGACTACGCGATCCTGGATCTGCCCTACCAGATGCAGAACAACCCGGTCGGCTGGGGGTTGTTCCTCGGCCAGGTCATCCGCTACTTCGGCAATCCTGATGATCCCGGCGATCTCACGCAGATGCAGGAATTCTCGCCGCTCCACAATGCAAAGAAATTGCGCGGATCGTTTCTGCTCACCGCCGGAATGGAAGATCCGGTCGTCGGTTGCCAACAGACGAAAGCCTTCGAGAAGGCGTTGCGCGAGACGGGTCGCGATGTCACGGCGCTATACTTCGATCGGGAGGGCCATGGCTATGCCGGCTGGCAAACCAAACTGGTGCGCGCCCGCGAAATCGAGCTATTTCTCAGCCGCAAACTCGGCGGCAAGGCAAAAAAAATCGATCCGCTGGCCTTCTTGTCAAAGCACTGGATTCAGGGGCGTTTCGGCAATGGCGCGCGAAATATGCTCGCTCGCCGAGTATAAACCGCGAGAACAAAGCCTTGATACTCTCCCTGATTGCTCTAACCTCCCCTTGGCGCGCCGGATATGGCGGGTTTTGGCTTTACCTCGGAGGCACCTATGGTTGACGTTCAGAGTGTTAATGCAGATACCAGCGGATATTACATCCATCCCCTTGAAGATTTTGAAATCGACGCCGTGAACGGTGCCGGCTCATGGGTCGGCCATGTCGATCGTGGGCTGATAGGCGGAACATACGCAGCCGGCGGCACTTTTGCGACCACCGGAAGTCTGGGCAAAGCCGGGATTGCCGGCACTGCAGGGTTCGCAGCAGGGGCGTCGGGCAGCATATATAATGGCGGCCTCTCCGGCGGCGGCAATAGCAGCGGTCGTGTCATCTGCACGCATTTCTTCCGACGCGGCATGCTTGACCGCGATCTTTGGCGGGCGGATCTGGAATTCACCTATCAGTCTCTGTCGCAAACGACGGTTCGTGGATATCAATATTGGGCGATCCCCTATGTCCACCTGATGCGCCGAAGCCCGCTCGCGGAAAAAATCATGTATCCTCTCGCCAGAGCGCGGGCTCTGGAGATTGCCTACCAGGCCGGGCGCCGTCCGAAGGGCTCGCTTGGCGGCAAGGTGGTGCGCCTTATCGGCGAGCCGCTATGCTTCCTGATCGGCAGCGTGGTGAAGCAGAAGGACTGGGCTCCGCTTTGGGTGGAGAAGACCGAGGCGACAGGAGGTCAATCATGACAGCCTTCTCAAAATTGATCGTGCAGGAAGTTGCGTTATCGGCGGTCTTGGCGGCAGGCGCCGTCATCGGCATTCCCAAGCTGACCGACCCGAATGCCGCTGCCAATTATCCGCTGGCGATCGGGGTTTTCCTGGCAATGGTCGCGACCTTTGTCGCCTACGAGCTTTTCGTCAAGAAATCATCCTGATGTTATCGTCTGGCTTGAAAGGCCTGTGACGTTTTCAACGGCCGGGAGGCGTAAATCTCCCGGCCGTTATGATTGAATCCTATATTTAATCCTGTCCCGGTCTTCAAAAGTCATCGTCTGCAGGTTGACGCTTTCTTGATGCTACCTAATTTTCCCGTGCACGTAGTGTTTTCGACTACCTTCCCGAAACAAGCAAATGGTGAGTTAAGTGCAGGGTATCAAAGAACTTTCCAGCGCCGAGATGGAACACGTATCCGGCGGTGGCGTCAGCTCCGGTGTTCGGGGCGCAATCGACGGGGCAGCCGCACTCGCAGGTGGTGGCGCTCTCGGGTACGCCGCGGCGATCGGCGCGGGCGTGGGCATTTCCGCCTTCGGCGTCGGAGCGCTTGCGGTCGGTGGCGCTGCCCTTGGCGTCTACGGTGTCTACAGACTGGCGAGAGCCTTTGCCTAAGCTTTAAAACATGGGGCTCCGCCGGAATGGCGGGGCACCCTTCCTTCCCCTAACGACCATATCTGATCTCAATGAGCCTGTTTCGCCGAGAAGCCCTCGAACGGCAGTCCCAGCGTTTAACGGGAACGGTGTCGATGGCGGTACCAATGGGGTGGCACGTCACCGGCTATCTGATGGCCGGCATCCTCATCGTTGTTCTGATCTTTCTTTCCATCGCAAGCTATTCCCGCATTGTCACCGCAACCGGCATTATCCAGCCGGACAAGGGCGTGGCGGTCGTCATGCCCTCGCGCCCGGGCGTCATCATGAAGATGATGGTCGCAGACGGCGATCAAGTCGAAGAAGGCCAGGAACTGGTGGCCGTGCGCTCCGAGGACTACCTGGTCAGCGGTGAATCAGCCTCCGAAAAAGTCGCCGAAATGCTCGACCGGCAGAATGCGAGCATCAGCGAGCAGCTGGCGGAAGTCAAAAATGATGAAATTGCCCAAACGGCGCAATTTAGCGCCCAGATATCCGGCTACCAGACGCAGATCGACAAGCTTCAAAGCCAGATCGCCTTGCAAAAGGAACTGATCACCTCGATCGAGAAAGATGTCGAGCGCATTCGCGGCCTGGTCGACAAGGGTATCGTTCCACGACGAGACGTGACTTTGAGAGAAGATTCGCTCACCGAGCGGCGCCAGCAAATGGCGGTGCTGGAAAGCACGTTGACGGAACGGCGGTCGGATCTCTCCGATGCCGAACGAATGCTCGATCAGGTCAAGGCGCGCTCAAACGAGAAGGTCGCAGCACTCCAGTCGCAGCGTGAGGATATCAATCGCGGCCTCGCCACCAATGAACAGTCCCGTGCCTATGTGATCAGATCGCCGATCGGCGGTACGGTTTCTGCCCTCACGGCCAAGATCGGCGAGCCGCTGAACACGCAGCAGGCGCTCATGAGCGTCGTGCCGCTGAATGCAACATTGCATGCGCAACTGGACGTGCCCAACGCCGCCGTCGGTTTTGTCGAGGTCGGGCAGGAGGTACGGCTGGCGATCGATACCTTCCCTTACCAGAGCTTCGGGACGATCGCAGGTCGCGTCAAGAGCCTGTCGAAAAGCCCGATCAACCGTGGCAGCGGCGCGAGCACCAACCTGAACTATCTCGTGACGGTCGACCTTGAGCGACAGAGCATCACGGCCTTCGGAAAGCAGCAGGCGCTGTTTCCCGGCATGACCTTGTCCGCCCGGATTGCGACCGCGCGCCAATCTCTACTGGAATGGCTGTTCGAGCCGTTGTTCGCCCTTCAACGACGATAGGACCTGCGATTGTCTTCCAAAGCACTTCAGGCCGGGTTCTTTTCAAATTCACGAATTCGTCTCATTCGTCAGAATGAGGTCAGCGAATGCGGTCTGGCCTGTCTGGCAATGATGGCGAGCTTTTACGGGCACGACGTTGATCTGGCGACGATGCGCCGACGTTTCACCCCGTCATTTCGGGGAGCCCCGCTGTCGAGCCTGATCAAGATCGCAGACCAAGTCGGCCTCCTGCCTCGCGCCGTCAAGCTGCCGCTGGAAGAGCTGCCCAATCTCGCATTGCCGGCGATCCTCCACTGGAACATGAACCATTATGTCGTCATCGAGCGGGTTTCGGGTGACAAGGCGCTGATCCACGATCCGGCTGGTCGCAGTGAATGGCTTCAAATGTCTGAGGTATCGGACCACTTTACCGGCGTTGCGCTGGAGTTGAGGCCAAACGAAGCATTCGAGAAGATAACGGAGCGTACGGTGTTGCGCTGGTCGCAGCTCTGGACGCGGATCAACGGGCTCGGAAGCTCGTTCCTTCAGGTCATCGTCCTCAGCGTCGTGCTCCAGATCTACGTGCTTGCCCTGCCCTACTACCTGCAGGTCGGCATAGACAACGCGCTGCCGGCGCTCGACCACGATCTGCTTGCGGTGCTTGCGCTTGGTTTCGGGCTCTTCACCGCCTTCAATACCAGCGCGAGTTTCCTTCGCTCCTTCGTGATCCTGGCGGCGGGCTCCGCGTTAGGTTTCGGCATCGCCTCGAATATCGCCAGGAAACTGTTCCGGCTGCCGCTCGACTGGTTCCAGAAGCGGGAGGTCGGCGACATCCTGTCCCGCTTCCAGTCGGTGACGCCGATACAGAAGATGCTGACGGAAGGCGTTGCGGGAACGCTGGTGGATGGACTGCTTGCGCTGACGACTCTGGCAATCATGTTCTTCTACAGTGCCAAGCTCGCAATGATCGCCTTGACCGCCTTCTTTCTCTATTTCGTCGTTCGCCTGATATCCTTCTCGTTCGAACGCCGCGCGCAGGAAGGCAGTATCATCGCCCACGGCAAGGAGCAGACAGCCCTTATCGAAACGATACGCGGCATCCAGACCTTTCGTCTCTACAATAGTGAAACGATGCGGCATGCCATGTGGCAGACGTTGTTGACGGATGCCGTCAACGCCAACATCCGCTCCTCGCGCATAGGCATCTGGCAAACGACCGGCAATGCCTTGTTGTTCGGCCTGGAGAATGTCGTCACCATCTATCTGGCAATCGGCTTCATCATGAATGGCGGCTTCAGCGTCGGCATGGTTTTCGCCTACCTCGCCTATAAAGGTCAGTTCCTCGACAAGGCCGGCAATCTCGTCGATCAGGGCATGGCGTTCTTGATGTTGCGGCTGCATCTGGAACGCTTGGCCGATATCGCCCTGGAGGAGGATGACAGAAGCTTTGCCGCCGGTTCCATGGCCGTCACGGAATTAAAAGGACGCATGGAGCTCAAAAGCGTTTCCTACCGCTATTCCCCAACCGACCCCTTCGTTCTCCAGGAGATCGACCTTTCCGTCGAAGCCGGCGAACATGTGGCCATCACCGGGCCGTCAGGCATGGGTAAATCGACACTCCTGAAGGTGATGCTCGGGCTGCTGTTGCCTCAATCCGGCGAGGTGGCCGTTGACGGTCTCCCCCTCCAGCAGTTCGGTCACAAGAGCTTTCGGGATCAGATCGCAGCCGTCCTGCAGGACGACAATCTCTTCGCCGGGTCGATAGCGGACAATATCACGCTGTTTGCCGAGCAGGCCGATCCCGCAGCCATCGCCGATGCCGCACGCGCTTCGGCAATCCACGACGAGATCATGAAAATGCCGATGCAATATGAAACCCTCGTCGGCGACATGGGATCGAGCCTCTCCGGCGGCCAGAAGCAGCGCGTGCTGCTGGCGCGCGCGCTTTATCGAAAGCCGAAAATGCTTTTCCTGGATGAAGGCACGTCTCACATGGACGCCGCCAACGAGGCGCGCGTCAATCATTCCATACGCTCACTCGGCATTACTCGCATCGTCGTCGCTCACCGGCAGGAAACTATCGCTGCCGCCGACAGGGTTCTTTACATGGACGGCGAGGGCCTGCGACCTCTCGCTCCACCAACGGAAGTCATCAGCCTGCAACTGGGCGAAAGCCTGAGCACGCGTTAAGAGCGTGACGTCGCGCCTGCGCTTTCGGAGTGCCTCAGGCGGCGCTGCCAGCAACGCCGTCCAACTGCTTGAGAGCCCCATCCGGCAGCACGAGCCCGGCGGCGGCGAGGTTTTCTCTGAGATGGCCGACGGACGAAGTGCCGGGGATCAGCAGGATGTTTTTCGCCCGATGCAGCAGCCAGGCGAGCGCCACCTGCATCGGCGTGGCATTGAGCCCTGCGGCGACATCAGACAGAGTGGAAGACTGCAGCGGGCTGAAGCCGCCGAGCGGAAAGAATGGTACATAGGCAATGCCGTGGTACGCCAGATCGTCGATCAGGGCATCGTCGGCCCGATGCGCCAGATTGTACTGGTTCTGCACGCAGACAATCTCGGTGATCCCACGCCCTTCGGTAATCTGCTTGGATGTGACGTTGCTCAGCCCGACGTGACGCACCAGGCCCTGCCGCTGCAGATCGGCGAGCACCGTTAGCGGCGCTTCGATCGACCCTTCGGCCGGACCGTGCACGTCGAACATGATCCTGAGGTTGACGATATCAAGCACATCGAGGCCGAGATTGCGGAGGTTGTCGTGCACTGCCTCCGTCAGCTCTTCGCGCGAGAAGGCCGGAATCCACGATCCATCCGCGCCGCGCCGGGCGCCGATCTTGGTGACGATGACGAGATCGTCGCGATAGGGGTGCAGTGCTTCGCGGATGATCTGGTTGGTGACGTGCGGGCCGTAGAAGTCGCTGGTGTCGATGTGGTTTACCCCGCTCGCGACCGCTTCTCGCAAGACGGCCAAGGCCGCACCATGATCTTTGGGTGGTCCGAACACGCCGGGCCCGGCAAGCTGCATGGCGCCATAGCCGAGCCGCTTCACGCTGCGGCCGCCGAGGTTGAACGTGCCGGACTGATCGATAGTGGACATGAGTGTACTCCTTTCAATAGATGACACCCCCAAGATAAACATTGTCGGGGCGTATGAAAATTGGCTATAATCTGCACGGGCTGTGCGGAGTGGCGAACAGTGAAGACAGATCTGGGCGATCTCAATGCTTTCGTTGCGGTGGCGCGTGCCGGTGGTTTCCGCGAGGGCGCGCGCGTCAGCGGCAGCAGCGCCTCTTTCCTCAGTGAAGCGGTGCGCCGCCTGGAGGGCCAGCTCGGTGTCAGGCTGCTCAACCGCACGACGCGCAGCGTCGTGCCGACCGAAGCGGGCAAGGGCTTGCTGGCGCGGCTCGGCCCTGCTTTGAGCGAGGTGGAAGCTGCCCTCGACGTCGTCAATGGATTTCGCGACAGGCCGGCGGGTGCCTTGCGCCTCAATGTGCCGGTCAGCGCGGCGCGGCTGGTACTGCCCGCCATCGTCCCACCGTTCCTCGCCGCCTATCCCGATATTCGGCTGGAGGTGGTGACCGACGAGAGCTTTGTCGATGTCATCGCGGCAGGCTGCGATGCCGGCATCCGCTATGACGAGCGGCTGGAGCAGGATATGATCGCCATACCGATCGGCCCACGCATCCAGCGCTTTGCCATCGCAGCCTCCCCCGACTACCTGGATCGCCGTGGCCGTCTGCAACACCCGAGCGAACTGCTCGCTCACGCCTGCATATTGGGCCGTTTCGACAGCGGTGCGATGACGGCGCCCTGGGAGTTCGAGCGCGATGGCGAGATCGTGCGGGTCGATCCAACGGGACCGCTGATCGTGCGGGTCGGCGGCGCGACCGACCTGGCCGTCGATGCAGCGATAGCAGGAACAGGGATCGTCTGCCTCTTCGAGGACTGGCTGCGTCCGCATTTCGACAGAGGTGCGCTCGAGCCCATCCTCGAACCTTGGTGGCAGCGATTTTCCGGGCCGTTCCTCTATTATCCCGGACGTCGGCTGGTGCCGGCACCGCTTCGGGCATTCATCGACTTCGTCAAGGCATCAGCCAATCAGACTTGATATTTTTCGGCCAGAGGGAACGTCGTTGAGCGCTTCTATGCGTTAGAGCTTGATCTCGGCATTGTCGCCCATGTCAGGTTTGCTGTTCGAGGCCGCGGCGGCGGCCATCTTGATATAGCTGATGATCGTGCCTGTCCCAATATTCGGCCGAAGACGGGGGTCATCTTGAGGATGCGGATGGAAGGATCGTCGGGATTGTCCCACCAATGGCCACGATTGCTTTCACGCGTCACTTGGCTAGGTGTCCGTCTCGGCGAGGCTACACCCCTGCTCTCGCCAACCACCGGGTTTGCAGTTCTCATCCAATCGAGACAACTATTCACGGTGAAAGAATTCACGAAGCGATGGCTTTCTCGCCTTTAGGGATCGTGATACAAATCCTAGGACAACAGATCCCATTCTCCGAGCTTTTATATCAATGCCCAGTTCCGACACTCAACGCCAAATCGCCCGGACCGTGCTAACGGAGCGCGGAATAGCACGTTTGAGGGAACTGCGTAATGCAGGTGTGACAGGGGCCACAATGAGCCGAATGGAACGGGATGGCGAGGTGCTGCGGCTTGCCCGCGGTCTCTACCAACTTCCTGATGCGGAGCTTGATGTCAACCACAGTATGGCAGAGGTTGCCAAACGCGCGCCGAAAGCCGTTATCTGCCTCGTTTCGGCCTTGGCATTCCACGGCCTGACGGATCAGCTTCCGAGACAAATCTGGCTTGCCATAGGCCGTAAGGACTGGGCCCCGAAACCGGACGGTCCCGCTATGCGCATCGTACGTTTCACCGAAAGCCTTCTCAACGAAAGCGTCGAAACCCATGTCATCGAAGGCGTTCCCGTGAAGGTCTTTGGAATAGCCAAGACAATCGCCGATTGCTTTCGCTATCGCAACAAGATCGGCCTTTCGATAGCGATGGAGGGGCTGCAGGAGGCACTGCGGCAACGAAGGACTAGTCCTGGCGAAATCGCCAACCAGGCCGAACGCGGTGGCGTCGGATCCGTGATCCGGCCGTACCTCGAGGCGCTGACCGCCAATGGCTAAGGAAATCAGAAACGTCGGCGCCTCGGTGCGAGCCCGCCTGTTGCACCTCGCCAAGGCAAGCGGGCAAAGCTTTGATCTGGTCCTGACGCGTTTCGCTCTTGAACGGTTATTGTTCCGGCTCAGTCAGTCGCCCCACGCCAATCGCTTCGTTCTAAAAGGGGCGATGTTGATAATGAGTTGGTTCGACGACCCGCACCGAGGCACGCGCGACCTCGATCTTTTGGGTTTCGGTGATCCGAGTCCGGACCCGATGCTTGAGACATTTTTGGAAATTCTGGCGCAAGAGGCCGACGATGGCGTCACGTTCGATCCCGATACGCTGCATGTGGATCGCATTCGCGAGGCACTGGACTATGGTGGGCTCAGGCTGCGGGTGATCGCTACGATCAGTGGAGCCCGGATCAACCTGACGATCGACATCGGGTTTGGCGATGCGCTTGAGCCGGGAGTGGAGATCCTGGATTATCCTTCCATGCTCGATTTTCCGATGCCGCGGCTCCGGGCCTATGCGCGGGAAACGGTCATTGCCGAGAAGTTTCAGGCCATGGTGATGCTGGGGCGAGTAGACAGCCGCATGAAGGATTTCTACGACATTTGGATCCTCAGCAGGTCTTTCGACTTCAGCGATGATCGGCTGGCGCGTGCAATCGCCGCTACCTTTAAGCGCCGCGAGACATCGATCCCCACCAACCTACCTGACGCCCTAACGGACGCCTTTGGCAAGGACCAGCAAAAGCAGCGGCAATGGCGCGCTTTCATTGAAGGCGTTGCACACAATCCTGGCGATCTGACAGACGTCATCGCGGAGATTGCCGCATTCCTGATGCCGCACGCGGTTGCAGCTGCGAGGCTGGACCAATGATCGGTTTGCTAGCAAGCTCTCTCACACTAACTTCATGCTTTTGGACTCGCGCTGAGTTCTCGCTCGACTGAACCTGCATCACGGGAAGTTTCTCGGGCACCGAGAGCCCATCGATCGCAAGCATGGTCATGCCGTGGATGAGCCCACCAGGGTGCCTGTTAACAGCCAATCAGGCTTGATATTTTTCGGCCGAGGGAACGTCGTTGAGCGCTTCTATGCGTTAGAGCTTGACCTCGGCATTGTCGCCCATGTCAGGTTTGCTGTTCGAGACCGCGGCGGCGGCCATCTTGATATAGCTGATGATCGTGCCTGGGCTGTCCCAATATTCGGCCGAAGACGGGGTCATCTTGAGGATGCGGATGGAAGGATCGTCGGGATTGTCCCACCACGCCTTTGCCGGCGTCGCCCATAATTCCCTGATCTTCGCCCGGTCGTTCTGCACCTCGGCCGTCCCCGATACGGAAACATATTTCTGTCCCTTGGTGTCGGCAAAGGCCAGGCACACGTTTGGCCAGCGGGCGATCTCATCGTCCTTGTGACTACTGACATCCGTCAGAAAATAGATCGCATTCTCGAGCTGCGCGGTGTAGGCGGACATCGGGCGGGCTCGCAGATCGTCGCCGCTGCGGGTCGTCAGCATGCAAAACCCGATCTTGTCGATCAATTCCCATACCCGTGTCGCCTCGTCGCTGTTAGCCATCATCATCTCCATCTGAGCAAGAGACGAGGTAACCATCTGCCGAGGTCTATGTTCCCGGTGGCGGGCCTAATGAGCTCATTCCCGAGGCGGTCGAGACACACAGTCGATCAATGGACGCTCGGTGTTTTCATGACCATCGCAAAGTCTTCGGCCACCAGTTCGCTGACGGCGATGAGGATTTCCTCCAGGGAAAAGCCTGATGTCAGGGTGCGTTGGATCAAATCCTGCAAATCCGGCTCCACGACATCGCGGCAATCCTCGATGCGTTCTTCCGAAACGGTGAGGCTATTGAGTTCGTCCATTGTCTATCCTTTCAGGTAATGTAACCACCAAAGCCCGGGAAGGCCGGTGGGATGAGGCCGTTACCGGGCAGCGGCCGTCCGCTTCGGGCCGGGCAGCAGGCCTTCACGCTGCATCTTCTTGCGCGTAGCCTTGCGCTGCCGGCTGATCGCCTGCGCCTTTTCCCTGACGCGCCGTTCGGACGGCTTTTCATAGGCGCGCCTTTCCTTCATTTCACGGAACAGACCTTCGCGCTGCATTTTCTTTTTCAAGACCCTGAGCGCTTGATCGACATTATTGTCTCTGACGAGGACCTGCATTTCGAGTTCTCCTTGTTTGGGTGATGCTCTGATCGTCGCTCAGCCGAGCTGCTCGGCGATCAGAGCCTGCAATTCGCGGCGGGTGAGAAGGCAGGGAAACGGCTTCCAGTTCCTGGGAGCACTGCGGACAGCCTCGATATCCTCACGCGGATTCGCCGCCGCAACCACGGTGGCTGTATGTGTGTTGTTCAAAAAGAAATCCTTTGCCAGCCTTGGCCGGCGTTATCGATTGTTTGTGGGATTGCCCATCACGCAGCCTTAGGGCGCGCGCCGATGCATAAGCGCCTCAGTCACCAGCCGGCAACGGCTGAGATCTTCGCTTGGATCGGGTACGTCAGCAACATAGGGCTCGGCGAGCACAATTGCAACGCATAGCCCGGATGGCATGGCGCGGGCATCGCCAATCGCCTTCAGATATACTCTGCGCCATTTTATTCAAGTTAGCCGGGTATAGTTTCTGCCGAATTTCCTTCAATTTGGCTTGAATGTGACATTATTTCGCCGGAATGGAAGCAACGGGGAGTTCCGCGTCGAAATTAACCTTCTGTTAAATAGGCCATTGACTTGTAGTATTAATAGGTTGTTAAAGGAGCGGCTCGCTGAGGTCGAAATTGACCCGCCAATAAACAATTTGAGGAGAGAGCTATGGCTTCGCCGATACATGCAACTGATGATAGTGCAACTTTCAAAGAAACCGATATTATTTCCGGAAATCTGCTTTCCAACGATTCATCCGACAACGGCCATCTCTTCCTGCGCGCCTTCGATGGCGCGAGCGTTGGCGCCAAGGCCGGCAACAGCCAGGTCACCGAGATCCAGGGCGACTACGGCACCTTCTTCGTTAAGCCGGATGGCAGCTACACCTATGTCCTCAGCGACGCTGCCAAGATTGGCTTTGCCAACGGCGAATCGTACCAGGAGAAGGTTTCCTACAAGATTTCCGACGGCAGCGGTCATACCGATGTCGGCCTCTTCACCCTGAACATCCAGGGCGTAACCCAGGTAAAGCCGATTGCTGTCGACGACCACTACAGCTTCAACGAAGGTAGCGCCATCGGCGGCAACGTTCTGGACAACGACATTGCCGGCGACAACGGCAAGCTCTTCCTCCGTCAGTTCGACGGCACGAACGTCAGCGCCAAAAGCGGCCTCGACGCTGTTACCGACATCGTCGGCGACCATGGCATCTTCCACGTCAAGCCGAATGGCGAATTCACCTATACGCTGACGGAAGACCTGGCTGCCGGCCAGAACGTCACGGAAACCGTCCAGTACTACAAGATCTCCGATGGCGAAGGCCACACGGACGCTGGCATTCTGACGCTCAACATCACGGGCACCGACGCGCATCTTGCTTGATCAGTTGCAATAATCAGTGAGACACACCGCCCGCCGCGCAATCGGCGGGCGTCTTCGTATGTCCGCTTGTTACGCACGCGGTAAAGGCGGGGTTCAATCATATTCGGTTGAAGGTCTGCAGATCGGCATAGCTCTTTTTAGCTAGTTCTTATAAATGCCGGCGTGGCGTAGTCTCGATGTTCGGAGGACACGCCGTTGACCGAACACATCGAACCCAGGCAAGTCGAAACAGACGATCTGACCAAAGTCTGGTCGGTGACGGAGTTCTGCGCTCGTCACCGCATAGATGCCGAGGAACAAGCGCTGCTGCTCAAACTCTTCGGGCCGTTCGCGACCGCCTCCGAATTGCTTCACAATGCCAAGCGCGCGCCAAGGTTCAGATAAGGCCTTCTCCATTTCTTCGATATCTTCGCACGTGAACGAGACGGTGGTGCAAGACACCGCCTGATCGGGTGACGCTCTTCATCCTGCCACGGCATTTTCCCTGGCCGTCGGAGAGACCGTCGCCTGCGGCCCATATCTGCGACAGCCGTCCACCCGGCTGGCCGATGCCATTGGCCAGGCTTTGCTGATCGCCGATGGCGAGGACACGCGGTTAGACGGGGCATTGCCGATCTTACGGCCATCGGGTCTGCCGCCTTATCTGGTCGGGATCACGCCGCTGGCATCGATAGCGGTTTCCATACGGGATGTGGTTGATAGGGCCACTGCATACCCTGATGGGTCCGAGCGATTTTCCTGAAATGCTGCTTACTCTCTGCACAAAATCTGCAATTCGGCGCGGCATTCTTCCGCCATGAGCAAGAGCCACATCCCGCCCGGCGTCACACCGCCCGCTTTGCCAGATCGCCTCCGCAATGACGGATGGTGGCTGACGGAGGCAGGCTGGCCGCGAGAAACCGCCTCTAACGCCAGCCCGGTAGACATGCTCATCGTCATCGAAAAGCGGCATCTACGAGAGGAGCACCAATGGACACAACCGACACGCTGACGGAAGCAATGCCCATCAGGCGTGGCAGTAGCCGAATTGTCGGCCTGTTTGCGCTGGTGGCGCTGGCTGATTTTCTGATCTTTGGTGAGATGCCCGGCATAAACCTTTTCCTGTTTGCGCTCGCCGTCTGCGCCGGAATTCTACTTTTGGCCGGGAAGATCCGCGCGCCGTCAATCGCTGCTCTCCTGTTTGGTTTTTCGGTTCTGGCATCGGCACCTCTACTGGAAGCCCCCTCACTAACCGGCATCGCCCTTTGCCTCAGCGCGCTGATAGCGGTTGCTCTCGTCGGCGCCAGGCTTATGCCTCGCAATCTGACCGGTCTACCGCTGGTGTTTCTCCGTTTCACTCTCATCATTCCCTTGCGGCTTGCCGACGATTTTAGGAAATATCTCAAGGCGCCGGCCAAACGTTTCTCCTTCACCGTCGTTTGGCAGGGCGTCGGCCTCTGGATCATGCCGCTCGCTCTCGCCGCAGTCTTCGTGTTCCTCTTTGCAGCGGCGAACCCACTTATCGAGATCGCGTTGCGCAGTATCCGTTTTGCCGTTCTGTTGCAGTTTCTCGACCTGTGGCGGATCGGCTTCTGGATGATGATCGCCGCTGTGATCTGGGCGCTATTGCGGCCGCGCCTGAAGCGTCGCACTGCGAGGTCGCAAGCCGGCAGGGCGTTCGTCATCGTGCCGACCAGGAATGCACCGCTCGGCCAGGCCTCCCTGCTGCGGTCGCTGTTCCTCTTCAACGCCCTCTTTGCCGTGCAGACACTTCTCGATCTCGTCTATCTCTGGGGCGGCGCAGACCTGCCCGATCACATGAGCCATGCCGAATATGCTCATCGCGGCGCCTATCCGCTGATTGCGACGGCGCTTCTGGCCGCCGGTTTTGTTCTCCTCGCCATGCGTCGCGGCGGCCCCGGCGATCAAAGTTCGCTGATCCGCGGCCTCGTCCACGCCTGGATCGGCCAGAACGTCCTTCTCTGCCTGTCCTCGATGCTGCGGCTTGGACTTTACGTCGAGGCCTATTCGCTGACGGAACTGCGCGTTGCCGCCGGTCTCTGGATGGGCCTCGTCGCTATCGGCCTTGTCTTGATCCTGCTGCGCATTCTGTTCAACCGATCCAACGAGTGGCTGATCGCCGCCAACCTCGCTTCCCTGATTGCCGTGCTCTATATCAGTGCCTTCATTGATCTCCCTGATGTCATCGCCCGCTTCAATGTCGCCCACAGCCAGGAGATCAGCCACGATGGCCCGCCGCTCGATATTTATTATCTCTCCACGCTTGGCCCTTCCGCCATTCCGGCCCTTGATCTCCATATCCGCGCGCTACCGGAATACAGAACCGACAAGATCAGCGAAGCACAGCTTATCCGGGGCTCGCTCGTCTGGAAATTCGAGCATCGCCCCCGCGACTGGCGGAGCTGGAGTTTTCGTTCTTCGCGGCTGGAGACCTATCTTCTGTCTCCTGCCGCCATTGCAAGATAGTGCGAGAACGATAACAACAGGCACGACATATCAACGCAGGACCGGTGATGGCGCCCCGCATTCTCGTCGTCGATGACGAACCTCACATCCGCGACGTGATCTGCTTCGCCCTTGAGCGCGCTGGCCTGGCCTGGATGGCAGCCCGCAACGGCACCGAGGCGATGGCGGCCTTCCGCCGTGGCAACATCGATCTCATCATACTCGATATCGGCATGCCCGAGATGGACGGTCTTGAAGTCTGTCGCCAGATCCGCAAGACGTCGGGATTGCCGATCCTGTTTCTTTCGGCGCGTGACGAGGAGATCGACAGGATACTGGGTCTCGAAATAGGTGGAGACGATTATGTCACCAAACCGTTCAGCCCGCGCGAACTCGTGGCTAGGGTCAAGGCGATTTTGAAGCGCAGCAGCAATGGGGCAGAGCCTGACAGACGCCACGCCACCCTTGTCGCCGGTGAGCTCAGCCTGGATCGCCGCGGCAGGACGGTCATGTTTGGCGAGAACACCATCGCAATGACCGCGCTTGAATTCGCAATCCTGGACGCATTGTTGTCACGCCCCGATATGGTCTTCAGCCGCGAACAACTGATGGAAGCGGCCTATGGCGCCGGTACCTATGTTGCTGACCGGACGATTGACAGCCATATCCGCAACATCCGGGCCAAGTTCCTGGTGGCCGGCGGCCAGGGGATTATCGCAACCGTTCGCGGCATCGGCTTCAAACTCGGCCGTGAAATCGGGAGGAAGGCCTGATGTCGGCACCGAAAGTCAGGACGAAATGGCGGCCGACACTGGCGCTGATTGTCTACGCCGTGCTTCTCGCGGTCATGGCGCTGCCAATCCTGATCGTCATCTGGTTTCGCGCCGTGGAAGCGAGTTCGAACCGGATGGCGCCGGCGGAAATCGGCGCCCTCGCCGTCGTCGTCATGCTGACGCTCGGCGTTGCTTATGTGCTGACGCGCACCATCACAGGGCCTATCGACGCTTTGATCGCCCGAACGGAAGAGATCGCCCGCGGCGGCAAGGGAGCAATCCGGCCGCTGGAAAGCTATGGAACGCGCGAGATCGCTGTGCTGTCGCAAAGCTTCCTTGATCTTGCCGGAAAACTGGTCGATCGCACCGAATACGTGCGTTCCTTTGCCGCCCATGTCTCCCATGAACTGAAATCGCCGCTGACGGCGATCCGCGGCGCGGCGGAGCTTCTGCGTGACGATGATGCCGAAAAGCCGATGACGAAGGTGCAGCGTTTGCACTTTCTCGACAACATCGTCGCCGATGCCGTCCGGCTCGACGCGTTGTTGCAGCGGCTAAGGGAGCTTGCCCAGGCGGAAACGCCCGTGGCCGAAGGCAAAAGCAGCGTCACCGACATTTTATCCTCACTGCGCGGACGGTTTCCCGCCCTCCGTGTTTCCGGCTCAGGTGATACGGAAATATCGGTTGCTCTTCCCCAGGAGGCAGCCGGCATCGTCTTTGCCAATCTTGCCGACAACGCTCTTCAGCACGGCGCCACGCTGTTGGAAATCAGAGTATCGACCGACGCCCGAACTGCCGTCATTCTCGTCCGTGACGACGGCAGCGGTATCTCCGAGGTAAATCGCCAACGCATCTTTCAGCCGTTTTACTCAACGCGCCGCGAACAGGGTGGCACCGGTATGGGCCTCAGTATCGTCGGCGCCATGCTGAGCTCCCATGGTGGCACGATCCGCCTGCTGCGAGCGACCGGCGCCGGTACCGAGTTCGAAATCACCATACCTTTGCAAATTTTATCTGGCTGAGGTCGCGCCGAAGCGATGTGCGGCGGAACTGACTGCGCTTCTCGACGCCGAGCCGCGATTTGTCTTCGAGACCCCCTCCACGGATTTCAAGCCCGCGCTGCCCTGAGGGAGGGATCAGTTTCCAGGGTCTATCGCCGTCAGCGCAGCCTTCGCGATGACGTCTGCAATGCGTTTGGACAGCGCCGGGTCGGAAGCAGCGCGGGCGAGGGTCACACCGCCACTGAGCATGGCGAGCAGCAAGATCGCCTGGTCTTCCCGGCGCGTTTGAGGTTGACCCGATACCTCACCCTCCGGCAAGCCGACGGCAATTTCCTCGATGAGACGTTTGAGTTCCACCGTATAGGCGCTTCGTGTTTCATCGTCTGCGCGCACCACGTCGGGGGAAAGGCTCGGCAGAGCGCAGCTCTCACCCAGATCGCAGGTTCTTTTATAGCCGAGATAGTAGCCGACGAATGTCGCCAGCCAGTCTTTCGGTTGACTGGCCTTTAATCCCGCAATTCCTTGCCGCAGCTCTTCTAGGCCGGTTAGCACGGCGGTTCGAAAGGCTTCGCCCTTGGACTTGAAATGTCCGTAGAAGGCGCCGTTGGTCACGCCTGCCGCCTTGGTCAATGAATCGATGCCCGCACCGCCATAGCCTTCCTGTCTGAAAACCCGTCCAGCCGCGGCAATGACCCGCGTTCGGGTCTCCTGCTTATGCTCGGCACTGTAGCGCATGTCCGTCCTTTTTAAGAGCGAGCACTCTTTATGTCTTGCTAAGAGAGTGATCGATGTGTATGAATAAAGAGCGATCGGTATATATCAAAAACGGTCATGGTTCAAACAGGGAGACAATCCGATGCCCATCACGCTCACCGTACCTGAAGGCCTGCTCTCGCTGGAGGGCCAGGCGCAGGCTTTTGCAGGATTGACAGACGCGTTGCTTGATGCCGCGGGCTTGACCGGCAACACTTTCATGACTGCCAATGTCATCGGCACCATCAACGTGCTGCCGCGCGAGCATGTGCTTGCTGCGGGAAAGCCGATTGCTGCGGCTTTCATCGAACTCAAGCTGCCTGAGATTGCGCTGGTAAGTGCAGAGACCAGGCAGGCCTTCTTCGAAAAAGCAGCCGACGTCGTCGAACAAGCCGCCGAGGGCCGGCTCAGGCGAGAACACATATGGTCGAACATCATCTACGCGCCCGAGGGGGCGTGGGGCATCGCCAGCCGCAGCTATAGCAATGCCGATCTTGTCGCCGCTATCCAAGGTGGCGCGACGCAATGACTGTGGAATGCGCAAAAGCCCCGGACCCGCTGCGCCGGGCCGGGTCACTGAGGCGTCATGGTCCGGAACGGTACGGGAGTGAAGCCATGCAGCTTGCCAACTACTTGTTCTTCGCCAACGGCTGCGAGCAAGCGCTTGCTTTCTACACCGAATGCGGGCTTGGCCAAGTCACGCAATTGAAGCGGCACGGTGCAGACGGAATGTCCGCTGCCCCCGAAGCCATGCGCGGGAAGGTGATGCATGCCCGCTTCGAAGGACCCGACGTTCTTTTCTTCGCTTCGGACAATCATGACGCCGAGCCGATGCGAGGCTCCGCCCACATGCTGATCATGGAAGACCGCGACAGTACCGCCAGCCTCTTTGCACGGCTGGCCGAGGGCGGCAAGATCACGACACCACTCGCCGTCCAGCCATGGGGAAGCTATTATGGTAAGCTCACCGATCGCTTTGGCGTCCAGTGGATGCTGGATTGCCTAAATTAGAGCACGATGCCGAAAAACGGGAGCGGTTTTCGGACTGCGCGCGAGCGTGAGACGATAAGGCCCCGATAGCCGCGAAGTGTCTGCATCTGTGTCACAATCAGAACATCGCGCGCGGAGGATAATCGGCCGCTCGCACCAACCAAGCGGCTGCGAGCCGCCCTCCCCGTCTTCGGGTTTCAGCGCGTTGTATAACCGCCGTCGATAACCAGCACTTCGCCGGTGACATAACTTGCTGCCGCCGAGCAGAGGAACAATGCGGCACCCGCCACCTCCTCCGGCTGCCCGACGCGTCCCATCGGGGTCATGCTGCGCCAGGTCGGGAACCAGTCGGGATTGTCGATGCCGCCGCGCGACAGATCGGTCTCGATATAGCCGGGGGCGATGGCGTTGACGCGGATGTTTTCAGCGGCAACCTCGCTGGCGAGGCTCTTCGTCATCATGTGGACCGCCGCCTTCGAGGTGTTATAGGCGACCTGGTTCTGGGGAATGTTGGACACGATGCCCGATATCGAGCCGATATTGAGGATGGCGCCGCCGCCTTGGCGCCGCATCGGTGCTAATGCGGCGCGGCAGGCGCGAAAGACGGCGTCGACGTTAACCGTCATGATTTCGCGCCAGATGGCATCGGAGAATTCGCCGCTGTCGCCGTGAATGGCGATGCCGGCATTGTTGACGAGGATGTCGAGCCGCCCCGCCCGCGAAAGAGTCTCAGCGACGAGTTCGTCGGCAGCGCTTTCCTTCATCAGGTCGACGGCGATGAAATCGCAATCGACGCCGACCCTGGAGAGCTGGTCTTCCGCGGCCAGATTGCGGGTTCTGCCCGTGATGATGACTTTGGCGCCCGCCTCGCCGAGCGCCTCGGCGATGGCAAGCCCGATGCCGCGCGTGCCGCCGGTCACCAGCGCCACCTGTCCGTTCAGGCGAAATCTGTCGAAGATCATGGCCGTTTCCTCTTGAGTGGGTTCGCGAGTGTTGAAGACGGATGCACTTTCGTCAGATGTCGGCGCGCTGCGGCAGGATGACGAGATCGCGGATCGTAATGTTGCGTGGGCGCGTCAGCATGAAGAGCACGGCTTCGGCCACTTCGTTCGCCTCCATCAGGCCGCCGGCTGCGAGCGCCTCGTCCAACTTCTCCTGCGGCCAATCGCTGAGAAGGGCCGTGACCACGGGGCCTGGAGCGACGGCGCCGACGCGCAAGCCATGCTTGGCTACCTGCCGCCGCAGCGTGTGGACGAATGCCTGGACCGCGTGTTTCGAGGCGGTGTAGATCGGCTCCCAGACGACAGGGATCATGCCGGCAACGGAACTCGTCAGGATGATATCCCCGGTCTTGCGCTCGACCATATGCGGCAGGACGGCATGCACCGAACGGAATGCGGCGTTGATGTTCAGATTGAGCATCCGGTCCCAGGCATCAGGATCTCCGCCCAGCACTTCGCCGCCGATATAAGAGCCGGCATTGGCGTGGAAGATATCCAGTTGGCCGGTTTTTTCCAGTATCTCAGGCATCATCCGTTCGACGCTTTTCGGATCGGTGAGATCGATGACCAAGGGAATGGCGTTGGCGTCGAGTTTCGAGCAGATTTCCCGCAACGCTTCCTCGTTACGGTCGACCAGCACCACCCGAACGCCGGCGGCAAGCAAAGCCTTGGCGCATTCCAGGCCGATACCCGACGCCGCTCCGGTGACGGCCGCGACTTTTCCAGACAGATCCTGTCCCATTTTCTTCCTCTGTTTTCTCAGTTGCTTTAGGCTCGGCCGTGCGAAATTCGCGAGCGGCGTGCCAGCGAGTCGACGATGACGGCGACGGCAAGGACAGCGCCGGTGATCATGTATCGAAGTGACGATGACAGATCGAGAAGCGTCAGCCCGCTGGCAATCGACTGAATGACGATGATGCCGAGAAGGGCTGAATAGGCACTGCCTCGCCCGCCAAACAGGCTCGTGCCGCCGATAACTGCTGCGGCGATGGCATTGAGATTGACGTCGCCGGTGCCGGCTTGCTGACTTGCCGTCGCCAGCCGTGCGGCGGAGAGAACGCCGCCGGTTGCCGCAAGCAGAGCGCACATGACGAAAGCGCTCGTATAGATGCGCGAGACGTTGATGCCGGAACGACGGGCGGCCTCCCTGTTGCCGCCGACGGCATGCATCGAGCGTCCCCATTTGGTGCGCGTCAGCGCATAATTCATCGCGCTGGTGAGCCCGACGAAAAGGCCGAACATCCACGGAATGCCGCGCGACTGGTTAAGATAGAACGCGACAGCTTCCAGGGCGAGTGTGATGATGACGGCGCGTAGAAGCAGCCCCCGGGCCGATTTCGCTGACAGGCCGGCCGCCCGCCGGCGCGCCGAGGTGCGGTAGCTAGCGAAGAAGAAGGCAATGCCGGCAAGTGCCACCAGCAGATAGGCGATCGGGTCCGGCATGACCATGATCTGACCGAAACTCACGAGCCAGGAACCATAGGGAAGATTGATCGAACCGGTCGCTCCGAGGATATAGAGCTGCAGGCCGAGAACCGCGAGCAGCCCGGACAGCGTCGACACGAAGCTCGGCATGCCGAAGCGGTTGAAGAGAAATGCGTAGAGCGAGCCGATCAGGACGCCGACGATCATGGCGGCGAGGACCGCGAGAACCACCGGCCAGCCCTGGTTGACCCAGAAGACGCCGACCAGTGCCGAGGCGAAGCCGCTGACGGAGCCGACGGAAAGGTCGATCTCACCCACCATCAGGATGCAGACGATGCCGAGTGAGATGACACCGACCGTCGAGCAGTCGAACAGCATGTTGACGAGGTTGCTGCTCGAGAGAAACACCGGATTGAGCGCCTGGAACACCGTCCAGATGATCGCCAGGCCGACAATGACCGGCAGCGAACCGAGATCGCCTGAGCGGATGCGATCCCCAAAGGCGCGGATCGAGCCGGTAAGGCTATCGTCATGGCGCACTCTTTCGTCACTTCGGTCAAGAAGCGCAGGTGCCGCCGGCTCATTCTGGATGGTCTTCATCATGGCCTGCCCTCCTCGTTCTGTTGGCTTTGCGCCTGGCGGCGCGACGCGCGGCGGGAGACGGAATTGTTGGATGCACCGGTGATGGCGCTGACGAGCTGCTCATTGGATGCGTCGGGCAGCATGGTGCCGTTGTTGCGGCCGAGCCGAAGGACGACAATTCGGTCCGCGACGGCACGAACATCCTCCATATTGTGGCTGATCATGATGACGGCGAGGCCGCGCTCACGCACGCGCTCGATGAGGTCGAGCACCTCGGCGGTCTGGGCAACGCCCAGCGCAGCTGTAGGTTCGTCGAGCATGATAAGTTTCGGCTCGAGCAGCAGCGATCGGGCGATCGCGACCGTCTGGCGCTGTCCGCCGGAGAGTGAGGCAACAGGTTCGCGCACGCTCGGAATGCGGGCCGAGAGCTCGTTCAAGAGCTTCCAGGCGGCAATCTCCATCGCAACCTCATCCAGCTGAAATGGGTTGAGTTCCTTGCCGAGGAAGATATTGGCGACGACGTCCAGATTTTCGCAAAGCGCCAGATCCTGGAAGACGGTTGCGATGCCGAGGTCGAGCGCAGCACTTGGGCTCGACAGGTTGGCCGGCTTGCTTTCGAAGAAGATCGTGCCCGAACTTGGCTGATGCACGCCGGCCAGGATCTTGACCAGCGTCGATTTGCCAGCGCCGTTGTCGCCCACCAGCGCCACCACCTCGCCGGCATACACGTCGAGGTCGATATCGGTGAGCGCCGACACTGCCCCGAAGTTCTTCGATATTCCACGCAGACTGAGGACAGGCTGACGGGAAGGGTCAGGAGTATGAGAGGTTTCAGACATCGCCTGGCCTTTCGAAAAAGGAAAAATCGGAAGCGCGACCGGTGGTCCGGCCGCGCATTCCCTTGGCTCTATTATTTGGTGATGCCGAGCTTCTTGCAGCCGTCGGCATAGCGGCCGGTGCACAGTTCCTCGGCGGTGTTGATCTTCTTGTCGATGATCTCGGCCTTGAGGTTTTCAGCAGTAACGACGGCAGGGACGAAGAGCTGCGCCGGCGTGTCGTAGAGCGTCATTTCGGCCTTGATCGTTTCTCCGGCCAGAAGCTTCACGGCGACGTCGGCAGCGGCAGCGGCGACGATTTCGCTCGGCTTTGAAATCGTATTGTACTGATCCCCTGCGATGATCAGCTGTAGTGCCGCGATCGTCGCATCATTGCCGGTGACCGGCGGCACCGGATCGACACCTGCTGCCTTGAAGGCTGCGATGGCGCCACCCCCAGTGCCGTCATTGGCAGCGACCACGCCGACGATCTGTTTGCCGAAACGGGTGATCTGGCCGCCCGCCCATTGCTGGGCGTTCGCGGGCTGCCAGTTCGGCGTGTCAAATTCGGCAAGCGTCTTGTAACCGCCGCTCGCCAGACCCTGGTGAATGCCGTCCTTGATCAGCCCGGCAGCCGCATCGGTCGGCGAACCATTGATCTGCAGGATGCCGCCGCCATCGGTCGGCACGTTCTGCGCCTTCAGATGCTGGACGAGCGATTCCGCAATTGCCTTGCCGATCGCCTTGTTGTCGAAGGAGACGTAAAAATCGGCCTTGCCTTTCGGGATCGGGCGGTCATAGGCAATGACCTTGACGCCCTGGCTCTGTGCAAGCTGGACGAGCGATGCGGCGGCCGCCGAATCCACCGGGTCCAGCACGATGACTTTGGCGCCTTGCGTGATGGCCGAATTGAACTGTTGCTGTTGTTTTGCGATATCGGCATCGGCGTTCTGATAGAGAACCTTGCACGACGCACAAAGCTTCTTCATTTCCGCGACGAAGCCCGGGTGGTCGTGCTCCTCGTAGCGGGTCGATCCCTGGTCGGGCATGAGGAATGCCACTGTCGCATCCGCAACGGCGGTTTGCGCAAAGGCGGAAGTACCACCAAGCAAGGACAGGACAAATACCGCGGCGCCTGCCGCCTTTGTTGAGAATTTCATCATTTCCATCTCCTCCCGTTGAAAAAATTGTGTGTGATCGCACTGTTCTGCTGTGGCCGTTCGGCTGAAGGAACGGTCGCGCCTGCCCCGGCGGTTTGACGTTTTTGAGGACAAGCATTTCCAATCGCGAGCCGCTCATCGCGTGCCCCCGTTCAAGTCAGTGTCAGTATTGGTTCCTCCTCCTCGTCCTCCCTCGTCCTTTGGACGTGCTCGTTCGGCTCCTCTAGGCCGCCTTTGCCACGTTGATATTGTCGCCCAACAACCGCCTGAAGCGAGAAGGCGTCATGCCCTTTTCCGCGAGAAACTGCCGGTTGAAGTTGGACAGATTGTTGAAGCCGACCTCGAAGCAGATATCGGTGATCGATGCGTGGTCATCGCTCATCAGGATCTGGCAGGCGAGATTGATGCGCAGGCGTTTCACATACTGTACCAGCGACATGCCGGTATGGCGGCGGAATGCGCGCGAAAAGGCGCCAGTCGACTGGTCAGCAATCGTCGCCAGATCGGCTTCGTCGAAGGATTTCGTCAGGTTCTCTCTGATATAGGCGAGCGCCTTGTTGATGCCGGCAGACATGTAGCCAGATGGATCGGGCAGATAGCTCGGGCTGGCGAGAAGCTGGGAATCCTGCGCCCGGCTGAGCAGGCCGACGATCATCATGAACAGCTCGATACGACGCACACCGTGTGCCTGCTGCACCTCGTTCATCAGGGGAGCCACCTGCCGGCTGGTATCGGCGCCGAAGAGCACGCCGCGCCGCGAGGCTTCAAGAACCGGATCGAAGGGCCCGAGTTCGGCCAGCACCTTCATAGTACCGCTGATGAAATTCTCGCTGAACTGGATGAGCTGGCATCGAAGCGGAATGCTCGATCCTTTCGGGACATCGCTGATCCAGTTATGGGGAAGATTAGGTCCGGCAAGCACAAGGTTGCCCGGTTCAAATTCGCCGATGAAGTCGCCGACGAAATAGCGTCCCGTCGTCGCCACGACGAGATGAAGTTCGTATTCCGGATGAAAATGCCAGCGAACCGTATGGTAGGGATAGCCATGCGCCTTCGTCGCGAAAGATTCGCCGGGCCGGATCTGAACCACTTCCAAGTCGGGTTCCATTGTTTCCTCCTCCAAGGACTGTTCCAGGCCGTCCGCCAAATTCCCTTTTTGGCTTTATTGTTAAGGAGAGTGTAATGGTCTCGCGTCGTGCCCGCCACCACGATTCCCGGGTAAAACCGATACTTTTTTGACAATTGACACTGCGCAGCCGGTGTAAAGACGACAGCAACCCGCATGCACATCGTCCAACGGCGTACCTCAGGCGGCCAAGGCGGCAATCACGTTTCTGACCAGCGCAGAAGAGGACAGCCGGCTCGTGGCGCAGCTGGGAGCGCCGATCGCGCCGACACGCACGGAAACGCCACCACGCGCATTGGCGATCGCAAACAT
The DNA here is from genome assembly GCA_000023185.1 of Rhizobium leguminosarum bv. trifolii WSM1325. Lineage (NCBI taxonomy): Bacteria > Pseudomonadati > Pseudomonadota > Alphaproteobacteria > Hyphomicrobiales > Rhizobiaceae > Rhizobium > Rhizobium leguminosarum. The sequence goes on along the minus strand of CP001627.1, from coordinate 36,261 downwards.
CGACTCGTCGGTCAGATCATCGCCAATGGTAATCGGCGAGCGGTTCTTGAACGGGTCGGACTGGAAGAACCGCTCCAGCGCATCGCCCTTGCTCGACCGTGCCGGGCGCAGCTCGAATACCATCTTGCCGAGCTGCAATGCCCAGTTCGGCCCGGCGAGCTCCGCATAGTGGTGCATGCGGTCTTCGAGCACCTTTTCATATTCCGGCGCCAGCCGGTAGTGGGCGGCAACGGCCGCGCCCTTGTCCTCGATCAGGACGCCAGGGTAGTGCTCGGCTTCAGCGGTCAGCGCATGTTTCAACGCCTGAAACTCAGGTGTCGCCTCGACCGTCTGCATTCCGGCGGCGTTCCTGATTTCGGCGCCGTGCAGGCCTGCTGTCGGAAATGCAAAGGGTTTGAACAGCGCGTCTGCATAAGCAAGAGACCGTCCGGTGACCAGCGCCAAGGCGCCGCCGAGCTTGTTCGACAGGCGATGAAGTTGTCCAGGAAGCGCCTCTGGAACCTCTATCGCATCCGGTGTGGGTGCAAGATTGAGCAGCGTTCCGTCGATATCGAGAAACATTGCCCAGCGGTCCGGTTCCTCCAAGACCAGTGAAAGCATTTCCTGTGTAGCGGCATCGTCCTGCACGGCATTCTCCAAACTCTGCAATCATTGAAGCTAGGTCGCCAACCGGCAAGGGCAAGGTGATTTTTCAGAGTCCGGAACATCCAGAGGATAGTTCGCGTTGTATCTCGCCGCCCGTTCGAGCACTCGCGCCGTAGAAGGTACATTGATGGCCAAAAGCAGTTCCGATCCCCGTGATGAGATCAATGCCCCGTTGGCACATGGCGCTTTAAACCTGCCATTGGTAGCGATCGACGATTACAATAACGAACTGCGTGACAAGGATGGCTTCGTTGGCGACAACGCCAACAAAAAGACGTTCCAACAAAAGCTCGACGATTGGAGAAAACGCATCCGCAAGGTTGGAGACGACCCGATCGGCAAGACCGCGACGGAGAAACTCTCCAAGAAAAAAATCGACGCTATTTTGAAGGGCGATGATTTGGCGGCGGCGGCGTTGGTCATGGGGGCAGTGGAGGATTTTGCGCAAGACTTTGCCGATGTGATAGCAAAGTTTCTGAAAGACAAAGGCTGGGGAAAGACAGAACGCATCGTCGTTGGCGGCGGCTTTCGTCGGAGCCACTTTGGCGAACTGACAATCGCCAGGACCATGGTCATTCTTAAAGCGGCCGGCGTCGACGTCGAAGTCGTGCCGATCGTACATCACCCCGATGAGGCCGGACTGATCGGTGCGATCCACCTGATGCCGCGCTGGATGTTCAAGGGCCACGAGGCGATCCTCGCCGTTGATATCGGCGGCACGAACGTTCGCGCCGGCGTCGTTAAATTCGGAAAGGACGACGTGCCGAATTTCGCGGATGCAAGCGTCTGGGAATCCACCATCTGGCGTCATGCCGACGATGAGCCAAGCCGCACCGCCACGATCGAAAGGTTGGCGGCGATGTTGCGGGATCTGATCGGCAAGGCCGAGAAGGCCAATCTCAAGCCAGCGCCGATCATCGGGATCGCATGCCCCGGCATCATCAAAGCCGATGGTTCAATCGAACGTGGCGGACAAAACCTGCCGGGCGGAAACTGGGAGAGCGACAGTTTCAACCTTCCCGCCGCACTGATGAAGGCCATTCCTGAGATCGGCGACGACAGCACATTCGTGATGATGCACAACGATGCAGTCGTGCAGGGATTGTCGCAGATCCCTTTTATGAGCGACGTGTCGAGATGGGCTGTGCTGACCATAGGCACGGGGTTGGGCAATGCGCACTTTACCAATCGCGAGGGCACGAAGGTGCGATAGTGGAATGCCTGCCTCGCGCCACTCTACGTAAGGAACGCTGGATCGGCCGCGATGCTTGCGATCCGCGATGGGGTTTTGCCGCCGGCGTGCCGCGTTATGGTAAATAGCAGGTAAACAAGAAGGAATTCCGTGGACGGAAGCGAACTCGCCAATAAGTTCCGCTAGAAGACGGCGGCTTTGCCAACTTGGAGGTGAGATCTGGTTGCCCGGGCTACCCAATAACGTCAGCAATATCTCGGTACGATTGCTGCGAGCACTGTCGATGATACTCGCCGAAACCTGATTCGCCTAGCATGCGCTGTATTCATCGTGGCGGTTGATGACGGCCTGGGATGTCTGCAACCCTGTTCGCGCTCAACCCGGCACGTGACTAGACTGGTGCCATTGACCTGGCCTGGCGATTATCGGATCTGCGTACAAACGAACCGGAACCCCTTGACGCCAGCCTCCCAGTATCTCCCTGACTTCGATCGGCACGAAAATTCGGGCTGCGGGTCCCCTCCCCCGTTGGTCCGCAGCAGCACCCTTGCCTGTGGTAAAACCCAAATCGCAGTCTCCAAATTCTGGCGATGCCGCATGATCCGAGATAGCCCAGTTCGCCGGTGCCGATAAGATGGGGCCTTTCGCATGTCAGGCCGCTCCTGCGCGCCACTCTTCTATCCTTGCGCGGGGAAGAGACCCGAGCGGCGAGCGTCGCCGCCAAAGGTCGCGTTTCGGATCGGCGCTTGAAGATGGGGCTCTCCCCTCCCCTTCGCGCGTGCTTGGAAAAGATGGTGATAACGCCGGCTGGCGGTTCTCGGCGGCTTCAAATTGCGCTTATCTCCAAGGCTTCACGCAATCGATGCGCAGACGAAAGATGGATCATGAATTTCAAGGGAATAAGCGCTCCGCTCAATGCTGGCCGTCTGGAACAAATGCTCGGCCTTGCGCAGCCACGGCGCGATGCCGCAACCCAGGACACAAATGACAAGTCCGCCGGCAACGAACCTGTCCGCGGGATGGAAACCGAAAGCCTGTGCCGTTCATCTGCCTATAAATGAGAAACGGATTGTCTGGTCCGACGTGCTCAAGCAGTGGATGTTGTTTTCCGGTGAGTCGGCAACTGCGTTAGCGTCTGGCATCGACGGGTGCGGGCACCGCCGCCATTGTCAGCTGACAATTGAGCTAAGATTCCGGAATTCCACATGATTTTTTCGTTGAATCCTGTCTGTTATCCATTGGCTAACCAAGAAATCGCTTGACGGAGTCGGCAGACTCACGATCATTTGCGCAAAATGACCCGATTTATCAGGATTTGCGTGAATGCCGACTAAGGCCGCGATTGTTGAGAAAGCCAAGAGAGCGAGTCGAGTCTCGATCGACGAGACGATCGCGCAGGACTCGACGATGCTCAGCAGCCAATTGCAGGTGCTGTTCGAGCGGTTGTTTTCGCCCGACGCCCGCAAATCGCTACGGCGGTTCAGCAGCACCGAGACTGCCAAGCTGCTCGGCGTTACCGACAGCTATGTTCGCCACCTTGCCGCCCAGGTGGAAAGCATCAATCCGGAAAAGACGGCGGCCGGTCGACGGGTCTTCTCGCTTGAGGAAATCCATGCGATGCGCCACCATCTCGGGCGCACCAAACCGTCCTATCTGCCGATGCGCCGGCCGGGTGACCATCTCCAGGTGATCGCCGTCACCAATTTCAAAGGTGGCTCCGGCAAGACGACGACATCCATCCACCTGGCGCAGTTCCTGGCTCTTCGCGGCTACCGCGTGCTCGCCGTCGACCTCGATCCGCAGGCGTCGATGTCGGCGATGCTCGGATATCAACCCGAATTTGACGTCGGCGAAAACGAGACGCTTTATGGTGCCATCAAATATGACGAAACGCGCCGCGACGTAGCCGACATCGTTCGCCAGACCTATTTTCCGGGGCTTGATCTCATTCCCGGCAATCTCGAACTGCACGAGTTCGAACACGATACGCCAAAGGCGCTCGCCGACACCAACCGCGACGACAAGGACATGTTCTTCATGCGGGTCGGCAATGCGCTGCATTCGCTGGAGCAGAGCTACGATGTCGTCATCATCGATTGCCCCCCCACCCTCGGCTTTCTGACGCTCTCTGCTCTTTGTGCCGCTACCTCCGTCCTTATCACCGTCCATCCGCAGATGCTCGACGTTGCGTCGATGAACCAGTTCCTGACGATGACCTCCGACCTTCTGGCCGTGGTCAAGCAGGCAGGCGGCAATCTTGATTACGACTGGATGCGCTATCTGGTCACCCGCTATGAGTCCAATGATGGACCGCAGGCGCAGATCGTTGCCTTCCTGCGCAGCCTGTTTGGCGAGCGTGTGCTGACCTCGATGATGGTCAAGTCGACAGCGGTCTCGGATGCTGGCCTGTCGAAACAGACGATCTACGAGGCCGGACGCGACACGATGCATCGCCAGACCTATGACCGCGGGGTGGAATCCGTCGACAGCGTCAATGCCGAGGTCGAGCAACTCATTCGTAGTGCATGGAGCAGGACATGAGCCCAAAAGGACGCGACATCCTGAAGAGCATGGTCGGCGCTGTCGAACCGACACGGCCGGACGTGCCAAGCGTGCAACAGCCGCATCGGCCTTCGGGAGCGGTCAAGGCGATGAACCTGTCACTTGGACGGCTGGGAGAGGAAGCAGCCGCCGCCAAGGCACTGCGGGAATCGCTGGCTTCCGGCGACAAGGTGCTGGAGATCGATCCGGCTGCGGTCGAAATGTCCTTCATCCGCGACCGCATCCCGGTCGACAAGGATGCCGAGTTCGAGCGATTGAAGCAGTCTATCCAGGAAAGCGGACAGCAGGTTCCGATTCTGGTGCGGCCGGACCCGGCAAGGGCCGGGCACTACCAGGCCGCCTATGGCCACCGGCGCCTGCGGGCGGCAGCAGAGATCGGGGTTCCTGTTAAGGCCGTTGTACGTAAGCTCACCGATGAAGAGCTGATCCTCGCACAGGGTCAGGAGAATGGCCCGCGTGTCGACTTGAGTTTTATAGAGCGGGCACTGTTTGCACGCCGCATGGACGAGCATGGCTTCAGCCGTGACATGATTTCCAAGGCGCTGGCGACAGACAAGCCGGAAACGTCAAGGCTCCTGCAGGTGGCTCAGACGATCGATCCCGAGATCATTCTCGCCATCGGGCCGGCCCCCAAGGTCGGACGCCCGCGCTGGTTGGCGTTTGCCGAGAAATTCAGGGAGACGGGCGGGCAGAAAAAGGCGCAGGCTGCCATCAGAGCTGCTGATTTCGTGACGTTGGAGACCAACAGCCGCTTCGATGTCATCTGGAAGGCGGTAGAGGAGAAGAGTGCACCTCAGCGGGCCGAGCAAACGCTCCGGACCCAAGGCGGCGCGCCGCTTGCTTTGGTGGCCCGGTCCGGCAAAACCTTTCGCATCACCGTCAAATCGGCGGCGTTTTCGGAATTCCTGGCTCAGCGGTTGGTAGGCCTCGCCGCCGAGTTCGAAGAGGAAAATGAGGGAAAATGAGGCAGTTAGGCCGGTTGTCAGCTGACAATTCGGATAGGAGATAACGCGCAAAAGAAAAAAGCCCCCGAACGTCACCGTCGCGGAAGCTTTCCTCGTAGTCCTGAACACCTCCGAGAATCGCACTTCCGAGAATCGCTGTCAAGAGTTTTTGGCGCCGTTTTGGTGAGCGGATTTCTTTTGCCTCGTTGAGGTGGAAGATATGGAAACCGGAAGTGTAACGACGCCCTTCGGGCGGCGGTCGATGACGCTTGGCATGCTTGCAAGCCAGGTCATGGCTGGGGAGATCAAACCGGATCAGTCTGTCGATAAGTGGAAATTGTTTCGCGCGCTGTGCGAAGCAAAGCCGCTGCTCGGCATTGGCGATCGGGCGCTTGCCGTGCTCAACGCGCTTTTGAGCTTTTATCCGAAGAACGAACTGGCCCAGGGAAACGGTTTGATCGTCTTCCCGTCGAATATCCAGCTTTCGCTCAGAACGCATGGCATGGCCGAACAGACGGTGCGGCGTCATCTCGCCGCGCTCGTCGACGCAGGTCTTCTGCTGCGCAAGGATAGCCCCAACGGCAAGCGTTACGTCCGCAGGGACAGGGCAGGGGAGGTCGACGAGGCGTTCGGCTTCTCGCTGGCGCCGCTCCTTGCCCGTGCCGACGAGATCGAACAGCTCGCGGCCGAGGTTATGGCTGAGCGGCTGCATGTCCAGCGTCTGCGTGAACGCATCACCCTTTGCCGCCGTGACATTGCAAAACTGATCGAAGCGGCCGTTGAAGAAGAGATCCCTGGGGATTGGCAAGGCCTATACCGCGAATTCCGGGACCTGATCGAAGGCCTGCCGCGATCGCCGACGACAGCACAGCTTGAACTGTTGCTGGATGAATTGACGGGCCTGCGGACAAATATCCTTAACCAGCTGGAAATTCAGGTTAAATCAACAAAACAGCGCGGCAATGCCGATTATATCGAGCGTCACATACAGAATTCAAATCCCGAATCTATTTCTGAAGTTGAACCAGGCTTCGAAACGAAGCAGGGCGCGACAGCTGAGCCAGACAACGACCGAGGGACCGTGACGGCCGCGAAGGGAAGGGGTGAGACAGGCCATCCCTTCGCGCAGACGGAGGAAGAGCAAAGTCGACGGCCGGGGGTCCGCAATGATGGTGGCGGACTGAAAGCCTTCCCGCTCGGCCTGGTTCTGCAAGCCTGCCCGGAAATCCTTGCCTATGGGCCGGATGGCGCAATCCGCAACTGGCGCGATCTGATGGCCGCAGCCGTCATCGTTCGATCGATGCTGGGCGTCAGTCCATCGGCCTACGAAGAGGCCGCCAATGTGATGGGTCCGGAAAACGCCGCGACCGTAATGGCATGCATCCTGGAGCGAGGCGGCCACATTAATTCGGCCGGTGGCTATCTTCGTGGCCTGACGCGGCGAAGCGAAAAGGGCGAATTCGCGATCGGCCCAATGCTGATGGCGCTTCTGCGGGCAAATGCGCCGGCCGGGCGGAAAGTTGGATAGGCCTTCGGCTCCGTGCGGGCGGCGCCGATAGATAGCTAAGCTCGGGCAAAACTCTGCAGGCTGCTACGAGATTATCCATCACGACGATGTCGCCGGGTTTGAGCACTGGTACGAGTTGCTGCTCGACATAGGCGCGAAAGCACTCACCCTTGATCGAGTCCATCGAAGACACAGGGTGCGGTGAGCCGATCGCAGCGCAACGCGCCGAGGAAAGTCAGGGTGCGCCAATGTCCGTGCGGGGCGAAGCTGCGCAGGCGTTTGCCCTTCGGCCCCCACCCTCGAAGCGCCGCCATGTTGGTCTTGATCCAGGTTTCATCGATAAAGACCAGCCGTCTTGGATCGAGGCCAGACTGCCAGGATCGCCAGCGCTGTCGCCGTTGCGCGACGTCAGCGCGCGCCCGGTCAAGGGCGAACAGTGTTTTTTTGAACCGCAATCCCTCACGCCGCAGGAACTGCCACACCGTATCGTGGGATACCTTCACCCGTGACATCGATCGGGGCAGCGGAAAATCTTCTCGTGCCAAGAAGAGGCCGAAGAGGGTGCCATCCACCAAGCCGGCTGCGCCGGACGCAACAACGGGCGAAAAGCCATCGCGGCAGCGGCAGGGGAGGGGCTCATTCGCAGGCGGTAGGGCCTCAACTCCTGACTGCAGTCTCTCTTCCGCCATGATCACGCCGCCCGGACATCGGTTTGAGCGAAATCGTTGCCCTTGAACAGCAGCGGCTCGCCGGACGCTTTCGCCAGAGCATAGGCAAAGCAGTCGCCAAAGTTGAGACCGGCCTTGTGACGACCTTGTCCGAAATCGAGAAACGCCTGCCTTGCCAATTCGCAATGCTCGAGCGTGACAGGCTCGATGATGATGCCGGCGCGCCGGAAGAAGGCCTCGGCCTGGCGCATGCCGTCGGGGCCGAGCTGACCCTCGACCACCATCGACAACTCGACGTAATTGGCGACGCTGATCCGCGTGAGCTCCGCGTCATGGATGATCTTAACGAAACTCGCCGCCTCGGGCTCACGGTAGAGGATTGCGACCAGGGCCGAGGTATCGATGATCATTTCGGCAGGCCGTTCTCGTCGTAAAGGAACTCGGCATGGTCGACATAGGGGCGTTTGACGTGCGCTGCGGCGCGATCGGCGATCGCCAGGAGCTCCTCGACGCTGGCACGCCCCTTTCGCCGTTCGATCTTCGCGAACCGCTCGCGCAGCGCCTCGGTGACAACGCGGGTCATGCTTTCTCCCGTGGCGTGGGAGATCGCCTGCGCCAAGCGATGGGCTTCCGGATCCTTGATGCTGAGGCTCATTCCGATAATTTCCGTCTAGAAAAATAGCGTTCTTTCTAGATTTCTATGCGCAATCTTCTTCATTTTCAAGCCTGTCGAATAATGTCCGATAAATTACCGGACATTTAGATGGAGCCACCTAGAGCATTCGAGCAGCGCGACCGCTTCGCCGCGTAGCGTTGTTATAGTAGCTGGATGCCTGCTGCACAGAGCGGTGGCGCGATTGCTCCATGGCTTCGGGAAGCGGGATGCCGCGGTTCGCAGCCTCCGTCAGATAGCCCGACCGAAGTCCATGCGCCGAAAACTCCCCAGGCTCCAGCCCAGCCTCTGCCACCCGCCGCTTGACGATATCGTTGACCGCTTTTGGGTCGAGCGCCCGTCGGGATACATTGCCCCAGCGATCGATCGCTCGAAACACGCTGCCGCCGTCGACTTTTGCAGCCGTCAACCAGGCATTCAGCGCGTCCACCGGCCGGCCGGTCAGATAGACGACCTCGTCCTGGCTGGCACCGGAATTCTTGGTGCGGCCAAGATGGATGGTGAGCGAGGGGAGGGGGATGTCGTCCTCACCGGTGACCGGCGCCTCGACCGTCAGTTGCTCCCGGCGCAGACCCGCGACTTCGCTGCGACGACGACCGCCGGAGGCGAAGGCGACCATTAGGATCGCCCGATCGCGAACGTCGCGCAAACTGTCACTCCTGCAGGTCGCGAGCAGCCTGGCCAGCACCTCGCCGGTGACCGCCTTGGCGCTTTTGCGGCGGCGTGGCCGCGGCACGGCGCGCACCGCCAGCCGGATCGCCGACTTCAGGGCAGGGGAGGTGAAGGCGCCGTCGAGGCCGCGCCATTTGGTCAGCGTCGACCAGTTGGCGAGGCGCCGCCGCACCGTGTCGGGTGCGTGTGGCCCCAGAGACCTCAGGAAGCCGCGAAAGCGCAAGACGTCTTCGACATCGGCCGGCATGCCATGCTCGGGGTCGTTTTCGCGCCGTTGCGGATCCCACAGATGGTGGGCGACAAATTTAAGCAGCAGCGCCTCCGCCGCTGGCCAGGGCAGGGCGCTACCCGTCGCCGCAAGCGACCAGGCTTCGAGATAGGCGAGGTCGGAAGTCAGTGCCCGCAGCGTGTTGTCGCCCATACCGGCATTGACGAGATGCCGCAGCGTCTCGACATCCTGGTCGGTCAAGAGCTCGGCGAGCTTGTCACGGCGGTCGATCGGCAGCACGGCTGCGATGGTGTCCAGGGCCTCGGCGCGGCTGGTGACGGATGCAGAATGCGTGACACTCATCGCGGCGCGCCGTCTGCGTCGTAGAAGTCATCGTGCGCGGACGTCAGATCCACGTCTTTCGGCCTGCCTGTCGCAGCAATAGCCCAGACATCATCGAGCGAAGAAGGTCTTCCGGCCTCGGCGATCCTGCTGGCTGAAGCGGCCGCTACCCCGTCGCCAAGGCTCTTCGTGGGCTGGTCAGATCCGAGAACAGGGCTCGAAGAAAACGCGGTGAGCCTTGCAACAGGTCGTCCGTCCCGGCACACATAGACCTCGTCCTGACGGGCCAATTCGATGAGCTCCTCCAAGCGTTCCGCGGCTTCCTGGACATCAGCGAATATCATCATCACCAACCTCCTTACCATACCCGTTCGTGCAGCACCGCATCGAAGGCGGTGTCGAGCGACACGAAGGCACAATGTTCCAACCGCGTCTGGGCGGCGAGAATGCGGTCCCAGGGATCGCGGTGATCCCAGTCGAAGCTTGCCGCCAGTTCGGCGTGCAGGTCGGTGATGGCAAGTGTCTGTAGGCCACTGTCAGCGACGGCAGCGCGCAGTTCCTGCGGCCTAAGATCGAGCTTTTTCAAACGCATCTTGTTGTCGAGCTCGTAGAAGGACACGGCGCTGACGAGGACGCTGTTGGCCTTGTCCTCGGTCAGCGACCGGGCCATCCCGGACAGCCGCTCGCTACCGATTGTCCACCAGTAGACAGCGTGGCTGTCGAGCAGAATCTTCATGGCTGGGGCTCGCGCTCGGATGGACCACCCTGCCAGACGCCGACATCATCGTTCCAATCGCCGGCGTCGATTGCCACTTGTTCGGCATCGACCTCGTCGAACAGGTCGTCGGGCAGGCCGCGCTGGCGCAGCAAGCCGAAGGGGCGCTTGCCGCCATCGGCTGGGCCGATGCGGGCATAGATCTCACTGCCCCGCATGATAATGATTTCTTCGCCCTGGTTGGCGCGCTCGAGCACCTCGGCGAAATTTTTCCGCGCTTCGCTGATCTTGTAGCTGGTCTGGGACATCGTGCGCTCCGATTTTGCCTCTCAAGCTGCACGATAGCACCGTAAACCCGTGCGTACAATCCATCTGTACGTATCACTTCCGATAAACGTTACTTATCGATGGTTAGAGCCTCAACCGCCAACCATGCCATGTGAGGAACCGTAATAAGCTACTAGTGTTCCTTTAGCAAATCGTTTACCATGATTTCAATGACTTATGATCTTGCGAAAATCAGCATGACAGCGTTGATGCGACCGGCTTTCGACGCTGGTGTGGCGCTCACGCGTCTCGACGAGCGGATTGCACGTTCGCCGGTTGGGGCGGGCTTTCTCGAACGATCCCAATTCACCGACGCCTGCGCCTCGCTGTGGATTGACGGCGAACTGGTTCACCTCGAGGACCTCGTCCTCCACGACGCCACGCGGGATATTCGCACCCCGACCCATGAGCTGACAATCGCCCGCGACGTGTTGCGCACCCGCCGGCGCATCGCCGCGCAGTCGCCGGACTGGGCGTCGTCGGTAGAGGGTATCCGATCGCTGCGGAAAACCTCGGAGATCAGGTCGGGCGGCGGGGACGAGGCGGGGACGGCCCGCGTCATTCGGCCCGCGGTCGCGGCCGGTCCGGAAGGGAAGGGGGAGGATAGTGACGAGGCGAAAAATCTGCCCGGCGTCGACTATGCCGCTATCGATGCGGTGCTTGCTCGATCCGAAGCCGCGATCGAGGACGCTAAGCGTCCAAGCCGTGCTGCCGAAAAGGATCCGCTGGTCTATGATCTCGACTGGGACGAGGAGGAGCGGCTGGAGAAATGGCGTGCTGTGTTGCGGCAGGCCCAAGAACTGCCGGCGGTGCTGCAGGCGATCGTCGCCCTCGATGCCTGGAACGAGATTTTGGTGCTGCAGCATGCGCCCTGGCTCGGCCGGCTTTTGTGCGCCTCGATCCTGCGCAAAGCCGGCATCATGACCGGCGCCCATCTGGTCGCCATCAACCTCGGGCTGAAAACCATACCCGTCGATCGGCGCAGGCATCGTGATCGGGAGACCCGGCTGCTGGCGATCGCCCAAGGGCTGATCGCGGCCGCCGAGATAGGGCTGAAGGAGCATGACCGGCTGGCGCTGGCCCGCAAAATGATGGAGCGGAAGCTGGAGGGGCGACGAACGTCTTCGAAATTGCCGGAGCTCGTTGGCCTGGTGATGGCACGGCCCCTGGTGTCGGCGAAGATGGTGGCGAAGACGCTCGGCGTCACGCCGCAGGCGGCGCGGCGGATTGTGGGCGAGCTGGGGCTGAGGGAGATGACGGGGAGGGGGAGGTTTCGGGCGTGGGGGATTTTGTAATCTATTCCAAGACAACCGCTACTTTCCCGGACCGAATTCACCACCCTACCATTTCTGCTCAAAGAGCGGTTCGAGGTGTTTGACACGATCCGGCAAAAATTGATCGCAGGTCAACCCCAGATACGATGCCGCACGTGTTGCCCCGACATACAGGTACTTGTCGAATAGGTCGGGTAAATTGGCCGCTAATGTGTCGACGCCCACGAAAAAGACGGCCTCGAACTCAAGCCCCTTAATATGTTCGACATTGAAGACCCGGACTGCGCCCTCTCGACCGCGGACTTGACCATCGGGGCACGGGATGACGCGAATGTTATTATCCAGGAGAACCTCTCCCAGAGCGTCGGCAATCGGGCGGACATCAACTTCACTGTTGACTAGAACGGCAATGGACGGGAGTTCGCGAACGGTCTCCTCGATTTCAATGATCCGGTTTGCGAGCCAGCGTGCCGTTTCTGCAAGGTCACTCATTCCCGTTCCCAGGACCGGCGATACGCCTTCGTTGTCAGCGAAGTCAGAAAGGGCAACTTCCGCGGCACTATCTCCATCAAGGGCGACTAGTTGGCGGGCTAGGGCGTGAAGTTTTTTGCTTTGCCGATAGGCAATTGAAACATACCGATTATCAATATCTGGCAACACCCATTTCATTTGCTCGAGCGACCGGGTCCCCCATGCCGTTACCCGCTGGTTGAAGTCACCGCAAGCAAAGAACGAACGGCTCACGGGTCGGGCGAGCATCGACATGCAGGCAAGCTGTATGGGAGAAAAGTCCGTTGCCTCGTCAACGAGGACTTGAGTCCGGTAAAGTTCGCTCATGCGCGTCAGAATCCGCTGAGCCGGATTTTCCGGCGTATCAAGCCGTCGGGCTCGGCGCACGAGTTCGTCTGAACTGCGCATCATGGCGAGCAGGATGAGATCTGCTTCCAGGGGATGAAGGTCCGTCACTGCATGTCCGTCCGGAGCGAACCACAATCCCTCTGCCTGCCTGATGCGGCGAAAGCGGCGATAGCGTTGCGGGACACCGTCGACGTAGCGGCGCACCGGATTGACGAACCATCTGAGTGCGGATTGCACCACGAGACTTTCTCCGATGCGCTGCAAATCCGGGTCGGCCGGCATCCGGCCGGCAAGCCAATCGATAATGCGGCCGGTACGGCTGGCTTTCGGAACATTCCTTCGACGCGCGCGTGCTCGCGCCTGCGTCCGCAGGACCCGGAGATAGTGGTTCATCGCAGCCGCTCTGCCGACGCGCGGCTGGTTTGTCTCCTCTTCATCTTCGTCCTGATCATCCGCGTCGTCAGTCACATCGGACAAGCCTTCGATGAAGGCTCCAAAACTGTCGAGAAAGCCCCTGTCCCGGTTAACCTGCAGGTTCAGGGACTTTTTCAATTCGGTGTCTGTGGCGGCCTTGCGCGCCTCCACCATGGCCCTGATGTCTTCGGCAATGGGAAGGAGACTGACAAATACCTGCGTGCTTTCGCTCCCTTGCGGACCGATGGCAGAAGAAAGTCGTGCCCCGACCTGGGCGACATCGGGCGCGGCCTGTTCGCTCAAAGCTGTTGCGGAACTGCGCATCTCATCCCAGAACGCTGCCCTTTGCCATTGGTCAAAATCCTCGAACCAGGCAATCGCATCATCCTGAGATCCCGGCCCCAATGTCAGCGCGTTGTCCTTCAGAACATAGCTGCTTGAATTAGAGGTCGAGCGGAGGATGGGGAAAGTGTTCCTCGCGAGTTCCTCGCGGTAGTCTGACCAGGTGCTGATGCGGTCGTCGGGCGCTGGGATTTCTTCGCGATTGAATGCCTCCTTGACGTAGAGTTTCAGGAGTTCAGTTGGGGTAAACATGATCCAGTCGCGAGCGTAATCACTTTCACGGCTCGGCGATGTCGCGCCAATGGCGCGGCGCTCGTCCTCTTCGAGGAAGGCGATATCAAGCTTTTGGCCGAGCCTTTTGATCAGGGTCGTCGTTTTGCCGGTTCCCGGAGCGCCCAGCAAAAGCAGCCTGCTGTTTAGCGGAAGGCGGAAAATTTCGTCCTGGTACTGGTCGAGCAACGGCTGGTCGCGCAGATCCATTCTGGTAATGACGCTTCGATGCAAGCCCGCGCGGATAATGGCGGCTGCATTTTCTTCTTCCAGCAAGGCGTCGAGCACACTCGCATCGACATCGGGCAGGATCCGCTCCAGCCACCGGCGGAACGATTCGATGCTCAGTGGACCATAGTCGCCCCCGGCGACAACGGCGTTATGCGCATCCCATTGGCCATCGACTACTCGTGGCTGGAAGCGGGCAAATTCCACGACTTCGACCGTAACGGGGCGGCCGTCTCTAAAAAGGGTATGATCCGAGCCGACAGGAAGCGAGGCGAGCCTACCAACCGGGGAGCGATAACTGGCAAGCTTTATGCCCTTGTTTGTGAGGGGGACGGGGCTCGTGCGGCAGATGTAATAATCGGTGGTCGCACCGTCCTCATCGGTGACCCTCACCCGGGCAATGGCGGGTTCTTCGATCAGCAAACGATGAGTTTCGGCGTTCTCTTGGTCGATACGCCTGCGGTTTTGGTCAGCATTCGGATTGGTCCAGCTGTTATCGGCAATTTGAATAGATGGCGCACGTGCAGCTTCCAAATGGTCGCGAGCCGTACCGGATATCATTGCGAAGCTTTCGAGGCTTTCGTTTGCCACTGCTTCGATCTGCGCTTCATGCTCGCTCAAGCTTACCCCCCAAACCTCAGGCCAACCATGGCAATTCACCACGGTGCCGGTAGTTATTCTGCGGCACTGTGCCCGCTATGTTAATGCTGTCCACTAAAAGTTGCGGCCGGACTCATGTTGCTGCTTGGAATCGCCTGCAGGTCAACACTAAAATGTCTAGCAACAGCGGGGGGAGAATCAAATTGGTCAATGCGGGTACACATCAAAATATTGCAGTGGACACGATCGAGCTCGATCGCTCAAACCCCCGCATCCGCAAGTTCCTTGAAATGTACGGAGACAATCCCTCACCCGAGGCGATCTACCTGGCGCTCGGAGCCGGTAACGAGGAAGAGCCAGGCAGTTCAAGCAGCACCACATTCGAAAAGCTGAAGCAATCCATCCTGACGAACGGCGGCATTATCCAGCCGGTGATCCTCAATCGCCGGGCCGATGGCACGCTTGTCTGCGTCGAAGGCAACACCAGGGTGGCGCTCTATAAAAGCTTCCTCGACGATGGTGTCAAAGGCAGCTGGACGCATATTCCGTCGCTCGTTCATGACGAGATTGACGAGGCGTCCGTTCATGCGATCAGGCTTCAGATACACCTGGTGGGAACCCGACCATGGGATCCATATTCGAAGGCGAAATATCTTTACGAGCTGAGGACGCAGGAGCACCTTCCCTTTGCCACCATCGTTGATTATTGCGGCGGACGCCAGTCTGAGGTGCTTGAGAGCATCAACGCCTACGCCGACATTGAAAAGTATTACCGCCCCGTAGTGGGGGAAGATGGGGAGTTCGACACAACACGCTTCAGCGGCTTTGTGGAGTTACAAAAAGCAGGGATAAAGCAGGCAATCAATCAAGCCGGCTTCGATTGTTTCGATTTTGCGCGGTGGATCCACGGCGGTAAATTGCACCCCTTGCAAAAGGTGCGCGTCTTGCCTCGCGTTTTGCGCAATGAAAAAGCCCGAGAAATATTCCTCAAGGACGGTATCAAGAAAGCGGAAGCTGTCCTTGAAAAGCCGGACCTGACGAAAACGCTGCAGGAGGCTCAACTCGGACAGCTTGCTCGGGCACTGGTGACCCAGATTGCGGCTCTTCGCTACGATGAGCATCAGCGTATTGAAGCCGACCCCGGCGGTGAAACGGCTCAGGCGTTGATCGACGCTCAGGCGGAACTGAGCAAATTGGTATTAAGCCTCAAACTGGGCTGATGTTATGGGTGAGACAGCCGTCCATGCCAGATTGGTCGATGCATTGATTGTTTATGCCGAAATCGAACTCGGCCAACGAAGCAACCTTTGCTTACGGAATGACGCCGTCCGACCGGTCAGAGGCGAACGGCCGCCAAGGATCAATGGCTACGTTCCTGATTTGTATGCCACGGACGTCCCAACAACGGCAACGCTGATCGGTGAGGCGAAGACGAAGGCCGATCTTGAGACCGACCATACACGCGTCCAAATCCAGGCCTTCCTCGGCTATTTGTCGCAAACGCCGAATGGTATTTTCGTCTTGAGCGTACCGTTGAGCGCGGCGGCGACGGCACGCCGGCTATTATCACAGCTCAAGGCGCCGTTCATTGAGGCTCAGACTCGGACCGTTGTTATTGACCGTATGAGGGCTGTAGTTTGCTGAGGTCGCCATGCTGAGGATACAGAAAGCCGCAAGCCTTGACGCCAAACGCTCGGCCTTCCCGCATCAAATGGAGGCGTTCGCTGCCGTAAAGGACCTTCCCTATGCCGCGGTTTTTCACGAACAAGGCTTGGGCAAGACGAAGATCGGCCTTGATCTCGCGTTGTTTTGGCTTGCCAACGACGTAGCGGACTCCGTCCTGATCGTCACCAAGAAGAGCCTTATTGAGAACTGGCGCAACGAGATTGCCGATCACAGCCATCTTCGCCCGCGAATATTGGGCCAGGACCGGAACGCAAATTTCTATGCGTTTAATAGTCCGGCCCGCCTCTATCTCATGCATTACGAAGCCATCGTTTCGGAGAGAAAGCGGCTGGAACTGTTTTTAAAAACGCGCAAGGTCGCCGCGATTCTTGACGAGGCTCACAAGATAAAGAACCCGGAAGCCGAGATCAGCCAGGCAGCGCATGTGCTCGCTTCTGGATTTGTTCGCCGAGTGATCATGACGGGAACGCCTGTCGCAAACCGGCCGTATGACCTATGGTCACAGATCAAGTTTCTTGATCTTGGAGAGAGCCTCGGCGACGAATTTGCAGCTTTCAAGCGGGACTTGGACCTAAGTAATGAGCTTCGCAACGACGATAGGCGAGCCCAAGCCTTCGCAGACGAACTTGAGGCGGTCTTCGAGAAGGTTCGGCCGTTTTCAGTCAGAGAGACCAAAAAGACCGCAGGGCTAAAGCTGCCGGACAAAACGATACGCAATCTGGAATGCGAACTCGAACCGCGGCAGGCGGAAATATATGCCCAGTTCCGCGATGAACTGGCGGCAATCGTCGTGCGGCAGGGACGCCCCGTTCTGGATGACGCCGAGGACATCCTCAAGCGGTTACTGCGACTGGTCCAAGTCGCTTCCAATCCGGCGATGGTCGACCAGGCTTACAGGTCCGTGCCGGGCAAGATGCGTGCTCTCGATGAGCTCGTGACAAGCGCCATCGATGCTCGGGAAAAGATCGTTGTCTGGACCAATTTTACGATGAATGCCGAGGCGCTGTGTCGCCACCTTGGAGAATTTGGAGCAGTATTGGTTCATGGCGGCATCGAGATTGCCAAGCGCGAGGAAGCCTTGACTGCCTTCAAGACGGATCCTCAAACCAGAGTCCTAGTCGCAACACCGGGTGCGGCGAAGGAAGGGCTGACACTCACCGTCGCCAACCATGCTGTCTTTTACGATCGCAGCTTCAGCCTCGACGATTATCTGCAGGCCCAGGACCGAATTCATCGGATTTCGCAGGATAAGCCCTGCTTCGTTACCAATTTAATCGGCATGGATACGGTCGATGCCTGGGTCGACGCGCTTTTGTCCGCCAAGCATCTGGCCGCACAATTGGGGCAGGGCGACATCGACCGCGAGGAATATGATAAACGCGCAGACTACGCCTTCGCCGACATGATCCGCGAGGTGCTAAGACTCAACACGCAGGAGAAAGAATGAACGCGATGGATAAGCATCCGCTAAAGGCTGGCGAACCGATCCTAATACGCGGGGTTGAGGTGCCTGTCGAAACCGGATCTTTGCCGCAGAAGCATCTGCAGTTCTTCGTGGAAAATCCGCGTGTCTATTCCATCCTGCGATCCGATGGCGAAGAACCCAGCCAGGCCGACATCGAGCGCAAACTCCTTGATATGGACCATGTGAAAGCGTTAATCCAAGACATCAAGCGGGATGGAGGGTTGACAGATCCGGTTGTGGTGCGGGCCGGCACCCTGGAAGTGCTGGAAGGCAATAGCCGACTTGCAGCTTATCGAGCGCTCGCGAAAAACGATCCTGTAAAGTGGGGATACATGAAAGTGCGGCTGTTGCCGCAGGACATTGATGAGGCTTTGATCTTTGCCCTGTTGGGCCAATACCATATCAAGGGAAAGAAGGATTGGGCCCCCTTCGAACAAGCTGGCTTTCTTTACCGTCGCCATAAAACCCATGACGTCGATACCGGCAAGTTGGCGATCGAAATTGGTCTCTCAAAGCGCAAGGTCGAACATCTGATTGCCGTTTATCAATTCATGCTCGACCATGATGAAGCCGACACGGCGAAGTGGAGCTATTACGACGAATATTTGAAGTCCTCGAAAATCAGAAAGGCCCGCCTCGCAAATGTGGCTTTCGACAGCCTCGTTGTTGGAAAGATAAAGAGCGACGAGATTGCGAAGGCCGTCGATATCCGCGACCGCCTGCCAATCATCTGTTCGGCGCCGAAAGCGTTGCAGAAGTTCGTCAATGGAACCGAAGGGTTCGAGGATGCCTTCGATCATGCCGTCGAAGCGGGCGCTGACAACACCCCCCTGAAGAAGATCACCAAATTTCGCAATTGGCTTGCCCTACCCGAGACAGAATCAGCGCTCAACCACGCCCAGGATGAAACCCGCAAGAAAATCCTGTTTGAGCTCGGCAAGCTTTCAGGGCGGGTTGATACACTGGCGCAGAAGTTGAACCCCAAGAAATAGCTGGACGACGAATCTGCGTGTTCTTTCGCACTTGACTTGCTCGCGCGAAATGCAGAAACTGCAGCCAATGAATGCAGATTTTGCAGCTGAGGGGTGCGATGGCGGAATCAATGTGGCTCAACTGCTCGACTGGCGTCTCGGTCGACAGGCCGGTTCTCCTAGGATTTGCACCGGCAAAACTCCTGCATCGATACAGCTTTGCCGACGTGTTGAACGAAGACACAGGTCTTGGCTATCAGCGTCGCTTCAACTCGCAGCACAGCCAAGATTTCCGTCGGTACATTCGACAGACCGGCGCCTCGACGATCCCCCTCACTTTGAATCTGCGGCCTGACGAAAAGGGTTGGAAAGTCGAGAATGTCGGACCTGGACAGGCTCGGTTAGAGATCGAGCTGGACGCCGGCAAGATCATGGCGCAGGTCGATTGCCAACATAGGCTCGGTTGTCTTGAGGATCTCGACATCCAGCTGCCGTTTATGTGTTACGTGGGGCTCAGTCTCAAAGAAGAGATGGAAGTCTTCAGTACCATTAACAGCAAGGCAAAAGGCCTGAGCAACAGTCTGCTGGACTTTCATGATGCACACCTGGCTGGAGACCTGGCGAAAGATCGCCCGGAAATCTTTATCGCTCTTCATCTGAACAATGACCCGGATTCGCCTTGGTGCCGACAGCTTGATCTCGGCGGAGAGAGCACTTCCGGGATGACCCGGCGTGCGTCGCTTCGGACGATGCAAAAGGCCATAAAGCGATTTCTCAACTCCACCCGGTCGCTCAAGACGCGCTCACCGGAAACCGTCACGCAGATCGTCATGTCCTTTTGGCGTGCAGTTGCCGAGGTGCTTCCTGCCCAGTGGAGCACGCCGCGCAAGCACATCCTTACCAAGGGTGTTGGCGTATACGCGTTAATGGACATCGCTGCCGATCTTTACAACGAGGCCGAGGATGGGGCCAAGCTGGACCGTGGCTATTTCGTCAATCGCCTCGCTGACTTTGCCTATGATATCGACTGGTCAACGACCGGCCGCCTGAAAGGACTTGGCGGCGAGGGTGGGGTCAACGAGGCCGTCGAATATATCCGCGAAACCCGCAAGCGCTCTCATTTGAAAGTTGTCAGCAATGGCTAATAAGAAAATCCTGCTTATCGAGCCGGGCTACAAGAACAAATACCCGCCGCTTGGACTGATGAAGATTGCCCAATATCACGGCCCCCGGGGAAAGCGCGACAACGTGCGTTTCATCAAGGGTGAGGATCGTTCGGTCATGAACGAGGCCTGGGACCGCATTTACGTTACCACGCTGTTTTCCTTCGAATACCTCAAGATCTCTCAATCGATCGATTTCGCGCTGGAAGTGGCAAACGGCCAGGCCGATAAAGTCTTTGTCGGCGGAATCGCAGCATCTCTCATGCACGAGCGGTTCTTGGACGAGCGCCGCTGGCACGGCATTAGGTTTATCAAGGGACTGCTGTCGGACGCACCGGCGGTCTCTCTGCAGCTCGACGAATTTGCGGAAGAACTCTATTCCAGTGATACAAACGGCCGGCCGATTGAGGATCTCGTCCCGGATTATGATATCCTTTCTCAGATCGACTACCGTTATCCGGTACGGGATGCATATTTTGCCTATACGTCGCGCGGCTGCATTCGCAAATGCCATTTCTGTGGTGTGCCGAAGCTTGAAGGCATGCAACGTGATACGGAGTCGCTGACCGATCTGGTGCGTGCCATTGACGAGCATTACGGTCCGAAAAAGGATCTTATCCTCATGGACAACAATGTTGTCGCCTCGGCGCGATTTAAGGAAATCATTGCTGAAATCCGTGACCTCGGATTCGTTCCGGGAGCAAAGCTCATGAGACCGGGCGCCAAGGTTGCCGTTCAGCGCCGGGTCGACTTCAATCAGGGCGTTGATGCTCGGATCCTGTGCAAAGATCCGATGTATTTGCGCGAACTGTCGACCATTTGCCTTAAGCCGCTTCGCATCGCGTTCGATCATCTGGGCGTGAAAAAACCCTACGAGCATGCGGTGCGCTACGCCGCTGAATATGGGCTGACAGAGTTGTCGAACTACATGCTGTACAATTTCCATGACGGTCCGGAGGATTTGTTCGAGCGCATGCGTTTGAACGTGACCCTCAACGAAGAGCTTGGCATTCGTATCTGGTCGTTCCCGATGCGCTATCAGCCGACAAATCGCCCCAATCGTGGGCATATCGGTGAGAAGTGGTCGCGCTATCAACTGCGTTCAATGCAGATCGTGTTGCAGGCAACCCACGGTATCGTCAGTGGCGCGCCGGACTTTTTCAAGCACGCGTTCGGCGACACGTTCGAGGACTATGCGCGCATCCTGATGATGCCGCACGATTTCATCTTCAATCGTACCTGGTACGAGCGATACGATCAGGATCATAAGCTCTACGAATTTCAGGCCGAGTTTAGTTCTCTCGATAATTATGAGCGGGCAGAGCTGATGGAGCTGTTGTCCTCCCGCGATCCGCGCGAGTTCGTCACGCTGAGTGATTTTGCGGCCAACGATAAAGTCCGGCGGATTTTGCGGTTCTATATCCCAGTCTCCAAGGATGAGCTGACCACCATTTGGGCGACGCAGAAGGAACTGGTTCGACTGGAAGCCATGTCGGACCTCGGGCTCGCCGAAGACGAGCGCGTGGAGGACGCCGGCTTGGACTATGAGGAAGAGAGCATCGCTATCACTGCAGAGCTCGCACCAAAGCAAAGGGCTGTTGCATGACGACGGAAGCCACCACACGATTGAACCGTTCGGCAATTCTTGCTGCGAAAGCTGATGGCCAGAGCGAACCTTTAGAGGAAATAACCATTGGGCGGGATGTGTTGGAACTAGTTTCCAGCGCTATGTACATCGACCCGATGACAATCTACCGCGAGTATGTACAAAACTCCGCAGACGCAATCGACGACGCGCGCAGCCGCGGCTTAATTTCCGCCGAGGAGGCTGGGAAAGTTCTAATAACCATCGATCCAATGACGCGGAGTATCCGCATCCGTGACAATGGATCGGGCCTTTCAAACGAAGACTTTTCCCGAAAAATGGCCGCGCTCGGCGCCAGCGGGAAGCGTGGGACAAACGCCAGAGGCTTTAGAGGCGTCGGACGCCTCGCCGGACTAGGCTACGCGCAAGAGCTGGTTTTTCGCTCACGCACGGCGTCGGATGATAGTGTGGCTGAACTGACATGGGATTGTAAGCGGCTAAAGGCGGCGCTACGCGAGGGTGATGGCGATATTCAAAGCCTGATACGATCCGTCGCGATTTTACGGAAGAAACCGAAAGCTGACTATCCGGACCGCTTCTTCGAAGTCGAATTGCGGGGTGTTGTTCGGCTGCGAAGTGACAAGTTGATGAGCCCTGCAGCTGTCGATGAGTATCTCGGCCAAGTCGCTCCCGTTCCATTCGCACCCGAGTTCCGATTCGGCTCAGAAATTCGTGATATCCTTGCTCCGGTGGTTGGGCTTGGGGATTTGGAAATTTGGATAGAGGGGAGCGAGCGGCAAATATTTCGACCACACCGCGACGTATTGACGCCAGCCGACCATCCTCCAATTCAATTCAATCGCCTGTCCGTCAGTGAGATCTCGGCAATTGATGGTGAGCTTGCGGCCATCGTGTGGGTTCTCCACCATGACTATCAAGGCGCGTTGCCAAATGGCGTCGGGGTAAAGGGGTTGAGGCTGCGTGCCGGAAACGTCCAAATTGGCGAACATAACCTCCTCGAAGAGCTATTTTCTGAAGTTCGGTTCAATGCTTGGGCTGTCGGTGAAATCCACGTCGTCGATCGGAAAATAGTTCCGAACGGGCGGCGCGACCATTTCGAGCAGAATGCCCACTATCATAACCTGACCAATCAGCTTGCGCCGATTGCTCGCGAGATTTCAAGGCTTTGCCGCACGAGCTCGATCAAACGAAAATGGCTGCGAGACGTGGAGCTGCAACTCCAGTCCGTCCATCAGCTAACCGACGTTATTGCCCAGGGTACGATTAGCGATGAGGAGCGTGCACGGTTCGAGACGCGCGCCAACGACGGTATCGCGCGTGCGGAAAAAACGCTGAGCAGCGGTGTCCTCGATGACGAGGACGTTGTGGAAAAGTCTGCCGAACTCAGTGAGCTGCGTACGAGATTAAGCACTGTAGCGGCAGAGGCGGGTACGCCGGTTGAGTTCCACCAGCTCGATGAACAGGAGCGCGCGATCTTTAAACGTTTCTGTGACCTTGTGTACCGATGCTCGACCAACACCGTCGTGGCCAAATCGCTTGTCGACAAAATCCTACAGCAACTTTAAGCTCGATCGGGTGGTCCTTTCTAAAAATCGTCCGAGCCCAGCAGCTCGGACGCGATTTTGGCAACCATTGAATAGGTTGGCGGATCGAGCTTTTCTCGAAAAGCTGCCATTAGCTCGGAAATAATATCGAGCTGCGCTTGCTCCCGCACTTCGGAGAGGTCCACTTGCTGAGAGACCCCGAGATTTCGCACGGCACGGGTTTTGACATCGAGAAGTTTGTTCTCGAGCGAGCGCAGCTGTGAACTGGTTTCCAGATCAGCATGCCGTAGAGCCCGACCAACTTTGCGCTGCAGCTTATTCACGGCGTTCGAAAGCTCAATAACCTTGTCCGTGTCGGTCCCGGCAGCCGCAATCGACTTTCCTTTCTCTTCAATCTCTTTGGTGTTTCGCGCCAAGGTTCGGATGGATAGCTGTGCTCGCCTGGAAATGTCATAGGCCTGCCGACCCAAATCGGCGCAGAGGTCGGCCAACTCGCCCTGCATTTTTATCCAATTGTCGTCCTCCTCAAAGCCGTCACGACGAGCGTTCGGGATGACAAAAGTCGGGTCCACGAAAATTTCTCCCGCGTACCAGTCATTGAATCTGCCAAAGGATGCAGCCCCTTCAACGGAAGAGAATTGCTTTCCCATGAGTTCGGTGCCGTCAATCTGGATGTTTCGCATGCGCACGCGCATCGCCCGGACGCGGTCGTCTTTGTACACGCCTGGCTCTTTCTTCAAAGCAATCCAGGCCCACCACCGACGGCTAGGCGGATCAAAAATCTTGATGTCATAAATCGGAACATCGTCTTTCCCGACGGCTGCTTGGTTTCGGTAAGGTTTGCGAACGTCGGTCTCCTCGTCGCCGCGCTTGATCAATACTCGGACTTGATCGAGCAGAGATTTCTTGGTCGCATCCTTTTGCGAAGCTGAGGGGAAGCGGCGCTCCTCGCCAGCCTTTAGAATTTGCGCAGCAAAGCTAAAATCGTCGCGGTAACCCACCGGTGCAACCTGACCGACAAAGTCCGACATCAGCGAAGAATCCAAGCACTCCTTCGGTGGGTTGACCAGCCCCTCGAGCCTGACTTCGAAATAGTGTTCGTCTGGCTTGTGGCCGTCGCTCTGGCTGGCGGTGATGTTCTTTTCCAACAGCTCCGTAAGGGTGTACTTTGCCCCGTGCGACGGCGACATTTGTTGCCTGAGTTGCTTCGCATTGAACGTCACCGTTGTCTGGACAGTTTCGCCTTGAGCCTTCGTGACGAATTTGAGGTTGGTGCAGAAGACGATGCCTGCAAGCCTTCCGATGCCACGGAACCCGGCTTGGGACCGAAAATCCTTCAGCGATGCGCCAACCGAGGTCAGCACTGACACCGCCCTAGCGGAACCAATCCCCATCCCATTGTCGCGTATAACGAGCATCGAGTCAGACATGGTGATGTCGATGCGAGCCTCGCTTACCTGCGTAATTTTTTTCTCGATCGCCAGCAGCAGGGAATCGAAGCTGTTTTGCAAATATTCTCGAATTGCGCTCTTTGAATCCCCGTACATTCCGATGGTGAGTGTTTCGAGGATGAAGCCACCGAAATAAGGATCAGCCTTTTTGGGGATCTCGGTTCCGATTTCTGGAGTTTCGGTCATAATCTCACTCATCGATCAAGAGTACGGTTTCCGACGGCGCTATCAGGCCTATTGTCGGGCTGAACTCGACCTGGCGGTCAAGCTCTGCGGTGTTTAGTAACTGCGCCACAGGAAATCCTAACAGCTGGCTCGCTCTCTCGGCGATGCTTCTCACGGTGGCGCTGCCCTGTCCGTCCAGTAAATGGGACAAAGTGAGTTCTTCCTCCGACTGCGCTGCGTCCAGTACTCCAAGGCCACCGATCTGTAGTCCAAAGATAGACGATCTGCCGCCAGACACGTCTTTCAGTTGCACCGTTACAGGGAGCGCAGGCATTGCAGGGTCTGGTGAGTACAAGGGCTTTTTGTGGAGTTTGCGAAATTTTCCTGTAATGACGGCAATTGGCTGCGCAGCGAACGGTCGGTCTTGAAGACCCAAAAGGGCTTGAAAGATGGGAGCGGACGGTGGCGCGCGTAGATCATCGCCATCGAAATACGCGCCGGCTAGAAAGCCGAGGTAAAGGCATGTCGCGGTCCCGCTCGGTAGCTCGTCTATCATCCCGAGGAGATCGGAGCAGTGAGCGACGGCAAGAGAATCGCCAGCTTGGCTTCTTGAAACCAAGGCTCGCGCCAGCCAAACCAAGGTGCCGGTGTCTGCAGCCTTGAACAGCTCCAGTTGCAGGAAATTGATTATGCCTCTTGATTCAGTATTGTCGTCCAGAACTGCCTTAACCAATGCCTTTCCAGGGGGATGCTCCAGCTTTCCGCTGGTGGTGAAGGCAAGGTTCAACTTAAGCGGAGCAACCAGGACATTGGGGCCGTCTTTGAATAGCGTTCCTGCAGGGATGTCATCGTTCTTTCCGCGGGGCTCGCTTCCGACCATCGCGGCGGTTGCTTTAAGACCCTTGCGAACGTCTTTGTCAAACTCCGAGGGCTCGGGCAGTTCAACGTCGACCGCAGCATTGAAGAAAGACTGGCAAGGAATTCCTGCCTTCTTGAAGTATGTGGCAAGATATACGGTATCGGTCAGAACAAGCTCTTCCACGCCGGCGGACGCGTGCGCTTCGAATAAAAGCATAGGATGAGCGCGAGGGATGGGATTCCAACTTCTCTTCGCTGCAATGACTTCATCCTCGCGGTCAATCGTAGGCGCGGGCTGGGCACCCATCAACCAATCATTTTTGCGGTCGTTGCTGAGGATGATCACGGATTTTGCGCGGACATCTTTCGAATGCCGCAGGATCTCTCTCCAAAACTCGAGGTCACCAAAGCTGTTTGAGCCGACACCGTCGCGCTCTTTCTTTTTTTGATCCTTGAAGCCAGGGGGAATTCTCCCGGTATAGCGGCTTTTTTCCAGAATCTCGATGTCATGCAGATTGTCGAATACAGAGCCGCTTTGTACGCCGTAATCGTTTATCATCTTAAAGACGTCGTTCACATGAGACTGATAGTGCTCAGTGCTCCATTTGGATGCAAATCCGGCCAGTCGTTTGACGTCTATCAGTGTTTTTCGGACATTTGTATGAATTTCCGCCAGCGACCGATGCTCTCCTCTTACCGGGGTATCCAGGTACGGCCGCAAAGCGGCATAGGAATCATTAGCAGCGGTGCGAAGATTACCCGCTACCACTTGCAGCTGATTGGAGATCAATCCTGTGACATGGTGGCGGAAATACTCATGAGCCGCCCAAACAGGAATGTGAATGCGGCTTTGCCCTATTGCGTGCAGCCATGAGAGTAGCTCTGCGCGGCCGTCACTGGATACGCCCGTTAACCAGACAAGAAACGACGTGTCGAAGTAGATATGGGTATCGGCGCGGTTTTGCAGGATTTGTAGCCGTGCAAAGTAATCCTCGAAAGTTTGCACATCGGTCGGGATTGTCAGCTTCGGCAAGGGTCGCTTTATTTCCTTTGCAGCGACAAACCTTTTATGCTTACCGCGCATACAAAGTATCTTTCCAATTCGTGTTAGCTCACAGGCTCGCGTTGTAGCAAAACGGTTCCTAACACTCCATTACGAATACTCCCGCAGGTTGGTATTCGCAGGCGTGCGCGGGGCCAACTGACCAACCTGTCGGCACAGAAATAGTGGCCTTGGAAATGAGGCTAACCGGGGCATTGGATGGGTGGCGTCTCCATTTCGGTTTCATCATCAATCCCTGTCACGTCAATGAGATATCCCCGCAAGTAGGAGGCTCTTTGATAAGATCGAATCCGTGTAGATGACGACGTGCAAGCCGCCTTTACGCCGAACGAAGTCGGCTCGCTCATAGCGCCGGTCGCGCCATTGCTCAGGCACCTAGTCTGTCTATTGGGAAGACCGGGGGCTTAGGCAACTGATGTGGGTTGTGCAGACCTGTCAAGTGGGGAGACAATTTGGTTGGCATTGACCAAATTGATGTTTCCGTCAAAAGCCCCCGAAGCTCCTTATAAGATCAAGCATCTTCGCAACATTCCTAAGTGTAGAAATGTTTTCGGACGTCAAGGGATCCGGATCGAAATGCATAACGTCGTTCCTTATTGAATTAACCTCAATCAGTTCTCTACAAAAAGTTGCGCGATCGAGCTGAAGTCCGAGTTTCGCCCAGTTCTCGTCATTCTCAAGGATACGGATGTAATTACCGAAGGTGAGGTCTGCGACGTTCTTGAAGTCTTTGGGGAGAAATTCATCGCTACATGCTTTCTTGATATCGATCACCGTGAGTTTTTTTGAAATCAAAGCTCTCAGGTGGTTTTCTATTTCTGCGAGTAGCAAGAATGGTGTGCTAGTTTCCTCGAATTGGTGAGTGATATCTGTTGATGTGACAATTCCTGCGATGCGTTTGTCCGACGCGCGTATCAAAACATAATTATGATCTAATATAATTTTTATGCCTGCAAACAGCGATGCTGATGCTGAAATTTCTTGCGCGTCGTCCATAAAATGCTGAGCTTGGGTACCATCCGTCTTAGTGATGTTGCGCGCTCCGATAGATTCCCAGCTAATCACCCCTTTGACCTCTCGGTCTGTTGTCATCACTGGTAATTGCGAGAAATTTCGAGCGAGCATCAAGGTGATGGCCTCCTGTAAACTCGCGGTTGGCCGGACACTAATCGGGGCGCGGTTGGCAGATTCAATTTTACCGATTCGGAATGATGGATCGTCAGCCGATTTGCTATCGGTGAATGTTATGTCCGTGGAATTCTCGACAGCTGGTGCTGGCGCTGTGCTGTCAGGCCCATCGCCTCTGCGCTTAGCGGTCAGCTCAAAAGTAATGGGCGTGTCTACCCAGATATCCAGATAGTTTGGAACAGTACGAACACCAGCTGCCTTGAGCTGAGAGTTAATGTATTCAACATTGGATGCAGTCCGGCGTTGCATTCCAAACCAGGAGAGGAATGTTCTTATGGTTACCGGGGTCGCGGTTTTAGCGCCCTTAAGATCTTTAAGCACCCCTCGTAGTTCGTCTGCCAAGTCTACCATTTTTTTTCCCCGTTGGATCTCTCCTGAATACACTGGCAAATACGAATTTTCTGTTTTCTTCGAGACTTTGATAGGATGGTGGCTCTTTTGCCGGTTGCGGACCCGATCGTGTAACAGCGCGCCTGGGCTTCATAGCCATCGGTAATATCCTTCAGGTTGGTCATAAGCACCGACTCTACCGCAAAAGAGCGATGGCTATGACGCACAGCTACACCACGCGCTCGGGCACGATAGAAGCAAAACGAGATCAATATGATGAGACGCCAGTACGCCCTGGAGAATTGGCACGTCGAAGGTTCATATCTCATCAAGGCGCTCACTCAAGTGGCGCACGATGCACCGGGGCCGTCGGGCAGGATTTCAGAGGCTTGCCAGCATCCGCCTTCATCCGTCAAACAGTCGCGCTCTCGCTATCAAGTTTGCCTTTCGTCGGCAAAAGACAAACTCAACGTTTCCTGCAACTTGCCGAGCGTTCCGTCCTTTCGAAAGCGAATTCCGGACACCATGAAACTGACGCAGCCGCCGCTCGAGTAAAGAGTCACGCTCGTGACCGAAAGCCGCAGGAGCTTGCCCCGGCTTTCGGAGGTCGCGATGTCTCCAGGCACAATTCCGAGGATTGATCGGGCAAGCGCCGATCGTTCCGCTTCAAGCTCGGTCTCCCATCGTTCCAGCTCTGTTTCTACATGCCGAAAAGCATCGCGCGCTGCCTGGAAGGGGCGTTCCTCTCCAAACCACAATCGGTCCACCACGGAAAGAAACTCTCCTGGGACCTCCTTCTGCATCGCGTACGCGGCGGTGCTCATCATCTCATGGACCCGCTCTGCCTCCTGCACGGCGCGAAGGCGATCGGCGTACGGCTTGATTGCCACTCCCGAGATTACCGGAGAAAGCGCCTTGTCCGAGCCAGGCAAGAAGTCGACTGGCATTACGTCGCTCAGCCCTATCCGATTGGTGGCATGCCGCTCGGGCGGATCTTCCTCGCGCCAAGACTTGCGGTTCCATTCCACCCAGATCTCGCGGGCCGAGACACAGAGCCAGCTGTCGAGGAACAGGTGCGATTCCGGCGAATAGAGATGATGTGTGGACCAGGCATGGTCGGCCGCCACAAGAGGCATGACGACATGCTGAAGATCCTGATCCCGGACGATGTTCGCCAGTCCGACGACCCGTGCCTGCAAACGCTTGGTCAGACGGATGAAAATCACCGGCCCGTCCGCCCGAAAAGATGTCCGTTTACTTTCGGTCTCGAACACCAGGAGCTGTTCCCGCGCAAGCGGCAGCAGTCGTTCAACCAGCCTGCCGACGCTGTTTCGGACGGACGGTCCCCATCGCGTGGCAATGCGACCCTCTTCCACCCAAACCTGTCCCCGGCCTTGGATAAGCAGGAGGACCTGAGCGGCGACATCGCGATCAAGATTGACTAACGGCCTCGCGCCTAGTGGTGGAGCGAGTCCGGCGCCTTTGCTGTTCAGCTCCGCCAGCGCCAGTTCAAGGAACCGGCGTTGCAGTTTCGAAAGCGATTCCGCTGTTTTCTCACGCAGCTCGTCGCGGCGCTTCGCTTCCAGTTCCTCGCGGAAGGCAGCCAAGGCGGGTCGGCGTGGTCGTTGCCCGGCCTGCATGCGGGCCCAATATCCGCGAGGCGGCTTCGGGACCTGCAACTTTGTGCAGAGCTTGCCTATGGCCACGTCCGACAGGCCAAGTTCCTTGGCGATCTCGCTGGTCGGCTTCTCCCATACAAGGGCGAAGAGTTCTTCCCTGGAAAGTCCCCGTTGTGGCATCATCAAGCGTCTTTTTCATGCGAACGAGTTCATCGAGGCAGCACGTGATTGGAGCGGGACATTCTCGATATAACGGCCCTCGTCTCATGCGCGATCGGGCCTAGCCGTTAGACCTTGGCCTTGCCTTCCCCTTCATGCGCACCGTGACGATCTTTGGGCTGTCGCCGCTTCGCTCCACGTCCACGATGCCAGACGCCTCGACCAAGTCGGTGAGACGGGCAAAACCGTAGTTGCGGGCGTCAAAATCTGATGATTGTTTTGCAAGATGAGCGCCGACACGGGCCAGGTTTGCGCGGCCGTCTTCGTCGGCTGATGCTATCACGGCGTTTTCCAACATCTTTAAGGCGGCAGCGTCGAGCCTAGGTTTTGCCGGCACCTTGGCCGGTATTGCCTTGGCCTTCGCCGCGGCAGCCGGGCGCGCGTCTTGCCGTAAATCGGACTCGACTGAATTGGCGTTGAGGACATCGAAATAGACGAACTTGTCGCATGCGGTTATGAACGGACGCGGTGTCTTCCGTTCACCGAAGCCGTAGACTGTGACGCCCTGTTCGCGGATGCGCGACGCCAGCCTGGCGAAATCGCTATCGCTGGAAACGATGCAGAATGCGGAAAAACGGCCGGTATAGAGTAGGTCCATCGCGTCGATTATCATTGCGCCGTCCGTGGCATTCTTTCCCGTCGTGTAGGCAAATTGCTGGACGGGCTGAATTGAATGCTCCAGCAGGCACTCTTTCCAGCCGTTGAGATTTGGCTTGGTCCAATCGCCATAGATGCGCCTCACACTGGCGGTGCCATAGGTGGCGATCTCCGCAAGGAGCCCGCTGACGATCTTCGGCGAAGCGTTATCGCCATCGATGAGGAGAGCCAAGGTGTCGGATGTGCCGGTCATCTGTCAGCCTCTTCCTATGGCCATGCTCCACACGATGTTGGCAGGCTGGATAGTTACAACGTCCTGGAGTTACAGGACCGATACATTCTCTGCTTTGGACTTTCCGGTTTTGCGATCCTGTCCAACTTCGAAGCTCACCTTATCGCCTTCACGCAGTGAACCGCCACGTTGCAGTGCAGACACATGGACGAAGACGTCCTGTCCGCCATTCTCGGGTGTAATGAAGCCGAAGCCTTTGTCGTCATTAAAGAATTTGACGGTACCGGTTGCCATGGAAATTCCAATCCTATCTAAGCGTGCCGCGATTTCGCAGCGAAGCTACAACGGGAGCTGGACCGCATCAACCAACAAAAGCCGGTCCATCGCTGGCGCCGTATGGCCAAGCTTTGTTAATGTCCGCAGAGCGGTCCGGCGGGGGCAGCCTATCCTGACCTTTCGCTTTTGCGCGCGTTGCTGAAAGCTCCAATGCCTTCCATCGTTTTGTTCGAGACTAGGCTTGGCCTCGGCGGAAGAGTGGTAAACCCTGTAGCTAGCAGTGGGCGAGCGTCTCTTTGCCTGCGCTCTAATCTTCCCGATACTTTGATCGGTATCTCTCATCAGGTGCCTTCCAATTTTCAATGAAGTCCAGGGGATCGATGCTGCCCATCATGGCCCTCGCAAGCTCCAGCCGCTCTTCGAGGCGTTGGCGACGCTCGTTGTCGAGTTTATTCAAACGCTCCTCGGCGTCAGCGAAGAAGCGTTCTACTGCCATCGCCTTTGCCCATTTCTCGATGGTTTCGGCAAGCTGCTGCCGGCTGTCTGAGAGAGCCTGCGCGACCTTTCGAGCGTCCTCTCGTCGCTCGTAGCGCTCCCATTCCTCCGCCCGCTCTTTCTTTCTCCTGGCTTCGGCTGCATCTTCGGCGATCATCAGCTGCAAAATGTCATCGTGCGAAGCCAGCAATGTCTCGACGATCGTTGACATGGCCTTTTCAAGGGGCTGCTCTTGCGCATCCTGCCATCTGGCCGACCACTCGACACCCTTCTTTGCAGAGTAGGCGATTATCCTCAGGCGGCCGGAGGGCATGTCCTGCTCCGTCGTCCAGGAATGCGTCATCTGCCACGGTTTCATTGACCGGACGAGCTTGCTGTCCTCCCGATAATAATCGCCGTTGATGTATCGCATCGTCACCCTTTCAGTCATTTCCGTGATGGCCAGGCCTATAGGCACGCTGTCGATGTAAAAGATGGTCGCTCGGTCAGGTCCCCAGATCCCGCTTGAATAATAGCGTCCATACTTCCGGTCCTTGAGCTCAACTTCCTGTTCGGACACGAGAATCCGACCAATGTCATCGCTTTGCGGGGCGATGTGAATGCGATAACCCCGCTCATCCAGCGCGAGGTAAAGGGCGTTCGCGATACGAAGTGTCCTTGGCAGTGCGACTTCCGACGAAATCAAGTCGGGGAGGAGCCGCTTGTAAGGACGCAGGAACTCACCGTCTTTTACCTCCCTCGACTTACGCAAATGCCCCTCGACGCCAAAAAGAAGTGGATGATGTTCCATCCGGCGGGCTTTTTTTGGGGCCCTGTCCTTCGAGGGTTGATCCTTGGGTGTTCTCGGTCGCCGGGGCTTCGAGATCGCCGGCGTGATCTCGATCACTTCATCAGGCGCTTCCGGCAATGCGGGTAGCTCAACTGGGAGACCTAAGGATTTTCGCGTCCAGTATCCGGAACCAGGATAGGGGACCTGATACTTCTTGCACACCGCAGCTAAGGCGGTCCCGGTCGTACCCAATTCCGCGGCAAGCTTGCTTAAAGGCCTGGCACTTACGCGCTTGTAAAGCTCGAGCCGAGACAATTGCATGCGTCAGCGTTCCTGTTCTGAAGATTCTTTGATCGGTCCCCTGCTCCTGACGAAGAGATGGAACTTCGCTACCCCAACTGCATTCGGCCCCAGTTCCAGCACTCCTCTCTGCAGGCGAGATGGAAATCTAGGTCGTCGCTGAAGGACCTACCAATACGCCGCGCACCTTCGGAAAAGCCTTTCAACGCATTCTCCTCCAGCTCGCCCTCTTGTAAGCTGCCTTGATTCACGCAGATGGCCGTCAGCAATGGCAGTTTGCGGGCGTGGCAGATTTCTAGAAGCCGGTCGAGGTGTCCATTCTTTCCGTTCAGCTGATGTCGCGCCTTGCTCCACTCGACACCGCTCGCTTTTGCCAAATCTCCGTAGCTTATGCAGGTTCCGGAGATGGCCGCCCGCTTCAGGGCTGCAAGTGACTTCTCAAGATCAAGGCCTGCCCGCCTTCCAGCGCGATGGCCCCGTTCTTCGAGCAATTCGAGATACAATGGGGCTTCGGTCTGGCAGCGTTTCTCAAAGTTCCTGATCCACTGATCGATCTCGATATCCGTCTTGTGGGAAAAATCAGCCATCGTCGTCTCGCTTATCGATGGCGGCTTCGCGTGACGTGTTCCGTCGCTGCCACCCGGTCTCGCCGTGATTCCTGCCATTCTCTCTCAACATAGCAGCGCGCAACGTGGACGCAATTGGATCGTCTCCGACTGCGATCTCTTGCCGGCTTGTGCAACCATCGAGGCTCACTATCTCTAGTTTACCCCGAACTGGAGCATCGCCATGGATCGAAGCGCGGCCGATATGCTGTCGGAATTCTATATTGAAATTCTTCCGCCGGACCGCGATGACACGTGTGCGTCGGATGCAACGACATGTCCGTGCTGTCGAAGATTACGTCCGGCCTTGAGCATGGATGACGATGGCTGCGGGATCTGCGACGAATGCCTGGCACCATGACCGCCGGCGGCAAAACACTTCCATCAATCCAGGCGACGTTCGAAGACGCGCTTGCGAAATTGCCGGACGGTGATATCGACGGACATTTTGGTAATCGACCATGGGGCGTGACCGTTAAGCGGTCGGAGGATGGCAAACGGATCTGGCTCTATGGCGAGGAGCTTAGCGGAACCGATATCGTCAGCTTCAACCTTTATCGATTGGCTGGACCTGGGCCGATACTAAAGCCGTGCGAAATGTCCTCCGCTAAGGTGATCGAATTCGTTCTCGGTTTCGTGCCCAGTACAGCGAAAGCCGCGTCTCGACCATAATGGCGGAAAAATGAGCACAGGATCTATATTGCATTGCAGCAAGTGCATGGCTGCACTGCGATCTGAGCGCTGGCCGTCGAGGCAGCCTCTGATATCTTCACCTCAACGAAGCAATGC
This sequence comes from Rhizobium leguminosarum bv. trifolii WSM1325, assembly GCA_000023185.1. NCBI lineage: Bacteria > Pseudomonadati > Pseudomonadota > Alphaproteobacteria > Hyphomicrobiales > Rhizobiaceae > Rhizobium > Rhizobium leguminosarum. The sequence goes on along the minus strand of CP001627.1, from coordinate 2,429 downwards.
ACCTCCTCCCGCAGAGCTTCGTGTCTCAGGCGACCCATTCCTCCTCCCGGGGGGCGCCTGACGGAACAGCGGCGCTCCTCCTCCCAGCCGTTGTTCAATATTTCGAGAAGCCTGCCGCACCTCCTCCCGCGGCAGGCTTTTTCGTTTTCCGATTCAAGTCCCGAATTCAGGCGTCAAAGTAGACTGCCCTGTTCCACCAGCTCTCCGGATTTCGAGACAACCGTCGATCCGTACGGTTCGCGTGATGAAATGATCAGCGCGTCATTCGGTAACGGACGGGCCAGTTCCTTGGCCTCTTGCCAGGGCGCCCGCATCCAGATTTCGGTCTCTTCCTTCGTCAGCAACAGAACCGGCATGGCCTTTTCATGGATGGGTTTCATCAGGTCGTTGGGATCCGTAGTCAGAAACCCATAGAGATCGTCGGTGGTCAGACCGTCCCTGACCTTTCGGACACTCTGCCACTGCGGCACGTGGATGCCGGCAAAAGAACATCAGCGGCTTACCTTCGTCGCGAGCGAACCAGGCGTTCGGCACGTTGCCGCCTTGCTCCTGGCTGGCCGGATCCGGTTCCGCGAAACTGGTGACCGGGACGAGGCTTCGGCTTTCGACGCCGAACCATCGTTTCCAGTGTGGAAAATTAAGCTTGCGCACGTTGGTCGTGCCGCGGTCGGCCTCCATACGGATCAGCTCTTCGAGATCGAATGGCTTGCCTTTCGCCGCAAGTTTCTCGGCCTTGGCTTTGGCCGCCTTCTCAAGTGCGAAGCGCGGCGAGGGCAGTCCCCAGCGCGCATGGACCAGTTGCTTCTTTCCGTAGGCGGTGTTGCGGACGATCGGCCCGATCTGGGTCGGGGTTCATCTGGTAGGCAGGCATCAGGTTGATCAGGCTTTCGGCGTCCTAGGCCCATTTGGCGACCCAATCCTTTTCGTCAATCATCTCGCTCCCCACAATAACCAACTCAAGGCGGCAGAAATTCTTTTGCTTCGCAATCACTACCAGAGATTGCGCTATTACCGGTAGGCAATCCGGGGCGGAATGACGACCCCTGGGCGTATGGCCTGACGGTCGCCGGCGTTGCTTAGGCGCACTTCAGGGCAGGCCGCCATCCTCGTGTGTCACAGGTCCACGCACTTACAGCACCTTGCCCGTCAGACGCTCAAATAGTTGGCTGCAGCTCTGCGCAATCGTCTCGGGAGAGGTGAGATCGAGAATATCGATCGCCGCGCCATCGATCTTGGCCGGATGGGCCGGCATGGCAGCGCTTGCCGCAAGATATGCGCGAAGGGCAGCACGTGCCTCTGCGGCCTTGTTGAGATCGGCGCCGGCTCCATGACATAATTCCAGTTTTGTCACCGCATCGGCAAAGCTTGTGTCGATCTGATCGGCAGCTGCATTCTGGCTTTCTATGGCAGCCGCCGTGTTCGCCTGTTGTCGGGCTGCCGGGAGCAGCATGACCTTGGCGTTATCGGACGCTGCACTCTTCACCGCCTCGTCATTGAGAACGGTCCCCAGAAAGGACAAGAGGGGGTTGCCTGCTTTGGTCTCCGATATCACCGCGGTGAGCGTCATCGGGCCTCGCGCATCCGCATCCGAAAGAGTAAACCAAGCGGATTCATAAGGTGTCGACGGTTTGCCGGGGGTGCCGACAGGATAGCGAATGATGTCGCCGGGCTCCATTGCACCGATCTCGATCGCCGCCGAAGGATTGGTCTCCAAGCTTGGGCTTTCGCCGGGCTTGGAAAAAGCGAAAAGTGCGACGACGCTGCGCGTCTTGGTTCCGAAAAAACTGCTTTCCTGCGGCTCGTTCATCGCGGCCAGAAGAGGACGTATCGCGACAGCTGCACGATCTTCGCTTGGGACAATCATGGCTTCGAGAAAGAAGTCGGGCTTATCAGCCAGCCAGATGCCGTTTGCAGCGAGCTTGGCATCCCCGCCTTTATTGATCGATTCCAGCCAATTTGAACCGGTGCTAGCCGCGTCGGTGCGAAATCTGCCTAGAACGATTTGAATGCACTGCGGGAAAGGCGTCATTCCGCCGCCGAGATTGCGTGATCCCATCGCCTTCCGCGTCTCGTCTTTGCCCGCTTCAGCAAGAGCGTTGCCGAGGAGATTGATGCCGGCTGAAATGGCCGAGCTGGCGACAGCATCAAGGAGGCCCCTCCCGCCGGGAACGTCGGCGGTGACACAATCCCCTAAGCCAACCTCCAACCCGGAGACGATGTTCGGAGCCGCGACCGCCGGGGGTGACGCAATCCCGATAACCCATGCTAACAAAGCAATTGCCAGTCCGTATCGACCTGTAGCCCTCATAGCTTTCTCCCCGCCGCCACTCGCGCAATAACAGCTTAAAATTGATTCAATCGCAAGCGCGATATATTGCCAAACCGCAAGTATCGGCGCTTAATTGCTCTTATGCGAGCACATCTCAGAG